>JAGCLW010000014.1 GCA_017646805.1 Paludibacteraceae bacterium | reverse complement strand
ACAAGGGTAGGTAATTTTTGAGCAACAGTTACGCTACCAGAGACAGAAGAAGTTTTTCCATAAGCAGTAGCCGAAACGGTAAAGTTAGAAGAACCATAACCGGTAGGCGTACCGCTGATAGTAACAGATTTTCCGTCAGCAGCAGTAGTAGCAGAAAGTCCTTCAGGTAATCCCGTAACGTTGAAAGTTGCAGCAACATCAGACGAGAACGTTATCGGCGTGATAGCCACACCTTGCGTAGCAGAAATCGTTGTGCTTGCAGGTTTAGTAATTACCGGAGCAACAGCATTGACAACGATTTTACCTGATAAAACAGTAGTTTTGCTTTCGTTGTTTGTAGCCGTAACAGAGAAGTTGAACGTACCAACTTCAGAAGGTTTACCGCTAATAGTAGCAACAAGACCGCTGATAGTAGCCGTCACACCATTAGGCAGACCGTCTACTTTGATAGAAGCAGCCGAACCGCTTGCTGTGTATTTAATAGTAGAAATAGCGGCATTAACATTGACTGTTTGGCTTGCCGAACCACTTGTAAGAACAAGGGTAGGTGATTTTTGAGCAAATGTCGCCGATATTGTTACATTGCTTGATGGCATTGAGAAAGTGTTATTTGTTACAGTAACATCTTTGTTCGATGCATCTTTTACAACCAACGATTCAAGTTCATAGTTAGCATTTGGCGAAATTGTCAAAGTAACTGTTTCATTTGCTTTTATTCCTTCTGTTTTGTTTACAGAAACAGAACCGTTAGTAGCCGAGTTAATCGTTACATTGTACGTATTTTCTACCCATTTTGCATAGAGTGTAGTATTTGCCGATATGGTAGCTCCCGGTGTTGCTGGAGTTGTGAGGCTTTCATTCGTGTACCATCCATCGAAAGTCCATCCTGCTTCAGTTGGTTCAGGTAATGGATTAGGCAAGGTATTTACAATAGCATTAGCAATTGCTGTACCGTGACCATTTAGGTTGTAAGATAGTGTGTAAGTAGATAATGTAACCTCAATTTCTTCTGCGAGAGAAGATTCGCAATATGTACCATCAGTTGCTAACGTAGCAGTGATTGTAGTAGTACCAGGTGCTACATAGTGTAACTTGCCATCTATAACTGTAGCCACAGATGGGTCGCTTGATGTGTAGGTCACTTCTCCTGTGCTAGAACCTTTGTTTACACCCAACGTGATGTCTGCATTTCCTACTTTACCATCAGCAGGTGCTGTAGTCCAAGCGAATGTAGGTTTTGTACAAGAAGAAGTGGCAGTAGAGCAAACATTACCAGTGATAGTAAAGTTTGGAAAACAGAAGTATTTACCTGTACTACCGAATTTTAAATAGACTTTTACCACAAAAGAGCCTGTTAGACTTTGAACTTTACTATTTCCAGATAAATCTATTTTTTGATTATAATTTATAGCAGTTGCTTTATTATAATTTGTGATAGTAAATTCATCGCTTAAGTATAATGTTTCTGTTGAATTGCAAATAGCAATTTTGTATACCATTGCACAAGAAGCTGCCATTTGGAAATCTAAAGAAGACAAACTATAAGTAAATCCATCTGCAACATCTACTTGATACCCCACTGTGTTATTAGCAGTCTCAATATCTATTGAATTTGTGTTTACATTCCATTTGTATGCACCTTTTGAATATATTGCCGTAGAAGATGCGTAATACATTGCTTTATCGCTATTGGTATATTCTGCAATGGCTCCAGATGTTGTAGATACTACTTGATGAGTAACTGTAATGTTGTCCACAGTTTGCATTGTTCGTTCCCCTTCACCACTTGCACCTGTAGTTGTGATGATTCCAACGGTTCCTTCTTCACATCCTCCGCTACCTGTGCTAATTTGAGTGAATGTCGCAGAGATTGTGACATTTGAAGCCGGCATGATGAATTTGTTATCAGAGAGTGTGATATTGTTATCAGACGCATCTTTAACAGTGATTGTTCCTACTTTATAACCTGTAGCTGGTGTAACTGTGAGTGTGATAGTTTCACCTTCGTTGACACCTGTGGTTTTGCTTGCAGACACTGTTCCATTTGTAGCTGCATTAACAGTTACGTTGTAAGTGGAATTTGTTGCCCATTTAGCATAGAGGGTAGTGTTTGCACTAATCGTACTGCCAGCAACTGCCGCTACTGTTAATCCTGAGTTGGTGTACCAACCTTCGAAAGTAGCTCCACTTTTTGTAGGAGTTGGAAGTGGATTTGGTAATTTTGTAACGCCTGTAGTTTGTGCGATAGCAGATCCACCATTCGTGTTGTAGGTAATGGTGTAAGTAGTAGCAGAAGAAGAACCATTCAATGAATAACAAATTTCAGAAATAGTAGGAGTTGTTCCACTTTTTCTGATTTTTACAGATGTAACATTTCCAGAAATAGGAATTTCATACGTTTGTGCGGCTTTTGTACTTGCTGCTAAGGCTACTTCGTCATTGCCGTTCAGACTGTAATAATTATTTTTTCCATCACTACCGCATGTTGCTGTGAAACTAAATGCAGAAATGGTATTTGGGAATTCAAATAAGATAGACGCACCTACAGCTACATTTGTTTCATTAACTGTACAAGATTCCATTGTTACTTTTGTACCATCTGCAAGTGTAGCTGTTTTTCCTGAACCTAAAGTTGCTGTTCCCGGAACAAAGCATGGAGGTGCTTCAGCCCATTGTGCATAAAGAGTAACGTTCGCAGTTGGAGTATAATCTGCTCCTGCAGCACCAACTTTTGTTCCTCCCGAAGCAGCGGTAAACCAACCTGTACAAACCATTCCGTTTAGTGTAGGAATTGGAAGTGTCAATGGATCTCCTCCATCGGTGTAAGTGAGAGATGTTGTGCTACAAGATCCTCCATTTGCGTTGAATGTGACAGTATATGTTTGAGCTTCTTTCCAAACCGCATATAAAGTGATGTTTTTGGTTAGAGTAATCGAAGCTTTATTGGTATAAGTTACAGTTGAACTTCCTGAAGATGTAGCCCAACCTTGGAATGCATAACCACTTCTTGTGAAAGCATTTGCATTGATGGTTGTTGCCATATTTTCATACACTGTTTGATTTGCCATTGTTCCCGAACCACCATTTGCATTGAATGTAATTGTGTATGATGTCGAATTACAAGGACTTAGAACTGTTACGGTAGAACCGCTTACAGATACATTCAGCGTTGCTCCTGCTCCACAAGTAGTGTTCGTAACGGCTGTTTTTGCTTCTGCAGCACTTAATGGTGTGTAAGAGTAAGAAGGTGCGGAAACAGATCCGGTGTTGCTTGGAACACCAGAACAATCCACAGATTTTAAACCATTTGTTCCCCCATAACTTTTAAAACGGTTAGCAGTGCTAATACTACCTTCCATGGTACAACCATCAAGATAGCAGGTTACATTTTCTGGTCCAATGTAGCATTTTGCTACCGAAGATTTCCAATAACAATTCAAGAAGTGTAAATTAGCGTTACGACAACGAGTCATACGCTCTACACAACCTTCGTCCCACCAGCAATAAGCCCATGTTATATTGTATTTTCCATCACTTGGTTTGTCTGAAGAATTTGATCCAATAAGGTTGGTATAACGGTGGTCGTCAGAACCTCCCGAACCTCCTGCTTTTGGTTCTTTAAGGTAACGAAAACGACACCAAGACACTGTAATATTGTCGGTATTACCTTTGTTGTCAAAGTTTCCGTCACAACCATCTTGAAAGTCACAGTGATCGACCCAAGCATTAGTTACTCCGTCAAAACATAAGAGGTCGTCTCCATCGCAATCGTATGCTCCGGGACCTTCAAATGTTAAGTTCCGTATAATAATGTTCTTAGATCCGTCTTTGAAATAAATAGCTCCGGAAGCGGAAGAAGATTGTCCGGGAGCATAAATTTTGGCACCTTTCAACCCAATTACGGTTTTATCCGTTGCTTTTACGCTCTGTAAGGAGTTGAAAGTTAAAGTACCATCTACTAAAATGATGTACTTTCCGGATTTTGCGAGAGCACTCATGAGAGCGGAAGATGATGTCACGGTCACAACCGTTCCTCCGGCACCTCCCGTTGCCGAACTACCATAGCCAACAGGGGCAGTCAGGCAATACTCTTGTGCAGATATGCTAATTGAAAAAAACAATAAGCATACAGCGGTAAATAATTGTTTAAGTTTCATAAAAAAGTATTTAAGATTTAAAGTTTATATTGAGTTATTATTTTTATTTTTTAGACAGGATAGATTTGATACTTTTTTATGTGTTTTTTCGGTAAGAAATAATAAAAACTCATCTAACTTAAGTTCGCAAATAAAATAAAAAAGATTGATAAAACGAAATTTTTTTATAAAAAAGATTTTTTGTTGAGAGTATTTTTTGATGATTGAGCAAAAAAAAGATTAAATGAAATTTTTTTGAGCAAAAAAATGAGAAAAAATACATAATTATATATTCAATTTTATTTTTTCTTCAATTATTTTTTATTACCTTTGCGACCGATTTTTTGTGTTTTTTATCCGCGTGTGAACGAGGAAAAGAGAAAACACAATTCTGTAGTTTAAATTTTAATTATCAAATAGTTAAATGAACGAAGCATTATTTCTTGTTGCACTTATTACGGCAATCGTAATGGTAGTTGGAGCTTTGGTGATAGCATTGTTGATATCGCCGAGTACGACTAATTCTCAAAAGGGAGAACCTTATGAGTGTGGTATTCCAACACGTGGCAATTCGTGGTTGCCATTTAAGGTGGGGTATTATTTGTTTGCAATTTTATTTTTAATGTTTGATGTAGAAGCGGTATTCCTTTTTCCTTGGGCTGTAGCTCTTGAAGCAGTTGGAGTACAAGGGCTTGTTACAGTCATTATTTTTATTTTTATATTAGGTCTTGGACTTGCTTATGCTTGGAAGAAAGGAGCTCTTGAATGGAAATAAAAGATATACATATAAAGAATATTCCGAATGAGGAATTCAAAGACAATGAATACCTTGAACAATACGTTGAAGAATTACGCAAAAATGGGACAAATGTCGTTGTTGGAACATTGAATGATATTATCAATTGGGGACGTTCCAACTCGGTTTGGCCTTTGACATTTGCGACATCTTGTTGTGGTATTGAATTTATGTGTGTTGGTGCGGCTCGTACCGATTTTGCTCGTTTTGGATGGGAAGTAACGCGAAATTCTCCACGTCAAGCAGATGTGGTTTTTGTGGCAGGAACAATAGTTCAAAAGATGGCTCCCGTTTTGAAACGTTTGTATGATCAAATGGCAGAACCAAAATATGTAATAGCAATGGGAGGTTGTGCAATTTCCGGAGGTCCATTCCAATCTTCATACAACGTGGTGAAAGGTGTGAATGAGATTATTCCTGTGGATGTTTATATTCCAGGTTGTCCGCCACGCCCAGATGCAGTTCTTTATGGAATGATGCAATTACAACGTAAAATCAAACTTGAAAACTATTTTAGAATAGGAAAAGAAAATAAATAAGAGTTTGTTGTTGCGAATGAACAAATAGTTAATCTATAGAAAGATGGATATAAAAAACAAAATATTAGCTATTGCACCAGAATCGGTAGTGGAAAATGAAGAATTGTTGACAATTTCTGTTTCTGCGAAAGATTTTCGAGCTGTAGTAGAATGGATAAAAAGTAAAGAAGGAGGTTCTTTTGATTATTTGCAAGATCTTATAGGTGTAGATAATGGAGAATCTTTAGGTGTAATTTATCGTTTGTTTTCTACTCAAACAAATACGGCTTTAGTTCTTAAGACAGCTACTATTGATCGTGAAAATCCGGAAATTATGACGGTTTCAGATCTTTGGGAGTCTGCAAATTTGTATGAACGAGAAGTGTATGATTTTTTCGGGATAAAGTTTATCAATCATCCGGATATGCGTCGACTTTTCTTACGTCATGATTGGGTAGGTTATCCTCTTCGTAAGGATTATGATATGTCATCAAATCCTCTTTCGATGAAAAATCAGACTCCAGAAATGATGGAAACGACAGAAACTCTTACTCTTGATAGTGAGGGCAATGTAAAAGGTTCGCAATTTCAAATTTTTGGAGAAAAAGAATATGTGGTAAATATAGGACCTCAACATCCTGCAACGCATGGAGTTCTTCATCTTCGAGTTTCGCTTGATGGGGAAACCGTGAAAAAGATTGACCCAAATTTTGGTTATATTCATCGTGGTATAGAAAAGATGTCAGAATCTTATACTTATCCACAAATTTTGCATTTGGCTGATCGTTTGGATTATCTTTCGGGAACAATGAATCGTCATGCGGTTTGTCTTTGTGTAGAAAAAGCTTTGGGATTGGAAGTTCCTCAACGAGCACAATATATCCGTACAATTTTTGATGAACTTACACGTATTGCATCGCATCTTCTTGGTTGGGGTTGTATGTGTATGGATATGGGATCGATCACTGCTTTCATCTATGGAATGCGAGATCGTGAAAAGATTATGGATATTTTTGAAGAAAACGGTGGTGGTCGTTTGATGTGTAATTATAGTGTTATAGGGGGATTGAGTAAAGATGTTACACCAAGTTTTGTTTCAAAAGTAAAAGAATTTATTCCTTATATGCGTAAAATGCTAAAGGAATATCATATTTTGTTTACCGGAAATCCGATAGCTCGTGGTCGAATGAAAGATATTGGATTTTTGTCAAAAGAAGATGCAATTTCGTATGGCGTTACGGGACCTTCGGGTCGTGCATCGGGTTGGATGAACGATGTCAGAGTTCTTGAACCATACGCAGCGTATGATAAAGTGAAATTTGATGTTGTCATGCGAGAAGAGGGTGGTACGTATGAGCGTTATATTGTTCGTTTGGACGAAATTGAACAGTCGCTTCGTATTATAGAACAATTGATTGATAATCTTCCGGATGATGGATTTATTACAAAACCGAAAGCAATTATAAAATTGCCGGAAGGAGAGTGGTTCCAACGTGTGGAAAATGCTCGTGGAGATTTTGGTGTTTATATTTCAAGTAAAGGAGATAAGAGCCCATATCGTATTAAATTCCGTAGTCCGTGTATGACGCTTGTTTCGGCTTTGAATCCAACAGTTTGTGGAGAAAAAATCGCCGACCTTATTATGATTGGTGCATCGCTTGACTATGTAATTCCTTGTATTGACCGTTAATAAAAAGAATATATATGTTTGATTTTAGTGTAGTTACCACTTGGATTGATGAGTTGTTGAGAGTTACTTTAGGACTCAACAATTTTTGGACTCTGTTTATTGAGTTTATACTCATTGGCGTGGTGCTTTTAGCAGTTTATGCTATTATAGCATTGATTCTTATTTATGTAGAACGTAAGATTTGTGCATTCTTTCAATGTCGTATCGGGCCAAATCGTGTTGGAAAATGGGGGCTTATACAGCCAATTGCCGATATGATTAAGATTCTTTTGAAAGAAATTATTACGTTGAAAAACAATGATAAGTTTTTGTTTTATTTAGCTCCATTTTTTGTAATCGTTGGATCTATTCTTACGTTTGCAGCACTTCCTTTTGGTCTTGGACTTCATGCCGTAGATTTTAATGTTGGAATTGTGTATATTTTGGCTGTTTCTTCGCTTGGAATAATTGGTATTTTGTTAGCGGGGTGGTCTTCAAATAATAAATATACACTTATCGGAGCAATGCGTAGTGGTTCGCAGTTAGTAAGTTACGAACTTTCGGCTGCATTGTCATTGATGACAATTGTAGTGATGGCAGGATCAATGCAAATTTCGACTATAGTTGAAGAACAATCTGATATGTGGTTTATTTTTAAAGGAAATATACCGGCTATAGTTGCTTTTGTTATTTATATGATTGCCGGACATGCGGAAACCAATCGTGGACCATTTGACCTTCCTGAAGCTGAGTCGGAACTTACGGCCGGTTATCATACTGAGTATTCCGGAATTTCTTTTGGATTGTTTTATGTTGCTGAGTATTTGAATTTGTTTATTACATCAGCGATTGCAGCAACGGTTTTCCTTGGAGGATGGATGCCTTTGCATATTCCTGGTTTAGATGGATTTAATGCTGTAATGGATTATATTCCATCTGTGATTTGGTTCTTTGGTAAAGCAGCATTTTGTGTATTCCTTCAAATGTGGGTACGTTGGACATTCCCTCGTCTTCGTATCGATCAATTATTGAAATTTGAATGGAAGATATTGATGCCGATTGCGTTAGTTAATTTATTAGTAATGGCTGTTTGCGTAGTTGTTTTTTAAGATATGAAAAGTTTTTGCAATTATATTAAGTCAATTGTTTTAGGAATTTGGAATCTTCTTTTAGGAATGAAGATTACGATGCTCAACTTTTTGCGTCCTAAAATTACAGAACAATATCCTGAGAATCGTGGAAAACAAGTTATGTTTGAGCGATTTAGAGGTTCTCTTACAATGGTTCATAATGATAAGAATGAACATGGTTGTACGGCATGTGGAATTTGTCAAATGAATTGTCCGAATGGAACAATTAAGATTGTGTCTTCGATGATTGAAGATGCCGAAACAGGAAAGAAAAAGAAAGTTCTTGATAAATATTTGTATGATATAGGGACTTGCATTTTTTGTGATATGTGCGTATCTTCTTGTCCTCAACAAGCTATAGCGTGGAGTACGGAGTTTGAGCATGCGGTTTTTAATCGTTCTAAATTGGTAAAACAATTAAACAACGAGGGTTCGACTTTAAAAGTGAAAGAAAAATCGGCTCCTAAAACAGAAGTAGCATAAAAGTTTTTAAATGTTTTAAAATTCTAATTCCTAATTGATTATGGAAGCTAGTCAAATTATATTTTTTATACTATCTGCCATTATTGTCGTTGGTTCAATTATGTCGGTGGTTTCACGTAAGCTTCTTCATGCAGCAACGTATTTGTTGTTTGTCTTGATAGCAACAGCTGGATTATATTTATTGTTAAATTTTCATTTCTTGGCAGCGGTTCAATTATCGGTGTATGTTGGAGGTATTTTGGTTTTGTTTGTGTTTGCGATATTTTTGACTTCTCAAGTAGGAGAATTGATGCCGCAAAGTACGCTTTCTCGTCGAATAATGGGCTCTGTGATTGTTTTGTCTGGGTTTGCTTTTTCGACTTATGTGTTGATGACGCATAAATTTAAGACAATAGCACAATCTGAGATTTCAGAACTTGATATGCAAGATTTGGGTACGGCTCTTATTGGAACGGATATGTATCAATATTTATTGCCGTTTGAAGCGATTTCTGTATTGCTTTTGGCTTGTATTATTGGTGGAATTTTGATAGCTCGTAAAAAATAGTAATATAGGAGAAAATTTAGTATGGAAATACCAATGCAATGTTATTTGATTGTCGCGTTAGTAATGTTTTTCTCTGGCGTGTATGGATTTATTACGAGAAGAAATTTGTTGGCGATGTTAATGTCGCTTGAGTTGATTCTCAATGCAGTAAATGTCTTTTTCGTTGTGTTTAATCGTTTTTTGTTTCCGGAACATTTGGAAGGAATGTTTTTCTCTCTTTTTGTGATTGGAGTTGCAGCGGCAGAGACGGCACTTGCAATTGCAATAATTATTAACGTGTTCCGTTCATCAAAAAATATTGATAACGAAGAAATTAAAGAATTGAAATATTAAAAATTAGATATGGAACAAAGTATGTTCATTGCATTATTCATTTTAATTATTCCGGTACTTAATTTTTTGTTTATCGGATTGATGGATGATAAGTTAAAGCCAAAGACAGCAGGTCTTTTGGGTATTTTGGGTCTTACCGTAGTAGCGGCACTTTCGTATTTTACAGCATTTGATTACTTTTTTAATTATGGAAAAGTAGATGGAATGTATCAATCATTTTATGAAGCATTTTCATGGATGAAATTTACGGAAACATTGTCTATAGATTTAGGGATTTTGCTTGATCCTATTTCTGTTATGATGCTTGTCGTTATTTCTACGGTTTCTTTGTGTGTACATATTTATAGTATGGGATATATGCACGGCGAAAAAGGTTTTCAACGTTATTATGCTTTTTTGTCGTTGTTTACATTCTCAATGTTAGGTTTGGTGGTTGCCACAAATATTTTCCAAATGTATATTTTTTGGGAGTTGGTGGGAGTATCATCTTATCTTTTGATTGGATTTTATTATGAAAAACCTTCTGCAATTCTTGCGTCGAAAAAGGCATTTATTGTTACTCGATTTGCAGATCTTGGTTTTTTGATTGGTATTTTGATTCTTGGATATTACACAGGAACGTTTGATTTTAAAGTGTTGACTGATACGAATAGCAGTGTATTTACTTCTACTCCGGCAGCTACGTTCATGGGAGCTTCAGTTCTTACTTGGGCTACAGCATTGATATTTATGGGTGGTGCAGGAAAATCAGCCATGCTTCCACTTCATATTTGGTTGCCTGATGCTATGGAAGGTCCTACACCGGTATCTGCACTTATTCATGCAGCGACAATGGTGGTGGCTGGGGTGTATCTTGTGGCAAGAATGTTCCCTGTTTATTTTATTCTTACACCAGAAGTTTTGACCGGAATTGCATATATTGGAGCGGCGACATCTTTGTATGCTGCGATTGTTGCGTGTACACAAACGGATATTAAGCGAGTTCTTGCATTTTCCACTATTTCGCAAATTGCATATATGATGGTTGCTTTAGGGGTATCAAAATTTGAAGGACATGATGGTCTTGGATATATGGCTTCAATGTTCCATTTGTTTACTCATGCGTTTTTCAAAGCATTGCTTTTCCTTGGAGCAGGAGCAGTCATTCATGCTGTACATAGTAATGAGATGAGTGAAATGGGAGGTCTTCGTAAATATCTTCCGATTACGCATATTACGTTTCTTATTGCATGTTTGTCTATTGCGGGAATTCCTCCATTTTCAGGATTTTTCTCAAAAGATGAAATTCTTGTTGCAGCATGGGAAGGTGACAAAATTATTTTCTTCTGTCAATATTTTGTTGCAGGTTTGACCGCATTTTATATGTTCCGCCTTTATTTCAATATTTTTTGGGGAGAAGAAAAACAATATGAACATATTCATAAAGAACATGCGGATTGTATGACTATTCCTCTTTTGTTTTTGGCTCTATTGACAGTTGTGACAGGATTTATTCCATTTGGACAATTGGTCACTGCAGATGGATTTGGTTTTGATTTGCATACGGTTTTTGAAATAGCAATTCCAAGTGTGTTGATTGGTGTTGTTGGTATTTTGGTTGCTTGGATTATGTATAAGAAACCTACTCAAATTCCTGACAAAGTAGCGACTTCAGTGAAGCCTTTATACGTAGCGGCAAAGCGTAAGTTTTATTTTGATGAACTTTATATGTTTATTACGAAGAAAATTATATTTCGTAGAATATCAACACCTATTGCTTGGTTTGACCGTCGTTGTGTAGATGGATTTATGGATTTTCAAGCATGGTGGAGCAATAAGGTCTCTGTTAAAATTAAAGGATTCCAATCTGGTGATGTACAATTGTATGTAGCTATATTTATCGTAGCAATCCTTGTTATTTCGGCAATTATTTGTCTTTAAATACATGTTCCTTTGATTTTGTTTTAAAATAGAAAAATCTTATTATATGAACTTTTTATATTTATTTGTTCTCGTTCCTCTCGTGATGATGGGAGTGATAGCCTTATTGAAAGATTCAAAAAGAATTAAACAAGTGATGGCAGTAGGGGCGACAATACAATTATTGTTGTCGTTTGTATTGCTTGTTAAATTTCTTGATCTTCGTGCGGCAGGAGACACTGCAGAAATGTTGTTTACTTCAACTCTTGCGTGGTATGAAGGTTTGAATATTTCACTTTCTTGTGGTGTTGATGGTATTAGTGTTTTGATGATTATTCTTTCTGCGATAATTGTTTTTACCGGAGTCTTTGCTTCTTGGGGAATGACAGAACAAGTGAAAGAATATTTTTTGTGGTTTTTAATGCTTTCTATTGGAGTATTTGGTTTCTTTATTACAATAGATTTGTTCGCCATGTTTTTGTTTTATGAAGTGGCATTGATTCCGATGTATTTGTTGATTGGAGTTTGGGGAACTGGTCGAAAAGAGTATTCAGCAATGAAACTTACTCTTATGCTTATGGGAGGATCGGCATTCTTGCTACTTGGTATACTTGGAATCTTTTTCTTTTCCGGAGCAGAAACAATGAATATTTTGGAAATTGCGGCAAAGAATAATATTCCGGAAGTTGCTCAAAATTGGATATTTCCTATTACATTCCTTGGGTTTGGTGTATTGGGTGCGTTATTTCCATTTCACACATGGTCGCCTGATGGGCATGCAAGTGCACCAACAGCGGTGTCAATGCTTCATGCCGGGGTTTTGATGAAACTTGGAGGTTATGGATGTTTTCGTGTTGCGATGTATTTGATGCCTGTCGGAGCAGAAAATTGGACTACATTGTTTCTTGTGTTGACGGGAATCAGTGTTATTTATGGTGCATTTGGAGCGGTTGTACAAACCGATCTTAAATATATAAATGCTTATTCATCTGTGAGTCACTGTGGAATGGTGCTTTTTGCAATTCTCATGCTTAATCAAACTGCAATGACGGGAGCTATTATGCAAATGCTTTCGCATGGATTGATGACCGCATTATTCTTCTCGCTTATTGGAGCAATTTATGGACGAACTCATACTCGTGAGATTTCACAAATGGGAGGATTGATGCAGATTATGCCGTTTTTGTCGGTATGTTGGGTGATTGCCGGAATGGCATCATTAGGTTTGCCTGGTCTCAGTGGATTTGTTTCTGAAATGAATATTTTTATGGGTGCGTTTATGCATGAAGATTTATTCCATCGTGTTATTACCATTGTTGCTTGTGCATCTATTGTTGTAACGGCGGTTTATATTCTTCGTGTTATTGGTAAAATTCTTTATGGAGCCGTTGTTAATGAGCATCATAGAGAACTTACAGATGCGACTTGGTATGAACGTATTGCGGCTGTGACGTTGATTGTTTTTATTGCAGCGATAGGTTGTTTGCCATTTTTCCCAACAGAAATTATAGGTGATAGTCTTGGTGTTATTGTTAGTAAATTTTAATCCAAGTTTTGATTATGTATTCTGATATTATAGCTTTAATGCGTCCAGAGTTTTTACTCTTAGCTCAAATCGTTTTTTTGCTCATTTATGATTTGTTTGTATGTGAGTGTGGTAAGAAGTATTTTGACACAATAGCTTGCGGGTTGTTTGTTGTTTGCTCGGTTATTAGTTTTTATCCGTTTGGAGGAGTAACGGTTTTTGGTGATTGTTTTGGTGGAATGTTTTCTACATCAGAAATGTCGCAAATCGTAAAGATGATTCTTTGTTTAGGAGCATTGCTTGTATTTCTTCAATCAAAAACGTGGCTTAATGATGAACGCATTGTAGGTAAACGTTCTGAAATGTATATTCTTACGCTATCTACATTGTTTGGAATGAATCTGATGATGTCGGCAGGACATTTCCTTCTTTTTTATTTGGGTCTTGAAATGGCATCTCTTCCTTTGGTAACATTGGTGGCTTACAATAAATGGTCAAAAGAAAGTGTTGAAGCAGGAGCAAAATACGTTTTGATGGCGGCATTTTCTTCGGGAATGATGTTGTTTGGAATAGCTCTTTTCTATGGATCTGTTGGAGTTGAAGGAATGTATTTTGATGCTATTCGCAAGTATTTGATGGTTCAACCGATACAATTGATGGCTTTGGTATTTTTTCTTTCCGGAGTTGCATTTAAGATTTCGCTTGTGCCATTTCATTTATGGACAGCAGATGTTTATCAAGGAGCACCAACAAATGTTTCGGCATATCTTTCTGTTGTCTCTAAAGGAGCAGCGGTATTTGCGTTGATGTTTCTTTCGTTCAGAATGTTTGCAAATGTGTTTGTATATTGGCAATATATATTAGCCACATTGATTGTTTTGTCAATCACTATTGGAAACTTGTTTGCGATGCGACAAACGAATATGAAACGTTTCCTTGCATTTTCTTCTATTTCGCAAGCGGGTTATATCATGTTGGGTATGATTGCCGGAACTGATATGGCGATGACATCGGTTGTTTTTTATTTGTTGGTTTATCTTGTTTCTAATATAGGATTGTTTGGAGTTGTTTCTATTATTGAGAATAAAACGGGAATGTTAACAATTTCGGATTATAATGGTTTATATAAGACAAATCCAAAGTTGAGTCTTGCAATGACGCTTTTCCTTTTCTCTTTGGCCGGAATTCCTCCTTTTGCGGGATTCTTTTCAAAATTCTTTGTCTTTATGTCGGCGGCGGAAGAAGGATGGTATATTCTTGTTTTCATTTCGTTGATTAATACCGTTATTTCTTTATACTATTATTTGTTGGTCGTAAAAGCAATGTTTATTACACCAAACGAGAATCCTATTGAAGAAGTCAAATCAGATTGTTTTTCAAAAATTGGATTGTTTATTTGTTTGGCATGTACGATTCTGTTAGGAATATTTAGTTGCGTGTTTGCGTTTATTTCTGATGCTTCGTTTGCTTTATTTTAAGAAATAAAAATAATAAAATAGTGAAATTTGAAAGTATGTATCTGTTGTTTATTGTAAAAAGAAGTTTTTGCAAAAAAGGATACATACTTTTTTTTTGATAAAAAAATAAAAAAATCTCAAAAAAAAACTAAAAAACTATGGAGTTTAATTTATTGTCGATTTTTACATTTATTGGTTCACTTGGTTTGTTTTTGTATGGAATGATGTTGATGAGTGAAGCATTACAGCGATTAGCTGGAGATAAGATGCGTTCGATTATGTCCGCAATGACATCTACTCGCTTTACCGGAATTTTGACAGGAGTTCTTGTTACGGCTTTGATCCAATCGTCATCGGCAACAACAGTGATGGTGGTAAGTTTTGTGAATGCAGGACTTATGAATCTTGTGCAAAGTATCAGTGTTATCATGGGGGCAAATATTGGTACGACTGTAACGGCATGGATTATTTCTTTGTTTGGGTTCAAGTTTAATATCAGTGATATTGCGATTCCATTGATTGCTTTTGCATTTCCTCTTCTTTTTGCTAAAAAGAATGTTTATAAGAATTGGGGTGAATTTATCGTTGGTTTTGCTCTTCTTTTTATGGGAATGGAAATGTTGAAAAATTCGGTTCCCGACATTAAACAAAATCCAGAGGTTCTTGCTTTCCTTGCACAATATACAAATCTTGGTTTTTTATCTGTTTTGTTATTTTTATTTGCAGGAACGATTCTTACCGTAATTGTACAATCATCGAGTGCAATGATGGCGATAACGTTGGTCATGTGTGCTCAAGGTTGGATTTCTTTTGAAATTGCGGCTGCAATGGTTCTTGGTGAAAATATTGGGACTACGATTACGGCAAATGTGGCTGCTTTATCAGCAAACGTTTCTGCAAAGAGAGCGGCATTATCTCATACGATATTCAATTTGTTTGGGGTAATTTGGTTATTGATCGTTTTCTACCCATTTACATCAATGATCAAAGCTTTGGTTGTTGAAATAGGACCGACAGATCCGACACAACAAGATGCTTTTGCTTTGTCTTTATTCCATACTATGTTTAATGTTTGTAATGTTTTGATTCTTAGTTGGTTTGCTAAGTTTATTGCAAAAACAGTTACAAAACTTATTCCTCAATCTGAGACAGATGAAGAGTTCCGCCTTGCATTTATTTCTACAGGAATGTTGTCTACGGCAGAGTTGTCTATTCTTCAAGCTCAAAAAGAAATGCTAACGTATACAGAACGAGTGAAACGTATGTTTGGCATTGTAAAAAGTTTGAATGAAGAAACCAATGAAAATGCGGCACTTAAATATTTTGAGAGAGTACAAAAATATGAATTGATTTCCGATCGAATGGAAATGGAGATTGCCGCTTATTTGAATAAAGTTTCTCAAGGACGATTGAGCAATGAAAGTAAAGATCAAATTCATCGTATGCTTCGCATTGTTTCCGAAATAGAATCCGTTGCAGACTCATGCGATAATTTAGCAAAAATTTTGGATCGAAAACGTCAAGGAAAAATTTCTTTTACAGCGGAAATGGTTGCTAATATCCATAATATGTTGAATTTGTTGGATAAAGCTTTTGATGAAATGTTGAATATTTTGGACAAAATCAACGATTCTTTTGTTGATGCGACAAAGGCCGAAAGTATTGAATCAAACATCAATCATTATCGTGATGAATTGAAAGGACGCAACATTATTGCCGTAAACGATGGCGTTTATCCTTATGCAACAAGTGTTGTGTATATGGATTTCATTATCGAATGCGAAAAAATGGGCGATTATATTATCAACGTCGTAGAAGCTGTTGCAGATAGCAAACCTCTTCCGGCTAATAATTAAAAAAAATAAGAAAACAGTGTCTTTTTTGGGAATTGCAATTGGTTTAAGTTCGTTTGTGATTATTGGAATACTTCATCCTGTAGTCATTAAAACGGAATATTATTTCGGTAAAAAAGTTTGGCCTATATTTGCAGTGTTAGGAACGATTTGTTTACTTGTTTCACTTTTTGTTCAATCAATATTTTTTTCAATTCTCTTGGCGGTATTAGGATTTTCGCTTTATTGGAGTATTTTTGAATTATTTGAACAAGAAAAACGTGTGGCAAAAGGCTGGTTTCCTCGCAATCCAAAGAAGAAATAAGTACAAAAAAACATAGAGATGCAAATTTGTATCTCTATGTTTTTTTTGTTACCTTTGTTGCGTAAACAAACAACGTGGGGTGCTTTTTTTAAGGCTGAGATTATACCCGAAAAAACTGATGCAGGTAATGCTGCCGTAGGAATAAAGATTGTGCTATAATTCTCTCCTTTTTCTAAAAAATTCCCTTTTCTTTTTTTTTGTCTTTTTATAAAAATAATGACGGATTGTTTTTATAAAAATTAAAAATATTTTTATGACGATAAAAGTGAATAATGAAAAAATTTCGGTAGAAAATAATGCAACTATCGAAACTATCGTAAAACAAATGAATTTACCTTCGTTTGGAGTGGCAATTGCACGCAATAATAAAATGGTGCCTCGTGCAGAATGGTCAACAACGTTGCTCCAAGAAGATGATTCTATCGTTGTGGTTAAAGCAGCTTGTGGAGGGTAACTATTGTGTTAAAAGTAGAAACAAATCAATTTCGGTTGCAATACATCACACATTGCAACGAACGTTTTTCCTATATAGAAGGGGCTGAAATGGCTCTCGAAGGAGGCTGTCGTTGGATTCAGTTGCGAATGAAAAAAAGTTCTCGCGATGAAATCTTGTCCGTTGCTCGTCATTTAAAACAAAAATGCAAAGAAAAAAACGCTATTTTTTTGATTGATGATCACGTTGATATTTGTAGTCGTGTGAAAGCAGATGGAGTGCATCTTGGCAAAAATGACATGTCGATTTATGACGCACGAAGTTTTTTGGGCGAAGGGTTCATCATTGGAGCAACATGTCACGATGTTGATGAAATTGAAGATGCTTATTGTGATGGTGCAGATTACGCCGGAGTTGGTCCGTTTCGATTTACAACTACAAAGGAAAATCTAAATACAGTATTAGGTCTCGAAGGTTATCAACGCATCGTCAAAGAATGTTGGCAACGAGGATTATCGCTTCCTCTCACTGCGATTGGAGGAATTGAAACGAATCACATTGCTGAAATTCTTAATACGGGAATGGATAGTATTGCTATTTCCGGAACAATTCTTAATGCTGAAAATCCTATAGAACAAACAAAAAAAATAATATCTCAATGGAAAATTTAGTTATTGCCGGTCGTGAATTTAAATCACGGCTTTTTCTTGGAACGGGAAAATTTAATTCCAACATTTTGATGGAACAAAGTATCTTGGCTTCAGAAACCGAAATGGTTACGGTTGCGATGAAACGAATCGATATGGATAATCAAGAAGACGATATGCTTTCGCATATTGTTCATCCTCACATACAATTATTGCCCAACACGTCCGGAGTGCGAACCGCCGAAGAAGCCGTTTTGGCCGCACAATTAGCTCGTGAAGCTTTTGGTACGAATTGGTTAAAATTAGAGATTCACCCGGATCCTCGTTACCTTCTTCCGGATTCGATCGAAACGCTTAAAGCAACCGAAGAATTGGTAAAATTAGGTTTCGTGGTGCTTCCATATTGTCAAGCTGATCCCGTGCTTTGCAAGCGATTGGAAGAAGCCGGTGCGGCAACGGTAATGCCTCTTGCCGCTCCTATTGGAACAAACAAAGGTCTTCGTACAGAAGATTTTCTTCGTATTATTATCGAACAATCCAATGTGCCTGTCGTTGTCGATGCCGGAATTGGAGCTCCAAGTCATGCGGCCGCCGCAATGGAAATGGGAGCAAGTGCTTGTTTGGTAAATACGGCAATTGCAGTAGCCGGAAATCCGGTAGAAATGGCAATTGCTTTCAAAGAAGCCGTTGTTGCCGGTCGTCGTGCATACGAAGCCGGTTTGGGTAGTGTTGGAGTTATTGCAGAAGCAAGTTCACCTCTTACTGCATTTTTAGGATAAAAAAAAGACATAAATGTTTGATGAAAATAAAATTTCCTAATAGCAAAAAAGTATATCTTCAAGGAAAATTATTTCCGGAAGTAAAAGTCGGAATGCGAAAAGTAGAACTTACGCCGACGGTCGAAATGATAGCCGACAAAAAAGTTTTTCATGAAAATGAACCTGTTTATATTTACGATACAAGCGGTCCTTTTGGCGATGAAAATATCGAAATCGATTTGAAAAAAGGCTTACCTCGTTTTCGTGAATCTTGGATTGAAAATCGGAACGATGTAGAGCGATTGCCCGAAATATCTTCCGAATACGGTCGTATGCGAAAAAATGATCAATCGCTTGATTTTCTTCGTTTTGAACATATTGCATTGCCTTTGAGAGCAAAAAAAGGTATGCAAATTACGCAAATGTATTATGCAAAACAAGGAATTATCACTCCGGAAATGGAATACGTCGCCATTCGTGAAAATATGAATTGTGAAGCGTTGGGAATAAAAACGCACATCACACCGGAATTTGTTCGAGAAGAAATCGCCGCCGGGCGTGCCGTACTTCCTGCCAACATCAATCACCCTGAAGCCGAACCGATGATTATAGGTCGTAATTTTTTGGTAAAAATCAATACAAATATTGGTAATTCGGCAACAACATCGAGTATCGACGAAGAAGTAGAAAAAGCAGTTTGGAGTTGTAAATGGGGTGGAGACACGTTGATGGATCTTTCGACGGGAGCAAATATTCATGAAACACGAGAATGGATTATTCGCAATTGTCCTGTTCCGGTAGGAACGGTTCCAATCTATCAAGCACTCGAAAAAGTCGATGGAAAAGTAGAAGATCTGACTTGGGAGATTTATCGTGATACTCTCATTGAGCAATGCGAACAAGGCGTGGATTATTTTACGATTCATTGCGGTATTCGTCGTCATAATGTGCATTTGGCAGATTCTCGTCTTTGCGGAATCGTTTCGAGAGGAGGTTCTATCATGAGTAAATGGTGTTTGATTCATGACAAAGAAAATTTCCTATACGAACATTTTGACGATATTTGTGATATTCTTGCTCAATACGACGTAGCCGTTTCGTTAGGCGATGGATTGCGTCCGGGAGCAATTGCCGACGCCAACGATCGAGCTCAATTTGCCGAATTGGAAACAATGGGCGAACTTGTTCTTCGTGCGTGGGAAAAAAACGTTCAAGCTTTTATCGAAGGTCCGGGACACGTTCCAATGCAAAAAATCAAGGAAAATATGGATAAGCAAATCGAAGCTTGTCATAATGCTCCTTTCTACACGTTGGGTCCGTTGGTCACTGATATTGCTCCGGGCTACGATCATATCACAAGTGCTATCGGTGCTTCGCAAATCGGTTGGTTCGGAACGGCAATGCTTTGCTATGTCACACCAAAAGAACATCTCGGTTTGCCAAACAAAGAAGATGTGAGAGCTGGCGTGGTAACCTATAAAATTGCCGCTCATGCCGCCGATATTGCCAAAGGTCATCCGGGTGCAATGATTCGTGACAATGCTCTTTCAAAAGCTCGTTACGATTTTCGTTGGAAAGACCAATTTAATTTGAGTTTGGATCCGGAGCGTGCGTTGGAATATTTCAAAGCGGGAAGACACGAAGACGGCGAATATTGTACGATGTGCGGGCCAAATTTTTGTGCATTGAAGTTGAGTCACGATCTAAAAGATTGTGCAGAAAAAGATGATAATAGATAGAAAAAAATGTTTTCAGACGAATTAGAAAAAATTTCTTGGGACGAAACAACCCAAAAAATAATGAACAAAACGGATAATGACGTACGCAGAGCGTTATCCAAAGAAAGACTTTCGGTTGACGATTTTATGGCACTTATTTCGCCTGCCGCCGAACCTTATCTCGAAGTGATGGCTCAATTGAGTCAAAAATACACGATGGAGCGTTTTGGAAAAACAATCTCCATGTTTATTCCGCTTTATATTACAAATTCTTGTACCAACTCGTGCGTTTATTGCGGTTTTCACATTAGCAATCCGATGCCACGAACGATTCTCACCGAAGAAGAAATCGAAAATGAATATAAAGCCATCAAAAAATTAGGTCCTTTTGAAAATATTTTGCTCGTAACGGGAGAAAATCCCGCTGTGGCAGGCGAAAAATACATCGCCCGTGCGGTTGAAATCGCTCGCAAATATTTTTCAAATATCAAAATCGAAGTCATGCCTCTTTCGGTGGAAGGATATAAATACATTGCCGATCAAGGTATGAACGGAGTAATTTGTTTTCAAGAAACGTACAACAAAAAAAATTACAATATTTATCATCCGAGAGGAATGAAATCCAAATTTGATTGGCGGGTCAATGGATTTGATCGTATGGGACAAGCCGGTGTGCATTCAATCGGAATGGGCGTGTTGATTGGTTTGGAAGATTGGCGTACCGATGTCACGATGATGGCGTATCATTTGCGATATTTGCAAAAAAATTATTGGCAAACAAAATACAGCGTCAATTTCCCTCGTATGCGTCCAAGTGAAAATGATGGTTTTCAACCAAATGTGATTATGACGGACAAAGAGTTGGCTCAACTTACGTTTGCTTATCGTATCTTTGACCACGATGTGGATATTAGTTTCTCTACACGAGAACCCGCTTATATTCGTGACAATATGGCAACGCTCGGTGTAACGACGATGAGTGCCGAAAGCAAAACCGAACCCGGTGGCTATTTTTCTTATCCGCAAACGTTGGAGCAATTTCACGTGAGTGATGAGCGGACGGCAACCGAAGTAGAAGCCGCTTTGAAAAAATTGGGTCGTGAACCCGTTTGGAAAGATTGGGACGATATTTTTAACTAAAAAAAAGATAATCGATGCGTTACGATCGTCAAATAGCAATGCCTGAAATAGGCGAGGAGGGACAACAAAAAATTGTCTCTGCTCGTGTGCTTATCGTTGGTGTTGGCGGTTTGGGTTCGCCTGTTGCGTTGTATCTTGCCGCCGCCGGAGTGGGTACGATCGGTTTGATTGATGATGATTGCGTTTCGGAAACAAACTTGCAACGACAAATTTTGTACGATGAAACGCAAATAGGACAACGCAAAGTGCTTTGTGCCAAACAACGACTTGCGTCGCTCAATTCCAACATTACGATACAAACGCACGATGATTTTTTGACGAAAGAAAATGCCGAACAAATTATCAAACAATATGATATTGTGGTCGATGCGTGCGACAATTTTGCTACACGATTTTTGATTTCCGACACTTGCAAATCGCTTCGCAAACCGATGATTTACGGTTCGATTGGCAGTTTGGATGGTCAAGTGGCGGTGTTTTTGCATCAAACGGCGGTGAGTTATCGCACGTTGTTTCCGGACGAAAAACCACTAAGCGAAACAACCAAAAACGCTTCGCCCGTGATTGGCGTAACGCCTGCCGTCGTCGGAAGCATTCAAGCGAATGAAGTGTTAAAATTGATTTGTGGTTACGGCGAATCGCTTACCGACAAATTGTTGACGATCGATTTGCGTGATTATTCCGTTTTTATCATGAATTTATGAAAATTCTCGTCATCACATCACCCGATTTTATTGCCGATGAAGCCGCTCAAATCGTGCAATTGTTGGAGAAAAACGTGACCTTTGTGCATATTCGCAAACCCAACGCAACCCAAGACGAATTGCATGATTTGTTGATCAAAATACCAACTCGCTATCATCATCGTTTGGCTTTGCACGATCATTTTGAGTTGGTCAAACAATTTTCGCAAATTGGCGGTTTGCATTTGAATGCCAGAAATCCCGTTTTGCCAAACGATTGGAGTGGGCGAGTGTCGCAATCGTGCCATTCGCTGAACGAACTGAAACGGTGCAAATCGTCCGTAGATTATTGCTTTTTAAGTCCTATTTTTGATAGTATTTCAAAAACAAACTATAAAAGTGCTTTTTCGCTTGAGCAATTGCAACGTTCGCCGATGATCGATGAAAAAGTTTTTGCTCTCGGAGGAGTGCGTTTTTCGCATCAAAATGTGCTGAAACAATGTGGTTTTGGCGGAATGGTTTTGATGGGAGAAATTTGGTCAAAAACTTGATGTTTTATTTTCTTTTAATTTTTTTCTATGAATTACACAACACTTACTTTTGTGATTATTGCCATTTTGTTGCTCGACTTTTTAGTCGAACACACGCTGTCTTTTCTCAATGCAAAATATGCTAAAACAGAATTGCCCGAAGAACTTTCTGATGTGTACGACAAAAACGAATATGCCCGACAACAAATGTATTTGCGTGCAAACAAACAATTTGCTCACGTTTCGGGTGCGTTCTCATTTCTTCTGATTTTGGCAATGATTCTTTTCGGTGGTTTTGCTATTGTAGGACAATGGGCAGATTCGGTTGCCGCAAATCCGATTCTTGTTTCGCTCATCTTTTTCGGTGTGCTTTTTCTCGCCAACGATTTGATTTCTACGCCGTTTGATTGGTACGGTCATTTTGTCATCGAAGAACGATTTGGTTTCAACAAAATGACGCTCAAAACGTTTTTTGCCGACAAATTCAAAGGTCTTGTTTTGATGGCAATTGTCGGCGGTTTGATTCTCGCTCTCATCGAATGGATCTATTTCTCGGTGGGTTCGGGATTTTGGTTTTATGCGTGGATCATCATGGCCGCTTTTAGCATTTTCATGAACATGTTTTACGCCCAACTCATCGTGCCGATTTTCAACAAACTCACACCGCTCGAAGAAGGCGAATTGCGTGATGCCATCGAAAAATTCGGGAAAGAAGCCGGTTTTCAACTCGACAACATTTTCGTCATGGACGGTTCAAAACGTTCGACAAAAGCCAACGCTTATTTTTCCGGTTTGGGTGCGAAAAAACGAATCGTCTTGTACGACACGCTCATCAACGAACTGACAACCGACGAAATCGTCGCCGTCTTGGCTCACGAAGTCGGACACTACAAACACAAACACACGTTCTGTTTCCTCTTGCTTTCGTTGCTCAACTCGCTCATCATGCTTTCGCTACTCGGACAAGTGCTCGACAACGACGCTTTGGCTCAAGCTCTCGGAATGAACGAAGCTTCGTTTCACGTCAACATGCTCGTCTTCGGGTTGCTTTTTACGCCTGTTTCGGTCTTTATCGGTGTGATAATCAATATCATTTCTCGGCGTTTTGAATACCAAGCCGATCGTTTTGCCAAAGAGCATGGCTTGGGCGACGAACTGATTTCTGCCTTGAAAAAAATCTCGGCAAAAGC
This sequence comes from Paludibacteraceae bacterium, assembly GCA_017646805.1. Taxonomy (GTDB): domain Bacteria; phylum Bacteroidota; class Bacteroidia; order Bacteroidales; family Paludibacteraceae; genus UBA4363. The sequence continues at coordinate 64,067 of JAGCLW010000014.1, read as the reverse complement.
ACTCAGCAATTTGCAACCGCACCCGGCTTACGTTTTCTTCTACTATTCGCACCCGACGCTTTTGCAACGCATTCGTGCGATTAAAAACTAAACAAAACAAAACTAAAAAAAAACGCTTTATGTCAATAACCCAATATCTCAAACGTTTCTATCTTTTTGCTCGCAAAATTGCGACCATTCAGTCCGACACCGACGAAGAAGCTACAATCAACAACATTTCGCAAGCGGTTGAATTTCGTGGAATCAACGTCTGGATTCTCTTCTTCGCCATCATTATCGCTTCCGTTGGGCTTAATGTCAATTCCACCGCCGTCATCATCGGTGCCATGCTCATTTCGCCACTGATGTCGCCCATCATGGGCGTCGGCTTGGCAATCAGTATCAACGACAACGAACTCCTGTTCAAGTCGTTAAAAAATCTGCTCGTCATGGTGTTGATCTCTTTGATCGCTTCAACGTTTTATTTCTTCATCTCTCCGTTGAGCGACGCTCAAAGCGAATTGCTCGCTCGCACCGAACCAACCATCTACGACGTCATCATCGCTTTTGTCGGTGGTTTGGCGGGTATCGTCGCCGGATCACGACGACAAGAAAAAATCACCGTCGTCTCCGGTGTCGCCATCGCTACGGCTCTCATGCCTCCGCTTTGCACCGCCGGATACGGACTCGCTTCCGCTCAATTCAACTACTTTTTCGGTGCGTTTTATCTCTTTTTCATCAACTCGTTTTTCATTGCTTTGGCGACTTACGTCGTGACACGTTTTTTGTCGTTTAAGAAAAAAACATATCGCGATGCAAAAAAAGAGCTAAACGTCCGTCGTGGCATTGCCATTCTCACCATCGTTGCCATGGTGCCGAGTTGTTTCACCGCAATACGAGTGATTCGCACAACTTCGTTCAATTCGTCGGTCATTCATTTTTTGGAAACCATCGACGAAAGCGAAGTCTTTGCCGACACCAAAGTGATCGACTCAAAACGTATCTATCGTAGTAGCGACGACAAAGAAATAGAACTTACTTTTGTCGGCAAAAAACTCTCCGACGAGCAAATAAAACTGCTCGCCGAATACCAAAATGATTGCGATTTGTCCGATGCAAAACTACACATCGTGCAGACCAACGACGGTTTGTCGCAAGATTTTTCGCTGTTGCAAGCCGGTGCCATGAAGCATTTTTTTGAAGACAAAGACCGACAATTGGCAAAAAAAGACGAAGAAATACAATCGCTACAACAACAACTCAACAAGGCTTTGGACGAAAACAAAGTGTCGGTGGCTCAAATGACGAGCGAACTCAAAATCCTCTTTCCCAACCTGAAATCGCTCTCCGTAGGGCAATTGAGCGAAGTAGATGCCACGACCGGAAAAGAAGTGCAACGTCCGTCGATCGCTGTGGAGTGGAACGACGAAAATCACGACGAAGAAACAGAGCAAAAAATCTATCGTTGGGTGGAGCAACGACTAAAACAAAAAAATAAGCTTTTTTATTAAAAATTTTTAACATTTTTTTTTGTTTTTCAAGAAAACTCTTTTATATTTGCACGTGGAAAAATGAGGACGAAATCGTCTTTTTTCTTTCTTAATCTTAATGTGAATTTTTTTTATTTTTAATTTTTTAACTTTATAAATTTTACTTATTATGAAAAAAGTATTTTTAGCAATCGCTACTCTTGCGATGTCTGTAGCAGTTAACGCTATTGGATTTGATTTTACTGCCCCAAATCCAGAAATTTATGATGCAGCGATAACATCTACAGTTACGAATCTTGACGGTATGGACATTGTTGAAACAACAGCTCCTGCAGAAGGAAAATTGGCAGGGAAATATAGCATTAATGTAACTACAGCATCAGTGGAAGGTTCATGTTATATTGGAGGTATTAAATTCTCTTATACTAACTCTGCCGCTGGTACAACAGCATTTAAAACTTATGGTAGATACATCCAACCAAACGGTAAGGAAAGAATTATTACTATTCCTACAACTGCAGGTGACGTAGTAACTATTACTTTGAGTGAAGATGGTACCCTTGACGAAATTGCTGGTGCTGATCTTACAACTTCTACTGGTGTAACTCACACTTTGACAGCTACAGGTTCTTCTATTGTTATCACAACAGTAGGAAACAAACCTAAATTTTCTGCTATCATTGTAGGTGCTGCAACAGCAGTAGAAAATGCATCAGCAGACGCAGAAGAAGTTAAATTCTTCAACGTAAACGGACAAGAAGTAGCAGCAGATGCTGAAGGATTCGTTTTCGGAACAGATGGTTCTAAAAAATTCAACAAATAATCTCACGATTTTTGTTAACATAAAAAAAAGAGATGTCGAAATTTTCGACATCTCTTTTTTTTTTCTCCTTTTTTCAAAATCGCACTCCGATGTTTGCTTTGAAATTTAGAATGATAGACGAATACATCGTCCGATTATGAAAATTCAGTTGCCCGTTGTGGTTGGCTTGTATTCCGCAAAAAAATCGCTTGTAGTTGTATGCCATTCCGATTTTTGCCGCCGGATTGAATGCAAATTGATATTGCGGTTGGTGGTCGAAAAATGCTCTTCGCAATCCCACACGAGGCAAAATCGTGATGTTGAAACAAAGATGATTCAACGTGGATTTTCTTTTCAACGGAATCACCGCATTGTAGCCATATCCTCCCGAAATACAAAAACTGTGCGTTGCAAAATTGTTTTTCCCAATCAAATTGTCTTGTGTCGCCACCAAGTCGATTTGCATGTCTTGCCACGAATAGTCGATTCCGATCAACGCACTTCCCGCACTTTTGAGTTGTATTCTCGAAAATGAGTAGCAAGCCGACTGATTGTATTGCTTGTAGTTGAACACGTAGTGAGCGTTTGCGTTGATGCTTTGATACGTGTATTTGTCGATAGACAAATTGTCGGGAATGTCGGATTGCAACGAGCTTGTCGGTCGGTTTTGTTCGGTTATTTTGTTGTTGTAGTATTCAAACGTCCCGATGAGCATGGAGTTGGACAATCGGAGATAATATTTTTGTATGGAATTTTTTCTGCCCAACAAGTCGTTTAGCGAAAAGTAGTACGAAATCGTGAACGGCTGAAACGTAAACGAAGCTCCCAAGTTGTAGAGCAACGACGATTGCAAAGCGGCGTGATATTGCTTTTTTTGCATTTCTGTATTTTCAAAATCGGATTGATTGATCGTAACATTTTGAAAATCAATGTAATTGTCGGACAAAAGTTGTACGCTCATTTTCCATTTCGGATTGTAAACGTAGGCAGAATCGACGTTTTCAAATGTTTGGTTGTACCAATCTCTCGCCTTGAAAAACCATTCAAATCGTTGTCGTTTGTTTTTTTTGTTGTCGTTGTTTTCTGTTGCGATAAGGTATGTATTGCCACAGAGCAACAACGAAACGAGTATAATGCGTTTGAATCTCATTTTTTTGTTTGGGAGTGTTTTTATTCGTTGTTTTTGAATAAAATGCGGAACGCTTCTTCTACTTTTCCTACCGGAAAAAGTTGTATCGAACGTTTTCGTGCATCAATCGATTTGGCGTTTGCCATCGGAATAATCATTTGTCGGAAACCGAGTTTTTCGGCTTCGGCAATGCGTTGTTCGATTCGGTTGATAGGACGAATTTCGCCCGACAATCCGACTTCTCCCGCCATGGTGATTTGTGAGTCGATAGCCAAATCGAAGTTAGACGAAAGTACGGCGGCCATGACAGCCAAGTCGGTTGCGGGATCGTTGATTTTCAGACCTCCGGCAATGTTGATGAAGACGTCTTTTTGAGCAAGTCGAAAACCGGCACGTTTTTCGAGAACGGCGAGCAACATGTTGAGTCGTCGGTTGTCGAATCCGGTTGTCGAACGTTGTGGTGTGCCGTAAGCCGCCGTGCTGACGAGAGCTTGCACTTCGATGAGAAACGGTCTTACACCTTCGATTGCCGCCGTAATGGCGACGCCGCTCAGCCCTTCGTGATTGTCGGAGAGCAGGAGTTCGGACGGATTGCATACTTCACGCAAACCATCGTGTAGCATTTCAAAAATTCCTAATTCGGACGTGCTACCGAAGCGGTTTTTCGTAGCTCGCAAAATGCGGTAAAGATAGTGTTGATCGCCTTCAAATTGCAACACGGTATCGACGATGTGTTCCAATATTTTAGGTCCGGCAATTGTTCCTTCTTTGGTGATGTGTCCGATGAGTAAAATCGGAATGTTGGTTTGTTTTGCAAATTTGAGTAGAGCGGCCGAGCATTCTCTGATTTGCGAAATTGTACCGGCAGAAGAGTCGATGAGTTCGGTCGCAATTGTTTGAATGGAGTCGATGATGATGAGTTCGGGTTTTAGTTCTTGAGCGTGAAACAAGATTTGTTCGAGCGAAGTTTCGCTGACGATGTAGCACGAAGTGTTTGGTTGCTTAGCGAGTCGTTCGGCACGCAGTTTGAGTTGTTTGGCACTTTCTTCACCCGAGACGTAGAGCGTTTTGAGCGTGTTGAGGTTCATGACGATTTGTAGGACGAGCGTGGATTTTCCGATTCCGGGTTCGCCACCGATGAGCGTCATAGAGCCGGGAACAAGTCCGCCACCCAACACGCGGTTAAATTCGCCACAAAGTGTGTCGATACGAGGTTCTTCTTCGAGCGGAATATCGTTGAGCAGTTGTGGTTTGGCTGTTTTTTTGTCGTTTTGCGAAAAATTTTGTTGCGACGATTTGTTTAGTTTCGCAAGGAATGTTTCTTCTTTGATTGTTCCCCACGCACCGCAAGCCGGACAGCGTCCGAGCCATTTGACCGATTCGGCGCCGCATTCGGTACAAAAGTATATTGTTTTTGTTTTCGCCATGATATTTTATTTTTTTGCTTAAAATCTTGTTAAAATCCTATTAAAATCCTATTGAAATCTTATTTTTTACATACCTCCGGCAATACTTACAATGCTGATTTTGATGTTGTTTGCTTTGCACAATTCTTTTCCGCACGAAGTGATGGTTGCACCGGTTGTGATGACGTCATCAACGAGAAGGATATGTTTGTTTTTTAGTTGCTCAGGTCGCAAAAGATTGTAGATTCCACGAGCATTTTTCCAACGTTGTCGGTTGGTCAAAGTGGTTTGAGATTCACGGTAGATTGTACGTATGAGATTGTTTTTGATGATTGGTTTTTGAATGTGTTTTTGTATTCCGATTGCGATTTTTTCGGTTTGGTTGTAGGATCGTTCTTTTCGTCGCTTATGATGTATCGGCACGGGAATGATGTAGTCGATATTTTGATAAAGCGGAGAAGCGGCCAATTCTTTTCCCATGATTTCGCCCAAAAAGATTCCGATTTCGGGTTGATGTTTGTATTTGAGCAAATGAATCAGATGTTGAATGATTCCTTGTTTTTCGAAATAGAAAAAGCAACAAGCGTTGTGAATGGGCAAAATACCCCAAAATAAGTTTGAGATTTTGTTGTGAGCGATGGTTTCAAAATACGTGCGTTCGTTTTGCAATTTGATTTGACAATCAAAGCAGACGAAAGATTCTTCGTCGAGCAAAGTGTCGTTGCAAAATCGGCAACGAGGCGGAGAAATCAACGAAGTGAGAATCGAAAAGAAATATCGTATTTTGTTTATCATTTGTCTTTGTAGGTTTTGATGAGTGCGTAAGCTTGATAAATGCCCAATTCACCGGCTTTTGAAAGGTCGTTGATGGCTTTTTCGTTATCGTTGATGGCGAGAAAACAAAGTGCTCTGTTGAAGTAGGCTTCAGCGATTTTGTCGTCGGATTCGATAGCCAACGAAAAGAGTTTGATGGCATCATCGATATTGTCGCTCAGGTAGAGAATGGTTGCGGCGTTGTAGATGGCGTGAGCAAATCGGTTGTCGGTTTCGTATGCTTTTTTGAAGTCATCGACGATGTTGTTTGCATTTGGATTGGCTTTGTAAGCGTTCATTCCTTTGGCAAAATAACCGACAGCGGTCAGTTTTCCGTTGCTATTGATGACTTTCTCAAAATCTTTTTCGGCATTGTCGTATAATCCTATCGTGTAGTAGTGCAGACCACGCAACAGACAGAGTTTTTCGCTGTTTTTTTCGTTTGAATCGATTCGTTTTGACAAAGATTCAATTGCGGTGGCATGTCGTTCGGCAATGGCACTGTTGTAGGCAATTGTTATTTCACGATTGTTGATAATGAGTTGTTCGTTGAGTTGTCCGTTCATTTCAAACACAACGGGAGAATAGTTTTCTTTCGCATTGCGAATATTGTCTGAAGTCGTATAAAAACTAAGAGCGAAGCATTCTCGAGGAAGAGGTTGCACACGAATATTTTGTATCAAACCACGAGTTTGATCGTTGTAAGGATTGTTTTTTTCTTGAGTGAAAGAGAGGTGTTTTTTTAGAGCGGAATGATTTTCAAAATCGGCTTTGGTGTCGATGACGGGGTAGTTTTTTCGAGATTTTCTTCCCGAAATATAGTCATCTTCAATTTTTAGAGCCAAATAGCGATCTTGTTGAGCTTTTTTCTTGTCTCCGATTTTATCGTATATGATTGCACGAGCATAATATGCCGGTGGAAAGTCGGGGTATTTTTCTAAGATTTTTGAAAAATCATTTTTTGCGACATCATATTCTCCGATTTCATTGGCAACAATGGCTCGTTGGTAGCGTGCTTCGTAATTTTCGGCATCTAAATCGAGAAGTCGGCATAAGTCGGAAAAAGCATTGTTCCAATCGCCAACTTCGCTACGAAGCAAAGCTCTGTTGAACAGAGTTTGCGTGTTGGTGCTATCAAGCGAAACGGCTTTGTCGTAGTCGTTGAGAGCTTGTTGGTAGTTTTTTGCTCGGTAGTTGAGCAATCCACGATTGAGAAACGAGTTGGGTTGGTTGTTTCCGAGTGCGATTGCTTGATTGTAGAGCGAAAGAGCAATAGAGTCTTGTTTGTTGAGTATGCAAAAGAGAGCTTTGTAGCCGATTAAATTGGCGTTTTTAGGGTAAATGGTTAGTGCGGAGTCGATGACGGCGGTTGCTTTGATGGTGTCTTTTTGCAAGAGCATGAGTTGTGCTTTTTCAGCCCATAATTCGTTTGTCAAAGGCGATTTTTTTTTCCGAAGCAATTTGTTGATTTCGTTCAGTGCCGTTGTATAATCTTCTTTTGCTTCGCACACTTCGATATAATGAATTTTATAATAGTCGTTGTCTGGCCCGAGATGGATTGCTTGTGTTAAATCGATCAAGGCTTTGTCGTATTGTTGCAATTGTTTGTAAGCAAATCCTCGTGCATATAGGGCAGTGTGTAAAAAAGGGTTGCGATCCAAAGCTTTGTTGCAGTCTTCGATAGCACCGGTGAAATCTTCCAATTGAATTTTTGCGATTGCTCTGTAATAATAAGGTTCTGCCTTTTGTGGTTTCATGGCAATGTGTTTGTTGAAATATTGAATGGCCAAAACGTAGTCGTCAAAATGTAGAGCCATTCGTCCATTTTCGAGCAAACGTTGCGTATTGATTTGAGCGAAACACGAGAAGGAATTAAATAGACAACAAACAAGAAGTAATGCAAAGGCACTACTTCTTGTGTTTTTTTTCCGAAATGGAAATTGTTTTATAATATGAAAAATTTCTTTTTTTAGCAATGTGTGATTTTAATCAAAAAATACGCTTTCATCGACTTCGTCGTCAGGAGTTGCTTCGCCATCAACAACCGGACAACCTTCTATTTGACTCATGTCGATCGGAATGTCAAATCTTGTGGCTTGAGAATAGGAGAGCGTTTTGTCGGCATATACTTTTTGCATGTAAAGTGCCCAAATTGGCAAAGCCATGCTTGCTCCTTGTCCGTGAGTCATGTTGTCAAAGTGAATCGCACGTTCTTCTCCACCAACCCAAACGCCATTGATAAGTTCGGGAGTGAATCCCATAAACCAACCATCGCTATTGTTTTGCGTTGTTCCTGTTTTACCGCAAATATCAGCTGTAAAGTTGTATCGGAAACGCAAACGAGCTCCTGTACCTCCATTGACTACGGCTCTCAACATGTGTATCATTTTGTATGTTCCGAGTTCGGAAAGGACTTCGTTGTATTTTGGTGTAAATTCAGCGATGACGTTTCCGTTGTTGTCTTCTATTCTGGTGACAAATAGCGGTTCGGGACGCAATCCTTTGTTTGTAAATGCGGTGTACGCATCAACCATTTCTTGTACGGATATTTCGCAAGGACCAAGACAAAGAGAAACAACCGGATCGATGTGTCCTGTGATTCCGAACGACTTCATGAGATTGACCAAAGCAAAAGGCGACAATTGACTCATCAAATAAGCTGAAATCCAGTTGTTTGAAGTTTGAAGTCCCCAGCGAAGGGTTACTTGTTCGCCTATGCGAGTTTTGCTTGAGTTGCGAGGAGTCCAAGTTTCTCCGGTAGCTTCGTTTGAAATAAGTGTTACCGATTGATTGGTCACTTGATCGCAAGGTTGATAACCACTTTCCATGGCAAGAGAGTAGAGGAATGGTTTTACTGTCGATCCGACTTGTCGTCTTCCTTTTCCTGCCATGTCGTATTGGAAATATTCAAAATTTGGTCCTCCAACATACGCTTTTACGTGACCATTAGGTTCCATACTCATAAATCCGCAACGAAGAAAATGTTTGTTGTATCGGATAGAGTCCATCGGAGTCATTATTGTGTCAATGTATCCTTTTTCGTTGTAGGCAAATACGTGCATTTGCACGGGAGTATTGAATATTTTTTCAATTTCTTCTTGCGAAACGCCTGCTTTTTTCAGATGATAGTAGCGATCTGATTGTTTCATTGTCGCAGTCAAAGAGGCTTTTACTTGTTCTGCACTTAGGTGTCGAGTGTAAGGTGCATTTTTTTTGCGTTTTGCTTCGCGGAAGAATTGTTTTTGCAGGTCGCTCATGTGTTCTTTCACAGCTTCTTCGGCATAGCGTTGCATACGAGAATCTATGGTTGTGTAGATTTTCAAACCATCGTTATAGATGTTGTATTTTGAGCCATCGGCTTTTTCATTTTTTTCACAAAAACCGTAGAGCGGATTTGTTTCCCATTGCAAAGAGTCGTAGCTGTATTCTCTATCTTGCCAACTTGCATAATTTTTACGATTCGGTTTTTTTGCGGTCAGCATGATACGTAGATTTTCGCGAAAGTAGGGAGCCAATCCGTTTTTGTGATTGATGGCTTTGAATGTGCAAGTAAGAGGAATTTGTTGCAACGAATCGCATTCTTCGGTTGTTATATAACCTGCTTTTCGCATTTGGTCGAGGACAACGTTTCTTCGTCCCATCGTTCGTTCGTTTCGACGAATAGGGTTGAAATAGGAAGGATTTTTACACATTCCGATGAGTGTTGCCGCTTCTTCGATTTTTAAATCAGCCGGAGAACAATTGAAGTAAGTTGCGGCGGCAGATTTGATTCCTACGGCATTGTATAAGAAGTCAAATTGATTCAAGTACATGCATAGGATTTCTTGTTTGGAATAATAGCGTTCAAGTTGAACAGCGATGGTCCATTCGATAGGTTTTTGAAGGGCACGTTCCAAAATGTTGTCTGTCTGTGGAGACCAAAGTTGTTTTGCTAATTGTTGAGTGATCGTACTTCCTCCTCCTGCATTTTTTTGTTGCAAGATTCCACGAAGAACGATTGCACGTCCTAAAGCCCAAAAGTCGATTCCGGAGTGGTCTTCAAATCGAACGTCTTCGGTAGCGATCAAGGCATTGATGACGTATGGTGATATTTCATTGTATTCTACGTTGACACGATTTTCTGTACTGTTGAAGTAGCGTCCGAGCAATTCGTGATCGGCAGAATAAATTTCGGTGGCGAATTTGTTTTTTGGATTTTGAAGTTCTTCGATAGGAGGCATGTATCCGATTTTCCCATTTGCAATAAGTGAGAAAATGAAAATTGCTCCAGCGATTGCGACTATGAGAAAGATCCACAATCCGATAATTATTTTTTTTCCTAATTGCATTTCTAAAAGATGATATTGAGTTGAGAAAATAGTTTTGTTTTAGTGCATGATGCGAAAAATCAGTTCTTTGTACAAGTCTTCCATTGATGCGACGCTGTTAATTCCTTTTGCTTTGCAATCTATGTCTCGAAGAATGGCTATGTTTTTCATACATTTTTTTGCGGAATAGATGGTTGATGCAATGATGTAATTTTTAGCAATATAAGTGGACGAGACTCCGATTCGTTCGGCGATGACTGATTCTTGTTTGTTTTCGGAATAATGAATGATAAGTACGTTGTAAAAAGCTTTTAGCAGAATACTTATTAAGGGGAATATTGGGTTGTTTTTGATGTCTTTTGAATATTGAGCAACGATTTTGTTGGCTCGGATAATGTTTCGTTTGAGTATTGAGTCGCACAAGATCGTGTTGTTGTATTCATTGCTGATACCGATAACGTCTTCGACCAATTGAGGTTTGATGATTTTTTCTCCTTGTGGCAATGCCAATTTTAGTTTTTCTATTTCGTTGGCCAAACGATTCATGTTTCCACCGATGTTTTCAGCCAAGATTTGTAATGTATTTTGATCGGTTTGCAATCCGTTTTCAGTAAGATAACGTTGTAGCCAACTTGAAACTTCATAATCATAAAGTTTTTGTGTAATAGAGACAATTCCGCCACATTGAGAAACCGCATTGACAATTTCTGCGTTTATTTTTTTCTTGCGGTTGATTGTTCCGTTCATGTAGCAAATCACTAAAATGGTGGAGAGTAGGGGTTTTTCGAGGTATTTTTTTAGTGATTCTATGTCGTTTTCATTACTTTCGTTGAGTGCGACTTGAGCTTCTTTTACGATGACAACTTGTTTGTCGCCCATCATGGGAAATCGTTTTGCTTCTGCCACAAAATCGGCTACTTTGTAGTCTGTTCCGTAAAGAATGGTTTGGTTGAAATCGCGTAAACTTTCGTCGATGGCGTTGTCTTTTATGAAATTGGAGATCACATCTGTGTAATAAGTTTCTTCGCCCATAAGCAAATAAACCGGGCGATAGATTCCTTTTTTTAATTCAGACAAAATAAGTTGATGATTATCTTCGGATTTTTTTTTTGCCATAAAAAAATAAATGTGATCAGGTCAAAGTGTTCTCTTTTTTTTTCAATATCTTTGCAAAAATAATAAAAAAAAATGAATAAATTGAATTTTCCATCATATACTTTTCGTCTGAAAAAATCGGGCAATCGAACGTTGATTTTTGACCAATTGCGACGTAAGTATGTCTCTCTTTTTCCGGAAGAATTGGTTCGTCAAAATATGGTGGAATTTTTGATTCGAGAGCGAAACTTTCCGTCTTCTTTGATGGCAAATGAGGTGGAAATTGTTTTTGGAGAAATGCGTCGTCGGTGCGATACGGTGGTTTATGATTCTTCGCTACGACCGATTTTGATTATTGAATATAAAGCTCCAACTGTTGAAATTACTCGGCAAACGTTTGATCAAATTGCGGTTTACAATACGAAGTTGAATGTTCGTTTTTTGTTGATTTCCAACGGATTGACTCATTGTTTTTGTGTTGTCGATCAAGAAAAAAATCAGTTGTCTTTCTTGCGGGATATTCCTCGATACGAAGATTTATTTTTGGATACAAAAAAAGAGGTGTAATTTATACACCTCTTTTATTGTTTTATAATGATTTTGTTGTCTTCGTTTAACGATTTTCTTTGTTCGATTTCATCGATGATTTCTTCAAAAGATTGCGATGGATAAACGAAAATTTTTTGTTTTTTGTTTTTTCGTTTTGCAATTCGTTGGATACGTTTTTTACAAAACAAAAGTGTTTGTCCGACAATCATTCCTAATTTTACCAAACAGAGGTAAAGCAGATTGTATTTTGGAAAATGTTTTCGATAAAAAATATACATGGCATCAAAAAATATTTTGACATAATGCAAATCATTTTTATGTGCCGATTCTCCTTTGTAGTGAAGTATTTTTGTCGGTAAATACTGAATTTTCCAACCACTTTTTTGTATGCGATAAGATAAATCGATGTCTTCTCCGTACATGAAAAATTTCTCGTCAAGACTTCCAACTTCACGAATGGCTTCGTGTCTTAACAACATGTAGGCTCCGCAAAGAATATCAACTTCGTGAGGTTGGTTTTCGTCTAAATATCGTAAATGGTATTTTCCGAAAAGACGACTATTTTTGAACAATGAATTTAGTCCGGACAGTTTGCAAAAACTAACCCACATTGTTGGGAATCCACGTTTGGATTCGGGAAGAAAATGTCCGGAATTATCAATCATTTTTACTCCTAAAGCACCCGTTTTTGGATTTTTTTCCATGAATTGAACGGTATTTTCCAACACATGTTCTCCGATGAAGGTATCCGGATTGAGTAGTAAAATATATTTTCCGGAAGCTTGATTTATTGCTAAATTGTTGGCACGAGCAAATCCAATATTTTCGTTGGATTGAATATATTTTACTTTTGGAAATATGGGTTGTAAATAATTGATACAGTTGTCGTTGCTGTCATTATCTACGACAAAAATCTCAATGTCTTCTTTCAAAGTAGAGGCATAGATCGAGTGCAAACATTGTTTGAGTAATTCTCTGACTTTGTAATTGACAATAATAATTGAAAGTAACATTTTTGTCTTATAAATGTATTTTTTTACTTGAAAATTTTTGAAAAAAATCCTTTTTTCTTTTGTGGTGTAAATTCTCTTTTGATTTCTCCGGAAAAAGGTTCAAACACTTTTTCGTTTTTTATCATTTGATAAATAATTCCCCATTCCGGTAATCCTCCCAAGTTTCGGTCGTCGATGAATAAGTCAACGCTTAATTTTCGGCTGCGTAAATTGTCTGCGATATTGTCGGGCATATCTGCATTGATGGCATAAAATTCTACTCCGCGTTCGCGGCAATAATTCACAGCATCGTTGAGTAGATCACCTTCTCGTACTGTCCAAAGAATGAGTTGATGACCGTCTTTGATGAGTTGTTTTAAAGTTTCGATAGCAAACGGAATGGGTTTTCCTATTTCGGGATATGCGTGTTCTACGATTGTTCCGTCAAAATCAATTGCAATAGTCATTTTTTGTATGTTTTAATTAGGTTAAAAATTGTATTATTCTTCATCATTTTCGTTCAATGATTCCAATTCGTATTCTATTGTATTTTTCTTTGGTTTGCAAAAAATGAGTCCGACGGCTTCAATGGCTGCAACGTAAAGAAATGAATTGTTTTGACAACTGTAAAATAGTATGATGTTAGCAATAAATCCTACACCAATCAACCATAATCGCAAAGAAACTTGTTGTTTGTATTTTTTTTCTTTGATCAATTCGTTTGTTTCGTTCCGATTTTTGTTTATTTGTTTGTTGAAATACCACAATGCAAAAGGAAGCGTTGTGCAGAGATAAATGTAACTTATGTTTTGAATTGTAATTTTGATGGTTTCGTTTTCTATGATATAACCATTTTTTACAAGATTAAAACCTATCAAAGCTGCAATGATTCCTAATATAAATTGAGAATAATATTGTATGGTTGCGTATTTAAAAATTCTGTCTATCATAAGTCTTTTTTTTTATTATATATTGAATGTTATTCGATTGATAATGGAACGTCCGAGAGTGATTTCATCGGTATATTCCAATTCGTCTCCAATTGCAACGCCTCGTGCGATGGTTGTGATTTTGATGTTGTAAGGAGATAATTTTCTAAAGAGATAAAAATTTGTTGTATCTCCTTCTGTTGTTGTACTTAGGGCAAAAATAACTTCTTTGATTTTTCCGGAAGCAACACGTTGGATAAGGCTTTCGATTTCTAAATCGTTGGGACCGACACCGTCCATAGGAGAGATGATTCCACCCAATACGTGATACAAACCTTTGTATTGAGCGGTGTTTTCTATACTGATTACGTCTTTGATAGTTTCAACAACGCAAATAGTTGTTTGATCGCGTTTTGGATTGTTGCAAATATCACAAATGTCATTATCGGAAATGTTGTGACAAACTTTGCAATATTTAATTTGTTTGCGAGCTTGAGCGATTGATTCGGCGAATTGTTCTACATCAGTTTCTTTTTGTCGAAGCAAATGCAATACCATTCGGAGTGCGGTTTTTCGTCCGATTCCGGGAAGGGTTGAAAAGGCATTGATTGCATTTTCTAAAAGTTGTGATGGAAATTGTTGTTGATTCACTTTGAAAAATTTAGAGCAAATATAGGTTTTCTAAGTTAGAATTTATAAAAATAGTAGAAAAATTACTTGGTTAAATAATTTTTCTACTATCTGTTGTATAAATTTAGAATAAAAAATTTTTCAATTTATTTTTTTTGATTTTCCATTCTTGCACGAAGTTCAGCTTTGTAAGCGTCCCAATCAGTGATTGTTTTGCGAGCAACACCGCTTTCGATGGCTGCTTTTGCTACTGCTGCCGAAACATTTTCCATCAAGCGAGTATCAAAAGGTTTTGGAATAAAATATTCTTTTCCAAATTCTAATTTTTCAACATCGTAAGCTTTTAACACGTCTTTTGGAACGTCCATTTTTGCTAAAGCGGCAATTGCTTTTACTGCGGCAATTTTCATTTCTTCATTGATTGTCGTTGCCATTGTGTCAAGAGCTCCTCTGAATATATAAGGGAATCCAAGAACATTGTTGATTTGATTAGGGTAGTCGCTACGACCTGTTGCATAAAGAATATCTTCTCTTGCTTCCATTGCATTTTGATAAGAAATTTCAGGATTTGGATTTGCAAGAGCGAAAACGATTGGATTTTCGTTCATCGTGCGAACCATTTCTTTAGTAAGAACGTCAGCTTTAGAAAGACCCAAAAATACGTCTGCACCTTTGATTGCTTCTTCTAATGTGTTGATGTCTCGATCTGTAGCGAAAGGTTTTTTACGATCGTTCAAATCTGTACGTTTTGTGTTGATTACTCCTTTTGAGTCACACATTACGATGTTTTCTTTTTTTGCTCCCAAAGCCATATAGAGTCGTGTGCAAGAATTTGCGGCTGCTCCGGCTCCGTTGACTACGATTTTTATATCTTCAATATTTTTGCCGATAATTTCCAACGCATTAAGCAATCCTGCTGAAGAAATGATTGCAGTTCCGTGTTGGTCATCGTGCATCATTGGAATGTCAAGTACTTCTTTTAGTTTTTCTTCTATTTCGAAGCATTCAGGAGCTTTAATATCTTCAAGGTTGATTCCTCCAAATGTTGGTGCAATTGCTTTTACAATTTCAACAAATTTGTCAGGGTCTGTTTCGTTGATTTCAATATCAAAAACATCAATATCTGCAAATATTTTGAAAAGCAATCCTTTTCCTTCCATCACGGGTTTTCCCGCCATTGCACCGATATTTCCTAATCCAAGGACTGCTGTTCCGTTAGAAATAACAGCTACAAGATTTCCTTTTGCAGTGTATTTGTACACGTCCATCGGATTTTCTTGTATTTTCAAACATGGTTTTGCAACTCCGGGAGAGTATGCCAATGCTAAATCTTTTTGTGTATTGGTTTCTTTTGTCGGAACTACTGCAATTTTGCCAGGACGTCCTTGCGAGTGATAGTCCAATGCTTCTTGTTCTGTGTAACTCATAGTACTTTTGTATTATTGATTTGTTTTTGTATAAAATTTTATTCTTGTACCCAAAGTTTTATTTCGTCAACTTTTGGATTGTTTAATCCTAATTTATTTTTTTTGTTATAACTACAAAGATCTTGGAATAGTTTGTTTGGATTTTGTCCTTTCAGTTTGTTGACCGTGTCAAAACCTAATTTTTGTAGAGTTTCGATCCATTCTTCTGCGATTCCAATGGCGATATATTTGTCGTTTGAGTCCTTTGTCTTTACTTTTTCCGGTTTCATTTGTGGAAAGAAGAGAACTTCTTGAATGGTTGTTTGACCGGTCATCAACATGGTTAAGCGATCCATTCCGATTCCCATACCAGATGTTGGAGGCATTCCATATTCAAGGGCACGAACAAAATCTTTGTCGATAATCATCGCTTCATCGTCTCCTTTTTCGCTTAGTCGCATTTGTTCTTCAAAGCGTTCGAGCTGATCTATTGGATCGTTTAGTTCGGAATATGCGTTGCACAATTCTTTTCCGTTGACCATCAATTCAAATCGTTCTGTAAGAGCAGGATTGTCACGATGTTTTTTTGTGAGAGGAGACATTTCGATAGGATAATCGGTGATGAATGTCGGTTGAATGTAATTTCCTTCGCAGAATTCTCCAAAAATTTCATCAATCAATTTTCCTTTTCCCATCGTGTCATCAATTTCCATTTTGAGTGCTTTACAGATTTCTCGAATTTCGGATTCGCTTTTTCCGTTAAGATCGTATCCTGTAAATTCTTTAATGGAATCAAGCATTGTTACTCGACGAAAAGGTGCTTTGAAACTAATTGTTTTGTTATCGACAACAACTTCTGTTGTGCCATTGACGTCTAAACAAATTTTTTCAAGCATTTTTTCTGTGAAATCCATCATCCAATTGTAATCTTTGTATGCAACGTAGATTTCCATACAAGTGAATTCCGGATTGTGAGTTCGGTCCATTCCTTCGTTTCGGAAATTTTTTCCGATTTCATAAACACCTTCAAAGCCTCCGACGATTAAGCGTTTTAGGTATAATTCGCTCGCTATACGCATGTATAGAGGAATGTTGAGAGCATTGTGGTGTGTGATGAATGGGCGAGCACTTGCTCCTCCGGCAATTGATTGAAGCATAGGAGTTTCTACTTCCATATAGCCTTTGCTGTTGAAGTATTCACGCATTGAGCTATATACTTTGCTTCGTTTGATGAAAATATCTTTTACTTCGTCATTTACGACAAGGTCTACGTAGCGTTGTCTGTAACGAAGTTCCGGATCGTCAAATTTGTCGTAAGCTACACCATCTTTATATTTTACAATTGGAAGTGGTCTAAGCGATTTGCTAAGAACGTCAAGTTGTTTTGCATGAACGGAAATTTCGCCCATTTGGGTACGAAAAACAAATCCTTTGATACCGATAAAGTCTCCGATGTCTAATAGTTTTTTAAACACGGTGTTGTACATTTCCGGTTGTTCTTCCGTATTGATGTCGTCACGACTGATATAGACTTGAATACGTCCTTGAGCATCTTGTAGTTCGATAAATGAAGCTTTCCCCATGATACGACGACTCATTAGTCGTCCTGCAATGCAAACTTCCTTTATTGGATCTTCGTCTTTGAATGTGTTTTTTATATTTGCAGAATAGTCTGATACCGGATATTCCGCAGCAGGATAGGGTTCGATACCTAAATTTCTTAAATTTTGTAGACTGTTTCGTCTGATTATCTCTTGTTCGCTAAGTTCCATTGACGTTTTTTTAGTTATTTTTGTTATAAAAAATATAAAAACGTGCAAATATAGTAATTTTATTGATGATTATAAAAAATATACAATAAAATGTTTTTATTATGCAATAAAGATGTATAAAGATGATTTAAAGTGAATATTTTTAATAAAAAAAGGTGACACTTTTTTTAGTGTGTCACCTTTTTAGTTTTTTTTATATTCTTTCTATTTTTGCTCCTAATGCTCGAAGTCGTTTGTCTATATCTTGATAACCTCGATCGATTTGTGAGATGTTTTCTATTATGCTAACTCCGTCGGCACAAAGAGCGGCAATTAGTAATGCGATTCCTGCACGAATATCGGGAGAAGACATGCGAGCCGGACGAAGTTTGAATTGATCTCCAAGTCCGATAACGGTTGCTCTATGCGGATCGCATAAGATGATTTGTGCTCCCATGTCGATTAGTTTGTCGACAAAGAAGAGGCGACTTTCAAACATTTTTTGATGAATCAAAACGCTTCCTTTTGCTTTGGTCGCTACGACTAACAGTACGCTTAACAAGTCGGGAGTCAGTCCCGGCCAAGGAGCGTCGGCAATGGTCATGATTGAGCCGTCGATAAAGCTTTCTATTGTGTAAGAATCTTGTTGAGGAATGAATATGTCATCTCCTCGTCGTTCCATTTTTATTCCTAATCGTGAGAATGATTGCGGTATGATTCCGAGTTCGTCGTATGCTGTATTTTTTATTGTGATTTCGCTCCCTGTCATTGCGGCAAGTCCGATGAATGAACCGACTTCAATCATGTCGGGGAGAATCGTGTGAGTGCAACCGTTGAGGGTTTCAACGCCTTCGATGTGGAGTAGATTGCTTCCTATGCCACTGATTTTTGCTCCCATGGCGTTGAGCATTTTGCAAAGTTGTTGTAGATAGGGTTCGCATGCGGCATTGTAAATGGTTGTTTTTCCTTTTGCCAAGACGGCTGTCATTACGATGTTTGCTGTTCCTGTGACTGAAGCTTCGTCTAAAAGCATGTAACAACCTTTGAGTTCTTTTCTCGAAATTTCGTATTGTTGTTTGTCGGCATTGTAGAAAAATTCTGCACCGAGTTTTTGGATTCCTTCAAAGTGGGTATCAAGTCGGCGACGACCGATTTTGTCACCTCCCGGTTTTGGAATAATTGCATAACCAAATCGAGCTACTAATGGTCCGACAAGCATGACCGAACCTCGAAGGGAAGCACTTTTTTTGAAAAAGTCTGCCGTATTGAGATAGTCCATGTTAATTTCATTTGCTCTGAAAGAGTATGTTCCGCCTCCTAAGGATTTGACTTTTACTCCAATGTCTTGTAGCAATGAGATTAAATTGTTTATATCTAAAATGTCCGGAATGTTTTTTATAACGACTTCTTCGGGAGTTAGAAGTGTGGCACATAAAATTTGCAATGCTTCATTTTTTGCTCCTTGTACTTCTATTTCGCCTTTTAGGCGGTGACCGCCTTCGATTCTAAATGCCGACATGTGATTTTGTTTTTATGGTGAGACATTATTTTTTCTTTTTTTGTAAAAAATCTCGACTGTGTCGGATTTTTATATCTTGAGTGGTGATGTTGATTTTTCCGTCGCTCAATTTTTCTATATCATTGATGATTTGTTCGTCGTTGACAAGTTCTTTGTTCCATTGCAAATAACTTTTTTTCATGTAATTTGCCAATGTTTGCAAAAATTTTCGTTGTTCTTCTTTATTTTCGATTTTCAACGCAACGTTAATCATTTCTTCGGTGTTTCTACCATAATGACGGATTTTTATACCGGAGTTTTTGTATTTTATTTGGTTGGGTTTTTCGTTTCGTTTTTCTGCCAAAGTAGTCAATGGATACGGACTTTCGATGTCTAATTGATAGTTGGCCATGATGGCTAAATGATCCCAGAGTTTGTGACGAAAGTCGGGTGTGTCACGAAGGTATGGAAACAAGTTGCCCATCGTGTCGATGATTGTATTGATGCAACGAGTACGTTCGGTTTTGTCGGTGAGAGTCAGTGCATGATCGACCATTTTTTGTATGTTTCGACCATATTCAGGTAAGATAAGTTCGGTTCGTTTTTGATAATTCATTGAGAAATTTTTTTAGAAACATTGTTTTTTAGGGGTTGTTGCAATGAAGTCTTTTAGGTAAAAAGGTTCGTAATAAGCAACGTTTTCAAATTGTTGATTGTCGTAGGCTTGTTTTGCCAGCGATCCCATGTTTTTGGCTAAAGGGAATATGTTTTCGACAAATTGTGCATTGATTGAGGTTGAAAGCAATGGTTTACATTTGTCCATTCCGTCGCCAAAGAAATAAATTGTTTGATTGCTCAATTGATGAGAAAAACTGTTTTCGTCTATGATTTTTGCATGTTCCGGTTCGATGATATTGTTTTTTGTGTCAATCAAAGCGGTGTATACTTCCATTCGTCGTGCGTCGAGCATTGGGCAAAGGAGCGTGTTGTTTGCGTTTGATTGTTGTGCGACGAATTGTTGGACAGAGTCTGCCATAATGCGTAATGTTCCGATTGCTATGAGAGGAAGATTGAGTCCGAAACATAGTCCTTTTGCCGTGCTAACACCGATGCGTAATCCGGTGTAAGATCCCGGTCCTGAACTTACGGCTATTGCTTGTAGATTTATTTTTTGTTGTCTGCAAAATTGGAGTGCTTCTTGCACGAACAAGGGTAGTTGTTCGGCATGTTTTAGTCCGTCATGATTTTCTTTGTTGAACAAGATTTCGTTGTCGTTGCATATCGAAACCGAACAGACTTTAGAACTTGTTTCTATGCAGAGTATCATTTTGTCAATTTTTGTTTGGTTTAAACACAGACAAAGATACGATTTTTTTTGAAAAAATAAGTCAATAAAAAAAGGATAGCGAACTATCCTTTCTTTGTTTCTGATTTAAGAAAAACTTTGTTTGAAACTTTGCTTATCCAACAAACTTTCTTCGCCGTTTTCATATTTTGTGATTTGCCATGTATTCCCGGCTAAAATTGGAAGATAAAAAATATGTTTCGTCTTTTTTGATCATTCTGTATAACATGATTTTAATGCATATACTTTTTTTTCATATTCTTCAGTATTGATGGTCATATTTGCTGATTGATTGACGCTCTTTACCTCAAAAATGTGAATTTTTCCTCGTTTATCTTTCATGATAAAGTCGGGATAGGAAGAATGAATGCCATCTAAAAAATATTCAAATTTGATTTCAGAATTCATTGGAAAATTTTTGCCCCAAAGAAATTTATTGTTCGCCAACAAATTGGTTTGTCCGATTGCTTGTTGACGAATGTCTTTTAGTAATTCTGCCCATTTTTTTTCTGCATCACTATCAAACGAAAATTCATCGCCATCTTTACGACACCAAATCCAATCGTCGATGGTGAGCGTTTTTTCGTTGTTGTTGTAATAACTCACCAATGGAAAACTGACGGCATTTTCTACAATCATACTTTTTTGATAATCACAGATATACGAATTGTATTTTTGTTTTATTTTGTCTATGTTTTCGATGAATTTTCGCCATTTGTCAAAGGTTTTTGCATACGAATAACACAATTCTTGAATTTCGTTGTTGCAAGTCGATAATTGGCGGTGCATTTCAAAAATACTTTTGTGTGTCAATCGGTTATCTCGTTGTTTTTTTATGAATTTTGCCACATTAAAAGTTCTTGACGATGCAATTTTTTTTAATTTCGTTGGAGATATTTTCAACGTTTCTTCTATTCCGCTATTACGAACCAAATGAACTTGTTTGGGCAATTCTATATCTTGTGGCATGATTCCCCAAACCCACGCCGTACAAGCTAAATATTGTGCATCTTTAGGAAGCTTATCAAAATCCAACAATCGAGGATTACGACGCACACGTCCCATCACTTGTTCGTCAAGTTGCTTGCTTCTCGTGTCTCGCACCTGATAAAGCATACAAGCACGAGGTATATCCCACCCTTCAGAAATCACCATCTTGAAAATAATCACAGAGATGCTCGACTCTTTGGGCTTCATATACTCTTTCCATTTTGATACTGGCAACTTATTTAGTCCTGAGTCATTGGTTTTGCAACCTTTGCCCGTCTTATCGCCCGTAATGTAAACCCACTTCAAATCTTGGTGTTTGATATTGTTGAGGGTAGGGAAAATCACATTTTGCAACTCTTCTTCTGCTTGGTCTTTGTTTGATATTTGAATGATAAAACACGGATTTACCGCTAATTTGTTGTTGTAATGTTGTTTTATTTCTTCAAACTTATCAAGTGCCGCATCTAAATTTTTGTTTTTCTTTTCTATTGAATCCAAACTTTCTACATTGTCCGAATGTTCGATTGTTTTGATCAATTTTGCTTTTACTGCATCATTGTTTGATATTTCTACGTCCGGTAATTGTCCTTGTGATAATTTTGGCGTTGCCGAAAAATTGATAATTACGGAAAAATATTTATTTAGTTCGTTTAAATTTTTTGTCGCTATGTGGCATTCATCTTTGATAACATAAATTGATTTACTTGCTTGTTTTATTGTTTGCAGAAAGTTCAGAAACGTTCCTTCCTCTTTAAGTCGGCTCTTCTCCTTGTAAAGGTCTCGCGGCAAGACATAGACGTTGTAGTCTGTAGGGATATGCAACGCGCCCTCTCCGCTTGTCTCCGAACTTATCAGATAGGGATTCAAGTGGGGGAATGTTCCGTTCTGGCTCAATGCGCAAAAGGAGTTGTAGTTCTGCTCCGCCAGCTCGCTTTTGGAGAGCGACGACACCAAAAACACCACATTGCTTTGCAAAGCAAGTATGCGATTCATGAAGTCTGCCATCATGTAGGTCTTTCCGCTGCCGGTTGGGGCGCGGAAGGTGTACTCTTTCTTTCCTTGCGAAAGCGCGCTAACCAATTGCGTCACCGCACGGTTTTGTAAATCTTTAGCCTCTTGTAACATAACTTACTCCTCCTCGTTTAGCTTTTCAGATACTTTTGCGTTTTGTCGAAATTGCCGCAAACCCACTCAATCTTCTCTCTCACGGACGCAAATTTCTCTTTGCCGTAGAGCGTTTCATCTATCACGTCGAAAGGTGTTTTGCCCTCTGTCCATTCAAAGTTGCTCACGCTGTCAATCTCATAGACATCAAGGTTGCCGCCGTAAGGCTCATTCTTTTCGAGCCACTTAAAGTCTTTTGAGCCGTCGTAGCATTCGCCGGTCATGATGCGCTTAAGACGCTTTGAAGTCACATCGTAGGCGATGCCGTTGGGTGTGGTCTCTGTCTTTTCGTTTAGCTGACAAAGGATAAAGGTGCGGTTGCCTTCTTCTTGGCTATCTTCGAGTAAATTTCCCTCTTTTTTCTCTGAACGATTTAGGTCAAGAACAGCATGCCCAGTTGTACCACTACCACCAAAGAAATCGAGGATTATTTGATTATCCTTTTTAGGTACAAGATTTATACACCACTCAACTAAAGCTATTGGCTTTGGATTTTTGAATATGTTTTTACTTATTATTTCACTCAAATCAGAAGTTCCTTTCGCATTTCGGAATTCGCCTCCATCAATCCAAGCTTTTTCTACTTGATATATATTTTGGTCCTCATCTTCATCATAATATGTCTTACGAAAAATGCATGTTCCATCGCAAAAAAGATAATCATCTTTGTCTTTTTCGAACTTTTCTGGTTTCCACATCCAACGACCATCCTCGCCATTAATTTTTTGTGGTAATATTGTTTTTATACAATCCTCTGTCTTTTTTAATGATAACAAGCTGTTTTTAGTTACATAAATTGGATAATATAAATTAGGACGTGCTTTTCTTGTCGCGTCAGAACCACTTGCTTGAAACTTATCCAATTTATAATTACCCAACTTGTCACAATATTTATATTCTTTTTCTCCTACAATTTTCTTTTGCAGTTCTGTGTCATTTCCTCTTTTATAAATGAGCAAGTAATCAAAAGGTTTTCTGAGTTCGGAAGAAGATCTTGTTGCAGCATCACCAGCACCTGTTTTTCGTGGTGCACAAGCAATAAAATTACCTTCCCCAATCACCTCATCCATCAAACACTTCACATACGCCTGATTCTTATCGTCTATCGAACAAAAAATCACCCCGTCATCGCTCAAAAGTTGCTTTGCGAGTTGCAGACGTGGGTAGAGCATAGAGAGGAGGTTGTCTCGTGTGATGGCGTTGTTGTAGTTGGTTGCGGCAAATTCGCCCATGGAGTCTTTCCCGTATGGTGGATCTATGTAAATCACATTGACCTTGCCACGGTATTGTATCAGAAGGTTTTGCAACGCTTCGTAATTGTCGCCTATGATAAGTTTGTGAGTGGGTTTGTTGTCGTCGGTGTGGAAAGAGAGCGTTTCGTTTTTTTTGAAATATTTGATGGTGTTGCTCATCTTCTCCAGACGTTTGTCGAAGTGTAAGCCAGTACGTTTGTAGGTTGTGCCGAGAGCCGCAATATTTATCGCCTCGTCGAGCGAATCGGCGTTGTTTATCAGCTTGATGAGCAAGTCTGCGTTGGTCTGCTCCAAGATTCTGTCCGAAACACGTTGTTTAAGTTCGTTGATAAGTGATTGTTTTGTTTGTTCCATTTGTCAATAATTTGTTTTTTGAATGGGCAAACACTTTTTTCTAAAAATAAACAAAAAAAGACGCAAACCGTTTCGTCGCTTATTATTTATAGAAGGCTCGGCAAAGCCATTGAGGATAATAAGTACGAAACGGTTCACGTCTTATACAGACGTGAACCTCTCGCAATCTTATTCTTCCCTCTAAAAAAATTTGCCGATTTTCTATAAAAAGAATAAGAGCGTTAAGCCCAAGTTAAAAAATAAAAATATGATAGCTGTTGATGCAGCTCAACAACGCAGACAAAGGTAAAAATATTTTACAAAAAAAAGAGACTTTTAATAAAAAAAGTCTCTGTGATTTTTCCCTTAATTGTCGATTTCTTCAAACGAAATAAGATTGTTGACCAAAGCGTAGGCGGTCAGTCCCGAAACGGATTTTATGCCGGTTTTTTTCACGATGTTTTTTCTATGCGTGATTACCGTGTGAATCGAGATAAAATGCGAATCGGCAATTTCTTTGTTGCTCATGCCTTTGGCAACGGCGATTAGAATTTCTTTTTCACGTTCGGAAAGTTCTTCGTTTTCGTTTTTGTTGTCTCGTTTTAGGGCAACGAGTTTGTTTGCAATTTGAACGGCAGAGTCGTGAATGGTTATTTCTGCGTCAAATTGTTGAACGATGTTGTGATCGATAAACGAATAGATGAGAGCCACGATAGGAATTTCGTTTTTTATGCCTAATTGTTGTCTCACGGAGTTGTGATGATGCAGGTCGAGAAGCGTGGGATTTATGATAAATAAGTCGGCATCGTTGGCGTAAGGGTGAAGCCGCATTTGTTCGATTGTTGAAAAACAATGTCTGACAACAAATCCGTTTGTAGAAGAAAGAATCGATCGCAATCCTTCTTGCACGATGAGTCCGGGTTCTATGATGATGATTTTTTTTTCGATCACAATGTTTTGTTTTGATTTTTTAAAGACCACATGATGACGTCTTCTATTTTTGCGTGGCGATTTTGGTCTTCTTGAAAGTGAAATAATTGATCCAAAAGTTTGATTTTGAGCATGTCGGCTTCCGGAGTATTGATGTATTTGATGAGAAGATTTTTGATGTCGAATATTTTTTCGTCGATGCTACAATGATGATCTTCTTCGTCAATAATCATGGATTCAACAAAGGCGTCATTGGTGCAAAATTGCTCAATGTATGTAAAAAAATGTTTTTCTTCGTGTTCCAAATGGTGCAAAACTTCGGCTTCGTAGTCGTTATAAAATCGATAAAGAGCCTTTGTTGTTTGCGAAGAGCAGGCACGCATCAGATTTTCTATTGTTGTCCGCATGATGGGCAAATAATAGTCGTAGTAGTATTGATGCGTATTTTTTAGGAAAGTCAAAAGTTGCAACAACTGATTTTTGTTCAGTTGAATGTGTTCGGTTTCAGATTTGTCGTTCAACGAATTGATTACGAGCAAGAAAATTTGAGTGTCCAAATTTGATGCTTGACAAACTTCATCAATGGTTTTGTCTCCAAATCCGAAAGCAATGCCGAAACGGTGAATAATATGTAAGTTGAGATGGTTGGCTAAAGCAACTTCAACCATTTTTGTTTCTTGTGTAAATATCATGTTTTTCTTTCTTTATACTTTGGCAAAGATAATAAGATGTTTTGGTAAAAAAATCCCTATTTATGATGATTTTTATGAATTGTGCAGTTGTTTCATCAATCGATTGAATCGAAGGAAAAACAATATGGCGGCCAATGTGAGACCAAAAATGAACGCAATCCAAATTCCGTAGATGGAAAGCGGCGTGTGGAATGCAAGATAATACGCACCGCCCAATGTGACTACGATATATGTGAAAAAGGCGTAAATCATAGGGCGTTTTACGTCGGCGATACCTCGCAAAGTCCCGATTCCGATACATTGAAAACCGTCCGAAAATTGATATAATCCGCAAATTATCAGTAGGATAGAGGCGATTGATATGACGGTAGGATCGGTAGAAAATGCTCCGGCAATTTCGTTTCTGAAAATAATCATTGTCGAGCAGGTGATGATTTCCCATATCATCATCAAGTGAATTGATGCTTTGACTGCCATTCGTGTTGCCCAATAATCTTTTATACCATATTGATGACTGACTCGTATTGTTGTTGCCGCCGAAATGCCTAAAACAACCATGAAAGCAAAAGACGAGATGTTCATCGTGATTTGATGTGCCGCCATTGCTGTAGAACTAATCCAGCCGGCCATGATTCCCGTAAGTGTGAAAGCCGCCATTTCGAGTAGCATTTGCAATGAAATAGGAATTCCGATGATGACGAGATCTTTCAATGTTTTCCATTCTATTCGAGAGATTGAAAAATGCTCGAAAAAGTACCACCATTTAGGTTTCAGACGCATATAAATCAGATACAAAATCGGCATGATCAATCTTGAAATAAATGTCGCAATACCGGCTCCTAATACGCCTAATTCAGGAAATCCACATTTCCCGAAAATGAGTAAATAATCAAAAATAATATTTACAATACAACCAATCAGAGTGATTATCATTGCGATTTTTGTGTTTCCCAAACCTTCAAAAAATTGTTTGAAACAAAAGAAAAATCCGTACGGAATCAAACTGAATCCTAAGGTTAAAAAATAAGGTCGGGCTAATTCGGCAACGGCAGTTTCTTGTCCAAAAAAATCAAGGTTTTGGGAAAGAAAACAACAAAAACCAACGATTAAAATTGTGCTAACGGTGCATAAAACAAATATGTTTTGAAACAAATTGATGAGGCGACCGTTGTTGCCATTGACATACGCATTTCCGGCTAACGGAGTGATGGACATCATCAGTCCGTTGATGACGATAAAACACAAGTAGTATAGTGATGTGGCAAACGATGTGGCGGCAATGGCTATTGTTCCTAATCGTCCGACGAAAAAAAGGTCGGTCAATTGAACAATAGACCCGCCGACTTGAGACAAGACGACGGGTAATGCTACCGCAAGATTTCTACGATAAAATGGTATGTAAGTTTTGAGAAATGACATTAAAATTTATAAGCCAATCCAATACCGAGTACTTCTTTGAATTGAATTTTTGCTCCGCGAGTAATTTCTGTTCCGTCTTCCAATTTTTCTATTGTTTTGATGTCGTCATCGTAGATCAATTCTGTTGAAAGTGTGGCAGAAATGTATTTTGTTATTTTGATGGCGAATACGTTTTCCCATGTTACATCGATGTTTTCCGGATGTTCTGCCAAGTAGTTGCAGAAAAGGTCTAATTTTGATGTAATGGTAAGCATATTGTCTTTGAAGAATGATTGATTGTATAAAACACGAATGTATCCACCAAGATCGCTTTTGCAAAGTTGATCTTCTTTAAGGCTATAGCGAGAACGCAAATGTTTGTCTTCGACAAATGTGAATTTTCCGGTCACGGGAGAAATGAACAAAGACAAGCAATCAAACGGTTTGTAGTCCATACCGATTGCTCCAACAAGATAGGCAGGAGCAAGGAAGTTTGAAATGTAATTTTGTCTTTTTTGTGCGTCATCTTCGGTTTCAAAACCTTGGTCAAATTGCGTTTTGAAATTGATCATTGCAGCATAATACCAATGTTTGCTGGCTTTATGTCCGTATTTTGAAGAAAAATCGATTTTGTCATCGGTTTTGATCATTCCTTTTTTTCCTTGTTGCAAAATACCATAACCAAGTTCGAGGCGAGTGTCCCAAGAAGAATTGTCTCCTTTGTAAGACAAGTTTAGGTTGACCAAAGCGTTTCCTCCGATAGAATTTTCTCCTCCGGCTGCCCAATTGACAAACGAAGCTTGAGAGATGTTTAATGCGGTCAATCCGTTGAAAAACCAACGTTTTGGTTTAGCGGTAGAATCTGTTGGCGTAGGAGCTACGATAGAAGATTTGTCACGTACTTGAGTTTCTAAATCTGTGATTTGAGCAATAGTCGAAATTGTTGTTGCAAAGGCTATTGCAAGAATAGTTAATTTTTTCATAAAAATATTTTATTAAATTTTTGTTGATTAAAAAGGAGTTTCATCGTCATTCTCTTCGATTGGAGCACCGATGATTTCGTTTGGTGATGTTTGATGAGTTTTTCCCGATGCGACACGAGTGACGACAACATTTTCTTGTTCGTTGAGGAATTGAGCGTATTCTCCACGGAATCGCAACCAAATGCTTCCGACGGCACCATTACGATGTTTAGCAATAATAACTTCTGCTTTTCCTCGTAGATCGTTTCCGGTCGAATCTTCGTATATTCCATAGTATTCGGGTCTGTGTATGAAGCAAACCATGTCGGCATCTTGCTCTATGGCTCCGGATTCTCGAAGGTTTGAGAGTTGTGGGCGTTTGGCATCGGCACCATCTCCTTTTGTGTTTTCTACTTGTCGATTGAGCTGTGATAGAGCAATAATCGGAATATCAAGATCTTTTGCTAAACCTTTGAGCGATCGAGAAATAATACTGACTTCTTGTTCGCGGCTATTGAAACTCATTCCGCTTGCATTCATCAGTTGCAGATAGTCGATAATGATTATTTTTATGCCATGTTCACGAACTAATCGACGAGCTTTTGTCCGTAATTCAAGAACGGATAGTGATGCTGTGTCGTCTAAATAAAGAGGAGCTCCTTCCATTTTTTTCAGGCGTGCGCCCAATTGTCGCCATTCAGAATCGTTGAGTTTTCCGCTTTTGATTTTCCCTCCTTCAATTTCGCATACGTTTGATATCAAACGATTTACTAATTGAACGTTGCTCATTTCCAACGAGAATAATGCAACGGGAAGTTTATAATCAATCGCTATGTTTTTTGCCATCGAAAGGACAAAGGCGGTTTTTCCCATAGCCGGACGTGCGGCAATGATTATCAAATCGCTCGGTTGCCAACCGGAAGTGATTTTGTCTAATTCTTTAAATCCGGAAGTCAGACCGCTCAATCCTTCTTTGTTTGCGGCGTCTCCGATTCGTTTTAAAGCTTCACGAATGATTGGATCGATTTGTTCGACTTTTTTGCGAATATTTTTTTGCGAAAGTTCAAAAATTTTTCCTTCTGCCAAATTTATGAGTTCGTCAACATCTGTCGAATCTTCGTAAGCTGTCGTTTGAATATCGTTTGAGATTCGGATCAATTCTCTTGCTAAAAATTTTTGCTCAACGATATGTGCATGGTAATCGGAGTGGGCTCCGGTCAAAACGTTTGAGGTGAGTTGAGCAAGAAAATATTCGCCTCCGATTTCTTCCAAAACGCCTTCTTTTCTTAATTCTTCTGTTACGGTAACCAAGTCGACCGGGCGATCTTGTGTGACCAATACGGAGATTGCCCGATAGATTTTTGCATAACGAAGATCATAAAAGGACTCCGGCGTCAAGATGTCGCAGACGTCGCTGAAAGCATCTTGTTCCAACATCAAGGCTCCGATGACACTGGCTTCAATTTCTGGTGCTTGAGGTGGAATTTTGCCGTTTTGAGGTTTTATTGGAGTCGGCAATGTATTTTTTGTTTGTTTTGCCATTTATTTAGAATTTAAAACCTTGTTGATTGAGTATATCGATGAAAATTTTTGAAAAATGATCGCTTGTCTGTTTTGGATAACGAATATCAGTAAAGATTTGAGCCAAAGTTTCTTTGTTGTTTTCTTTTACAAATGAGATATTGTGTGGTAAATTTTCTTTTGTCGTATAATATTGATCAATCTTGTTTTGGGTGTAATCGGTATATTTTTCTGTGTGTGTAATTGCTTCGACAGGTAATCTGTCTTCCAAAAAAGGAGCAGGTTTTGTTTCGTCCGGATAACCAACGGTGATTGTCGTGATCGGAATTACAAATTTAGGCAATTCAAGTGTTTCTATAATTTGAGGAGCGTTGTAAGTTGTTGTTCCGAGATAACAAATTCCGAGTCCGTTTTTTTCGGCTTCAACAGCGAAATGTTCTGCAAACAGACAAGTGTCAATCAAAGCTGAAGAGAACGATAGAAAATTGTCGTATCCGGGTACTGCATTGCGTGCTTCACACCATTTGTTGAAGCGATTGAAGTCGGCACAAAAAGTGAGAACAACAGGAGCTCCGGTAACCATTCGTTGATTAAAATGAGCAGGAGCTAATTTTTTCTTTTGTTCTTCGTCGCGAGTGATGACAACGCTGTATGTCTGCATATTTCCCGTATTGCTTGCATGAGAAGCTTTTTCGATGAGAGAAAGAAGAAGATTTTCTTCGATGGGAGTAGAGCGGTAATCTCTTACGGTGTGACGCATAAAAAAGTATTTTGTAGATTATTAAAAAGATTGCAAAGATATAGAAAAAATCTTATAATTTTGCTTTGAAAAAACAGGAAGAAGAAGTGATCGTTTTTTTTACTTTTATTTTCAAAAAAAACATTATTTTTGCATGATTTGTAAACGGAATAATACTTTTTGTTTTGAGTTTAAAAAAAGTAACATATTGTCATTTGCTGAAACTTTGTGTTTGTCTGATGATTTTTATCGGTTTGTCGTCTTGTTCGCTTAATTATCAAATTAAGCAAGCAAATAAGCGATATGATATAGGTGAATATTCGGCTGCGACACCGCGTTACAAACGAATACTTAGTCGGATTCCTCGCAAGGAAAAGCAATTGAAGGCGGAAATTGCCACAAAATTAGGTCATTGTTATCGTTTTTTGAGCGACAATCGTAGGGCAGAAGCCGCATATCGTCAAGCTCTTCGATTTGAATCGCATCCTCAAGATTCTACTTTTTTTCTTCATTATGCAGATGTGCAACGTGAAAATGAAAATTATAAGGCGGCGGCGAAAAATTATCACCGATTTTTGTTGTTGGATTCAACGAATGTTTGGGCAAAAAATGGATTGTTGTCTTGTGATAGTGCTCGATTGTGGAAAAAATTACCACAACGTTTTTCGGTAAAAAAATGCGATTATTTGAATTCTCGAAAATCGAGTGATTTTTCTCCTGTTGTGATGAATGATGATGGCTCGTTGATTTTATTTACTTCTTCGCGAGTGGCAAAAGGTGTGAAGGGAATTAAAAATAGTAAAATTACAGGACAACGAAACAATGATTTGTATACCGTTCGTCGCAATAACAAAGGAAAGTGGGAAGAAGCTGTTTTGTTGCCTGAAGGAGTTATAAATACTGATATGGACGAGGGTGTTGCGTGTTTGGGAAGTGATGGAAAAACAATTTATTATACCGTTTGTCGTTCCATTCCGGGAGAAACTCATGGTGCGGAGATTTATTATTCAAAGCGGAGTGGAAATGATTATTCCGAACCAAAACAATTGATTTTTTTTAAAGATTCTACCGTGACAATTGCTCATCCGGCAATGTCTCCCGGAGGAGAATATCTTTATTTTGTAAGCGATCATTTTTCGGGATTTGGAGGAAAAGATATTTGGCGAGTTTCAAAAAAAACAGAGGAAGAGTGGAACGAACCTGAAAATCTTGGTCCATCAATCAATACTTCCGGCGATGAAATGTTTCCTACATTTAGATACGATGGAACGCTGTTTTTCTCTTCCAATGGACACAAAGGATTGGGCGGATTGGATATTTTTGAAGCTCATGCCATGCAAATAACGGAAGATAGTACTGTGTGGAGCGTAAGAAATTTGATGCAACCAATCAATTCTTCCGGCGATGATTTTTCGTTATCTTTTGTTGGACGTACGAATAACGGATATTTTTCGAGCAATCGAAAAGATCCGAAAGGTCGAGATAAGATTTATTATTTTGGAGAACCTGTGGTAGAATTTGCTTTGAAAGGAGAAGTGACTGATTATCGAGGAAATCCTTTGCCGGAGGCTACAATTCGTATTGTGGGCGACGATGGGACAAATAAAAAATTGATTACTAAAAAAGATGGAACTTATTCTTTCCCGCTAAACAAGCAAGTTAATTATGTGATTCTCGCAAGTGCGAAAGGTCATCTTAATCAATATTCTGATTTTTCAACGGTAAATGTTTATAAAACACAGACTTACACAAAAGATTTTTCTTTGCCATCAATGGGACAACCTGTGAGAGTGGATAATATTTTCTTTGATTTTGGAAAACATACGTTGACTTCGGATAGCGAATCGGGATTGAAAGTGTTGGTAAAAATGCTGACAGATAATCCTCACGTTACGATTGAAATTTCGGCTCATACAGATCACGTTGGTTCCGATGAATTTAATATGAAATTGAGCCAACGTCGAGCACAGAGCGTTGTGGATTATTTGATAGAAAATGGAATTGATGCAGAACGATTGCAATCGCAAGGTTGGGGCGAATCAAAACCTGTTGTTGTAACAGAAGAAATGGCAAAAGAGCATGCGTTTTTAAAAGAAGGACAATCGCTTGACGAATCATTTGTTATGACACTTACAGAACAAGAACGTGAAATTGTTACACAAATCAATCGACGAATAGAATTTGTTGTTTTAAAAACGACATATAAAATGTATTAGAAACATGAAACAATATTTAGAATTACTTCGTAGAATACGAAAAGAAGGAGTAGAAAAAGGAGATAGAACAGGTACCGGTACAATATCGGTATTTGGACATCAAATGAGGTTTAATTTAGAAGAAGGATTTCCGATACTAACAACAAAAAAACTTCATTTAAAATCAATCATACATGAATTATTGTGGTTTATATCCGGAGACACAAATGTAAAATATCTTCAAGAAAATGGAGTAAGGATATGGAATGAATGGGCTGATGAGAATGGAGATTTAGGACATATATATGGATATCAATGGAGATCGTGGCCTGATTACAAAGGAGGATCAATAGACCAGCTTTCACAAGTTATAGATACATTAAAACATAATCCTAATAGTCGACGGATAATAGTAAGTTCATGGAATGTAGGTGATTTAGACAATATGAATCTTCCTCCTTGTCATGCTTTTTTTCAGTTTTATGTAGCAAACGGAAAATTATCTCTTCAGTTATATCAACGCAGTGCTGATGTATTTCTTGGTGTACCTTTTAATATTGCAAGTTACGCATTATTACTTTTAATGATGGCAAAAGAAGTTGGATTACAACCTGGAGAATTTATTCATACTTTAGGAGACGCTCATATTTATTTGAATCATCTCGAACAAGTAGATTTACAATTGTCTCGAGAACCATTTTCTTTACCTAAAATGGAACTTAATCCCGACGTAAAATCTATATTTGATTATAAGTTTGAAGACTTTTCTCTTGTAGGTTATGAATCTCATCCACATATCAAAGGAATTGTTTCTGTATAAAAGTTAGTTGTTATGATCATTTCTATCATTGTTGCTCTTGCAAAAGATTTAGCAATTGGGAAAGACAATAATTTGTTGTGTCATATTCCCGGAGATTTGAAACGATTTAAAGAATTGACGACGGGACACACCGTTGTGATGGGTCGTCGCACATTGGAATCGTTGCCCGGAGGAAATCCACTTCCTAATCGCCGAAATTTAGTCTTAACATCACGTCCGGAAACACTTCCTGAGGGTTGTGAAGGAATACGAAATATTGAAGATATTTTTTTGAAATGTGATGGAGAAGAAGAAGTTTTTATTATTGGAGGAGCGACAGTTTATACACAAGCGTTACCATTGTCAGATCGACTATATTTGACGCAAATAGATGCTGAATTTCCGGAAGCGGATACGTTTTTTCCGGAAATAGATCAATCAGATTGGGAAGCAACATTTTGCGAACGGCACGCTTCATCGGAAAAATGTCCACATTCGTTTGCTTTTGTCAATTTTCAACGAAAATAAATTTTACTTTTGGAGGAGATTTTGAATATTTTAATTGTGTATGTATTTTGATGCAAGTAATATTTTGTTAATCGGCTCGATTCTACTTTTTGTCAGTATTATCGTTGGAAAAACAGGGTATCGTTTTGGTGTTCCTACATTGCTGTTGTTTTTGCTTGTAGGAATGTTTTTTGGTAGTGATGGTTTGGGGATACAATTTCACAATGTAGAAGAAGCACAATTTATAGGAATGTTAGCCCTTTCCATTATCTTGTTTTCAGGCGGAATGGATACAAAAATAGCGGATATTCGTCCGGTGCTTGCAGCGGGAATTTCTCTTTCAACTGTTGGCGTTCTTCTGACCACATTGTTTACCGGACTATTTATTTGGTGGTTAGGAGGATTTTCTTGGACAAACATACAATTTCCTCTTTTGACGTCGTTGTTGTTAGCCGCAACAATGTCTTCTACCGATTCAGCTTCTGTTTTTGCGATTTTGCGTTCTCAAAATATCAATTTAAAACATCGTCTTCGTCCTATGCTTGAGCTTGAAAGTGGAAGTAACGATCCGATGGCATATATGTTGACAATCGTTTTAATTGATTTAATTTCTTTCGGAGACAAATCAATAGGAGATGTTTTTCTTTCGTTTATTATTCAATTTTCGGTCGGTGTAATTTTCGGTTATTTGTTAGGAAAATTGGCTGTATTGATTTTGAATCGATTGAATATTGACAATCAAGCTTTGTATCCGATTATGCTTTTGGCATTTGTATTTTTTACTTTTTCTTTCACCGATTTGTTGAATGGAAATGGATATTTAGCTGTGTATATTGCGGGAGTAATGGTTGGTAATCATAAGGTGAAAAATCGAAAAGAGATTAACACGTTTATGGACGGACTGTCTTGGTTGTTTCAAATCGTAATGTTTCTCTGTTTGGGTCTTTTGGTCAATCCGCACGAAATGCTTCGTATCGCACCGATGGCATTGTTGATAGGAATATTTATGATTGTAATAGGTCGTCCGTTGAGTGTCTTTTTAACCTTTTTGCCATTTGGTAATCGATTTCAATTTAAAAGCAAGTTATTTGTTTCTTGGGTAGGTCTTCGAGGAGCAGTGCCAATTATTTTTGCAACATATCCTGTCGTGGCGGAGATTGAAGGAGCGAAACAAATTTTTAATATAGTATTTTTTATTACGATTCTTTCGCTTGTGATACAAGGTACTACGATAAAGAAATTGGCAAATTATTTATCGTTATCGTCTCCGATGGAAAAAGAAGGTAATGTTTTTGGTGTAGAATTACCAGAAGACGTTGGTTCTGAATTGATAGAAATGGATGTGACATCTTCAATGTTGGAAAAAGGAAATACATTAAGGGATATGAAATTGCCTGCCGGAGCGTTAGTGATGATGGTAAAACGAAAAGATCGGGTTTTGGTTCCAAATGGAACGTTGCCAATTATAGAAGGAGATATTCTTTTGATTATTCGAGAAAGTTTAAATTAAAATTATATTTTTTATTATGAAAAAATCTACAATTATTATCTTATCTATCGTAGCAGTATTTGTTATTGCTATATTTTGGGGAATTTCTGCGTATAATTCATTAGTAAAAATGGATGAAAATGTGACGGAAAAATGGGCACAAGTAGATAACGTTTATAAGCGTCGTGCAGATCTTATTCCTAATCTTGTAAATGTCGTAAAAGGTTATGCGGCTCACGAATCTCAAACGTTGGAAAATGTAATTGCGGCTCGTGCAAAAGCCACATCAATTACCATTGACCCGACAACGGCAACGCCGGAACAATTGCAAGCATTTGCAAATGCACAAGATGGAATTGGAGCAGCTCTTGGTCGTTTGATGGCAGTCAGTGAAAATTATCCGGATTTAAAAGCGAATCAGAATTTTCTTCAATTGCAAAGCGAGTTGGAAGGAACCGAAAATCGTATAACAGTAGAACGCAAACGTTATAACGAGGCATGTGGAGAATTTAATAAGAAAATTCGTACGATTCCGTATTCATTTTTTGGATTTGAAAAACGAAATTATTTTGAAGTTTCAGAGTCAGAACGGGCGGTTCCGGAAGTTCAATTCTAAAAACATTTTTGTATAAGAAAAAAATTTATTGGGGAGACATGAAAATGAAATATTTTTTTGTTTCCCTATTTGTTACAAAATAAAGCGTATGTCTGTAAAAAATTTCTTTTCTCTTGAAGAACAACAACGTATAGAGCAAGCAATTGTTGAGGCAGAAAAACTTACATCAGGAGAAATTCGACTTCATATAGATTCTCGATGTCCTTCTTCATTGGAAGAGCGAACGGTTCAGCTATTTGATAAGTTGGGAATGCAAAAAACAGCTCTTCGCAACGGAGTTCTATTTTAT
This sequence comes from Paludibacteraceae bacterium, assembly GCA_017646805.1. GTDB lineage: Bacteria > Bacteroidota > Bacteroidia > Bacteroidales > Paludibacteraceae > UBA4363. The sequence continues at coordinate 28,069 of JAGCLW010000014.1, read as the reverse complement.
CTTTCGATAAAAGATCGCTTGTTTGCCGTCATAGGAGACAAAGGAATCAACGATAAAGTTCCGGCGAATTTTTGGGATCAAATTTATGCAAATATCCGGACAGAATTTGCTAAAGAAAATTATTGCGAAGGATTGTGTGATGCGATTCGGAAAGCGGGAGAACAATTGCAACAACATTTTCCAATATCGGCAGATGATGTAAATGAATTGGATAATGAAATTTCATTTTCGGAGGACTGATTTTATGAAAAAATGTATTTCTGTATATGTTTTGTTTTTTTGTACAGCAATAGGTTTGTTGGCAAATAATCTTCCTCAAAGACCTTCTCCTGCACGATTGGTAAATGACATGGCGGGGATTTTTTCTGAAAAAGAAAAAACTATAATGGAGAATTTTTTGGTGATGGTTGATGATTCTACTTCAAATCAGATTTGTGTTTTGACAACTACAGATTTGTTGGATATGTCGCCTTCTCAATATGCAACGGAAGTGGCTCATGAATGGGGAATAGGTACGAAAGAAAATGATAATGGAGTATTGTTGCTCATCAAACCTAAATTGACATCAAGTGATAGAGAAGAAGTTTTTATCGCTGTAGGGTATGGATTGGAAGGAGTTTTGACTGATGCCGTGTGTCATAATATTGTGCAACAAATTCTTATTCCGTATTTTAAGCAAAATAGATATTTTGAAGGAACGATGACGGCCGTACAAAAAATGGCAACAATGGCTTCCGGAGAATATTCTGTAGCACGCCAAATGGAAAATGGAAATATTCTTTTTGTAATTTTTGTTGTGGTTATTATGGTTGTTTTTTTGATTATTTCCAACCGTCGTAATAATGGAAAGAAAGGCGATGGTTCAAATCCTTTTGGCGGCGGACACACAACGTATGGAAACGACGATATTCTTGCTGCTATGGCATTGGGTTCTTTGTTTGGAAGAGGAGGACGAGGATATAGTGGCGGAAGTGGAGGATTTTCCGGTGGTTTTGGCGGATTTGGAGGCGGAGGTTTTGGTGGAGGCGGAGCCGGCGGAAGTTGGTAAAGTTATTTTTCTATAAAAAAGTAAAATAAAAAAAGACGAAAAAATTTTTTCGTCTTTTTTTGTCTTTGCAAATTAAATGATTTTACAAATCATCAATTGCCGCATTTTCAACTGTTTGAGTGTTTATTTTATCAAAATATTTCAAAAGTACGAAATATTGAAAACTATCTCCTTTTTCTAAAGATAACTGAATGTCACCGTTTTTTGTTTCAAATGTTGTTTGATAAGTACAACGATCATATTCTAAATCTCTTAATTTATCGTCGTTGGAATTTATCAATAATCCTTGAAAAGTTTCTATGACATTTGCCGGTTCTCCGTATTTTTGAGTCAGCATCGATTTTAATTGATTATAATCGCTTTCGAGGTCGCTCCAAGTTTCTCGCATAGGAAATATGACTCCAATAGAATTTACAACGTTTACGTTTTTGATTGTAGAAACTCCGATGATACAACCTTTGAATCCTGCAAAATCTCCTCGTAAGAAAGAGGTTCCGTCTTCATTGCCGATGAAAGAAAATCCGGCATTTTGCATTTTTTTTACAAATTCAGAAAGTGTTCCGTTGATTGGGACTCCTTTAAATTTTAAGTGTTCTGAATTTTGGGCAACAGAAACAAGTGTCGCCAATGTGAGGCAAATTGAAATTAAAATTTTTTTCATGATAAATATGTTTTTTTAGTTTAAAAAATAAATTTATATCAGTGCAAATATAATAAAATTTTGATATAAAGTGATTTTATCTCTTTTTTTGTATCTTTGCAACCCTGAAAAAAAAGAAGTGTATTTTTAATGAATTATATATTTTGTTATGCGAAAAAAGAAACAATATCCAATTTTAGAAAATGTAGAGATTATTGATTTTGCCGCCGAAGGAATGGCGATTGCAAAACACGAAGGGAAAGTGATTTTTGTTTCTCATGTTTGTCCTGGTGATGTGGTTGATCTTCAGATTACGCGTAAAAAAAATGCGTATATGGAAGGACGTGTGGTGAAGATGGTCAGTGAATCTCCGAATAGAGTAACTCCTTTTTGCGAACATTTTGGTGTGTGTGGAGGTTGCAAGTGGCAACATGTTCCGTATGAAATGCAAATTGCGTACAAACAAAGACAAGTAAAGGATAATTTGGAGCGTATCGGGAAAGTGGAATTGCCGGAATTTATGCCGATTCTTGGTTCGCGTCAAACGCAATATTATCGAAATAAGTTGGAATTTACATTTTCCAATAAACGTTGGATGACTTATGAAGAACTTGATGCAAGTCAAGGAGTTGAAGTTGAGACGAATGGTCTTGGATTTCATATTCCGAAATTGTTTGACAAAGTGCTTGATATAAAAAAATGTTATTTGCAAGAAGAATTTTCTAATCAGGTACGTCTTGATGTGAAAAATTTTGCATTGATGAATAGTTTGACGTTTTTTGATTTGAGAAACAAGGGAGGATTGTTGCGTAATCTTATCATTCGCACAGCTTCAACGGGAGAAAAAATGTTGATCGTTGTGTTTTATGAGAAAAAAATGGAGCAAATCAATTTGTTGATGGAACATTTGAAAAATACTTTTCCAGAAATTACATCGTTGCTTTATGTCATCAATCAAAAGGCAAATGATACGATTATGGATCAGGAAGTTGTTGTTTATGCCGGGAAAGATTTTATTGAAGAAGAAATGGAAGGATTGAAGTTTAAGGTTGGACCAAAATCATTTTATCAAACGAATAGTTTGCAAGCATACGAATTGTATAAAGTTGTGCGTGATTTTGCTAATTTTACGGGCGAAGAATTGGTTTATGATTTATATACGGGAACGGGAACGATAGCTAATTTTATTGCTCGTTCGTGTAAAAAAGTGATTGGTATCGAGTATGTTCCGGAAGCAATCGAAGATGCAAAAGAAAATGCAACATTGAATGGATTGAAGAATACGTTGTTTTTTGCGGGAGATATGAAAGATATTTTGACTCAAGAATTTATCAATCAACATGGTTCGCCAGATGTTATCATAACAGATCCTCCACGTGCCGGAATGCACGAAGATGTGATAAATACCATTTTATTTGCAACTCCAAAACGAATTGTTTACGTTAGTTGCAATCCTGCGACACAAGCAAGAGATCTTGCTTTGCTTGACGAAAAATATAAAGTAATGAAGGTTCAACCGGTTGATATGTTTCCTCATACGCATCATGTAGAAAATGTTGTGTTGTTGGAAAAAAGATAAAAAAATAAAAAAATCGTACACTAAAATGTACGATTTTTTTTTTAGGGTTTTATCAATGAAGAAATAATTGTTTCGATTTGAGGAATAAGGAGTTGATCAGGATTATTTTGAACAACGAAGTCGCTCATCTTTACCAATTCATTTTCCGAAATTTGGTGTTGTATGCGAGAAAGAACTTCGTTTCTTGTAAGATTTGATCTTTTCATCACTCGTTCAATTCTTGTTTCTTTTTCTGCCACAACAACAAGAATTTTATCTACTTTATTTTTCAATTCGCAAAAACATAGAATGGCACTTTCAACAATGACGATTGGCGAATTTTGTTGTAGTTTCCATTTCAGAAAGTCTTCGCTAACAATTGGATGTATAATGTTATTTGCTTTGTTTAGCAATTCTGTGTTTGAAAAAATAATTGAAGCAAATTTTTGTCGATCCAAATTTCCTTGCGTATCGTATATTGTTGTCCCAAAATTTTCGGTAAGAGCAAACTTGAGTTTGAAATTTGTGTTGCAAAGAATTTTACTTTGCGAATCTGCATCATAAATTGGCAAATTCATATTTTTTAATATCCGACAGACCGTACTTTTTCCGCTTCCGATTCCTCCGGTAATTCCAATGGTTATTGGTTTATTGTTCGATGACATAATCTACTTCGTTTGGTGATAACCGTATTGATTTTACAAAAGGGTGTTTGGTCGAAATATTTAGTTTTCCTTTGGTAATGTCATTGTCTGTTGTGCTTTGCAATTGGAGATAATCCAATGTGAGCGAGAAATCTTGTGCCGTAATTTTTTTGTAATGAGAAAGTCCAACCATAAATGTAACTTTTGCGACGGAAGGAAAAATTCGTACGATTGTACCTTGAGGTACATTGATTATGTTGATTGGAATTTCTAATGATTTTTCTGTTGTTCGTTCTATTTTTATAATTGCGGTAACTTCGTTTAGATCGGTTTTTAGACGAGGATTGATGTCTAATGCTAATTTAATGTTTTTATTTTCTGTTATGTTTGTGTCCAAAATAGGTTTTGTATAAACATAATTTATAGAATCGAGAAGCGTTTTGTTTCCAAAAATTTTAACTTTTTGATGATTTAATTGTATTTGATTTTTCAACATGAAATTGTCGTTGATGTCAGAAGAATCAACGAGTATGATCGGAACAACTTTTTCATGCAAAATTTCATAGTGAAAGGTGAATTCTTTCGGATACGTTTCTATGATTCTTTGTTTGGTTGAGGTATAAGGATAATCGTGTAGTATTTTTCGGAGCATTTTGTTGTTGACGGTGTATTGTCTTTGAGTTGTGTCAACCAAATATGTCATGTCAATCTGTAACGCTGGTAATTTGTCTTTTTTCCAATGTAGATGCAATTGATGAAATCCAATGTCGCTACTTGTAACGCGGATTTTTTGAGGCACTTTGCTTGTGATAATGTATTTGTCGGGCAAATTTGTGATTTTTATAGGAACTTCGTATTCGTAAACGATATTTTCGCTATAAGTAAATAGAAACCAAAAAACACAAGATACGATAATACAAACAAAAAAGATTAGGACGTTGCCTGTAAGGTAGGTCCTAATCTTTTGTAGTATTTTTTTTGTTAAATTTTTCAAAATGTTTATTTTGTTTCTTCGTTTGTTGGATAAACGGAAGATTTTTGAACTTTAATTTCTACGTTGTTGGCAATTTCTACCATGAAATAGTTGTCGGCAACTCCGGTGATTTTTCCATAAACACCACTTGCTGTTAATACTTTAGAGCCTTTTGTCAGTGAGTTTTGAAAGTTTTGAAGTTCTTTTTGTTTCTTTTGTTGAGGACGAATCATGAAAAAATAAAAAACAACAATCATTAAGACGATCATTATGATATTCATCATTCCGGATCCTTGAGCTCCCTCTTGAGCTTGTAATAAAATGTTTAGCATTTCCATGTGAGATTATTTTATTATTTAACTAATTTTACTTTTGTTATAGAGCCTTCATCAAGAAGTCGTTTTGAAATTTTATCCAAGACTCCGTTTACGAATTTAGCATTTTTTTCGTCGCTATAAATTTTTGTAAGTTCAACGTATTCGTTAATGGATACTTGGATTGGAATGGTTGGGAATGTACAAATTTCGGCTAATGCTATTTGTAGAATTGTTTTGTCCATTAGAGAAATTCGATCAATATCCCATTCTGCCGTAGTTTGTTTATCAATCAATTGCAGATATTTTTCTTCGTTTAGAACAGCATCTTTGTAAAGTTCATTTGCGTAAGATAATGTGTCTAAAGTTTGATATTGTGGTAGAATTTCTTGATTTGCTCCATTTTTTTCATCAAAAAACTTGATGGTTTTTATCACAAACGTGAGAACGATGGCTAAATTGTCTGTCCAATGAATAGAATAATTTTCTAATATTTCTTCAAAAAATTCATTGTCGTAGAAACACGATTTGAAAATATTTCTCCATAATTCTTTGTCTTCTTCGTACGAAGAATTTTCTTTGCTCATGTATTCTTTGTAGAAATCTTGAGCAACGATTGTTTCGTAAATGTTTTTAAGAACGAGATCAAAATTTTTCCATGAAAATTTTGTTTTTTCTATGTACTCGTTGATTGCGATATTTTCTTGAATTTGTAGAGCAAATTTATTTTGCACAAATCGCATATTAGGATTGCGTTCTTCCTCCGTAGGTAGGAGTTTGTTTTTTCCTTCGTCTATTAGTTGTTCTGCGTAAGAAGTGACGTTTGATATCAAATACAATAAATAAACGTAAAGATTGTATGTCGCATCAATACTATTGTGTAGCAGTTTTAAGTTATCGTTTAACTGTTTTTGTACGTCGGATTTTTTTTGACTTTGACTGGCAAATAATATTTGTAATATTTTGATACGTAGAATCGTTCTGTTAATCATAATTTTTCTTTTATTTATTTTTTTTGCTAAACTCTTTCAGCAAATCGACCGCAAAGATACGAAAAATCATGTATTTTAATTTGTTTTGAAATAAAAAACATTGAAAAAATAAATAAAAATTGGATATTTCATTTTTTTTTTACATATTTGCATGTCCTTTCATGTGGAAGTATTTTTTTACTTGTACAATTGATAGACAAATAGTTATAATATTATTAAACGACAAAAGAGGATTTTACTTATGGAAAACTTTAACAAAAGAGATTCAAAAGAGCAAGATATTGTTTATTCTCATTCGATCAAAGCTGGCAAACGAATCTATTATCTTGATGTGAAAAAGAACAAACACGGGGAAATGTATATTGCTTTGACGGAAAGTAAAAAAATAGTAAAAGGATTTGATGAAAATGCTCAAGTGTCGTTTGAAAAACACAAAATATTTATTTATCCTGAAGATTTTTCAAAATTTGAAGAAGGATTTTCAGATGTTCTATCCTTTATTAGAAGAGAAGATCCGGAAACGGAAGAAAGAAATAAGCAACGTGTAGCAGAGTCTGAAGCAAAAAAATTAGCATCTTCATTTACAATGGAAGAATTTGAATAAAAATTGTTTTTTTAGACAATGTTTGTTGAGAATTTTAAGAGAATAACAATATGTTGTTCTCTTTTTTTTTGAAAATCAAAAAGGAAGTAATTTAATTAAATTGTTTTTACTATCTTTGCACGTTATTTTAGGTTTTTATAAGGAAAAAATAAATATGACTACGATAGAACAAAATATTGCAGAAAAAGTTGTTTTGGCAGTAAAAGAGTTGTATGATTTAGCAATTGAAATGTCTTCCGTTCAGATTCAAAAAACAAAAAAAGAATTTGTTGGAGATCTCACGGTAGTGATATTTCCTTTTGTTAAAGCTGCTAAAAAATCTCCTGATCTTGTAGGTGCAGAGATCGGAAATTGGATAAAACAACAAAATATTGGAATTTCGGATTTTAATGTAATCAAGGGATTTCTAAATCTTTCCATTTCGTCCTCTTTATGGATTGATTTGCTTAATGATATGAGTGAAAAAGGATCTCAATTTGGATTTAAGCAAATGACGGAAGATAGCGAATTGGTTATGATAGAATATTCTTCTCCAAACACAAACAAACCATTGCATCTTGGGCATATTCGCAACAATTTGTTGGGCTATTCTATTAGTGAAATAATGAAAGCTAATGGAAAAAAGGTTGTTAAAACAAATATAGTTAACGATCGAGGAATTCATATTTGTAAATCAATGCTTGCTTGGCAAAAATATGGAAATGGCGAAACTCCGGAATCTTCTAAGAAAAAAGGCGATCATCTTGTCGGAGATTATTATGTGGAATTTGATAAGCATTACAAAAACGAGATAAAAAATTTGATGGCTCAAGGTCAAACAGAAGAGGAAGCAAAGAAAAATGCACCGCTTATGCTTGAGGCTCAAGAAATGCTTCGCAAATGGGAAGCCGGAGACAAAGAAGTTCGTTCGCTTTGGGAAAAAATGAATCAATGGGTTTATGATGGATTTGATCAAACGTATAAAAATTTAGGTGTTGATTTTGATAAAATATATTACGAATCAGAAACATATCTTCTTGGAAAAGACAAAGTGGAAGAGGGATTGAAAACCGGAGTTTTTTATCAAAGAGAAGATGGAAGTGTGTGGGCAGATTTGACGAAAGATGGATTAGATGAAAAATTGTTGCTTCGTGCAGATGGCACATCTGTGTATATGACACAAGATATAGGGACAGCGTCGCTTCGTTTTTCGGAATATCCAATAGATAAAATGATTTATGTCGTTGGAAACGAACAAAATTATCATTTTCAAGTTTTGTCAATACTTCTTGATCGGTTAGGTTTCAAGTGGGGAAAAGATTTGACGCATTTTTCTTATGGAATGGTGGAATTGCCGGAAGGAAAAATGAAAAGTCGAGAAGGAACAGTTGTCGATGCTGATGATTTGATGGCAGAAATGATTCAAACGGCAAAAGAAATTTCATCAGAATTGGGAAAATTAGATGGACTTTCGGTAGAAGAATCAGACGACATTGCACGAATGGTTGGATTAGGAGCTTTGAAATACTTTATTCTCAAAGTTGATCCACGAAAAAATATGACTTTTAATCCAAAAGAATCAATTGATTTTAATGGAAATACAGGTCCATTTATTCAATATACACATGCTCGAATCAAATCATTACTTCGTAAAGCGGAAGAGTTTAATCTTTCCGCAATGTTGTCAGACGTGGTTTTGAATGAAAAAGAAATTGCTTTGATTCAAAAAATGGCAGCATTTGAAGTTGTGGTTGCTCAAGCTGCAGAAGAATGTAGTCCTGCGGTAATCGCTAATTATACATACGATTTGGCAAAAGAATATAATCAATATTATCATGATTTTTCAATTCTAAAAGAAGAATGCGAATCCATAAAAATTATGCGATTAAAACTTTCAAAAATGGTCGCTATTATTTTAAAATCAGCAATGTTTTTATTGGGTATCGAAATGCCAGATAGAATGTAAAAAAAATTTTTTGAAATAAAATGAATAACAATATGATAAAAGTAACTTTTCCCGATGGAAATGTACGAGAGTATCCTATCGGAACAACCGGAATGCAAATAGCAGAAAGTATCAGTTCGCGTTTGGCTCAAGAAGTTCTTTCTGTTAGCGTAAATAATGAAGTTTGGGATTTGAATCGATCAATAAACGAAAATTGTGAAATTCGTCTTCATAAATGGGACGATGCAGAAGGAAAACATGCTTTTTGGCACACATCGGCTCACCTCCTTGCAGAAGCACTTCAAGAACTTTATCCTAAAATTCAATTTGGTATAGGTCCTGCTATTGAAAATGGATTTTATTATGATGTAGATCCTGCGGAAGCAACCATTAAGGAAAGTGATTTGGCTACAATAGAAAATAAGATGATGGAACTTGTGGCTAAAAAAGAAAATCTTGTTCGTCAAGAAATTTCGAAAAACGATGCTTTGAAAATGTTTTCCGAAAGAGGAGAAACGTATAAATGTGAGTTGATTTCAGAATTGGAAGATGGAACGATCACAACATATACTCAAGGAAATTTTACTGATTTATGCAAAGGTCCACATTTGCCATCTACGGCTCCAATAAAGGCGATAAAATTGACTGCGGTAGCAGGTGCTTATTGGCGTGGAGATGAAAAACGTAAGATGCTTACTCGTATTTATGGAATTTCTTTTCCAAAGAAAAAAATGCTTGATGAATATCTTGCATTGATGGAAGAAGCAAAAAAACGTGATCATCGTAAGATAGGAAGAGAATTAGAACTTTTTGCATTTTCAGAATCGGTAGGAAAGGGATTGCCTCTTTGGTTGCCAAAAGGGACAGCACTTCGTCTTCGTCTTGAAGACTTCTTGAAACGTATTCAGAAAAAATTTGGTTACCAACAAGTTATGACTCCTCATATAGGACAGAAAGAACTTTGGGTGACTTCAGGGCATTATGCAAAATATGGACAAGACTCTTTTCAGCCAATTCATACTCCAGAAGAAGGAGAAGAATATTTGCTTAAGCCGATGAATTGTCCTCATCATTGCGAGATTTATAAACTTACACCGCATTCGTATAAAGACTTGCCACTTCGTTATGCAGAATTCGGTACGGTTTATCGTTACGAACAAAGTGGAGAACTTCATGGTTTGACACGTGTACGTTCGTTCACTCAAGATGATGCTCATATCTTTTGTCGTCCAGATCAATTAAAAGAAGAATTTATGAAAGTAATGGACATTATTTTCATAATCTTTAAAGCTTTGAATTTTGAAAATTTTGAAGCTCAAATTTCTCTTCGAGATCCAAATAATAAAGAAAAATACATTGGATCCGACGATGTTTGGGAAAAAGCCGAAACAGCTATTGTTGAAGCTTGTAAATACAAAGGTTTGAATGCAAAAGTAGAACTTGGAGAGGCTGCATTCTATGGACCAAAATTAGATTTTATGGTTAAAGATGCAATTGGTCGTCGTTGGCAATTGGGAACAATCCAAGTCGATTATAATCTTCCGGAACGTTTTCAACTTGAATACACCGGAGAAGATAACAAAAAACATCGTCCGGTAATGATTCATCGTGCTCCATTTGGAAGTATGGAACGATTTGTTGCGGTTTTGATAGAGCATACAGCCGGTAAATTTCCATTATGGCTTACTCCGGATCAAGTTGTTGTTCTTCCTATTAGTGAGAAATTCAATGATTATGCGAATCAAGTTGCGGAAACTTTGAATGCACAAGATATTCGCACAATTGTTGATGATCGTAATGAAAAAATTGGTCGTAAAATTCGTGATAATGAATTGAAACGTATTCCATATATGTTGATTGTCGGAGAAAAAGAAGCTGAAAATAATCAAGTTTCTATTCGTAAACAAGGAGAAGGAGATATGGGAGTGCTTTCTGTTCAAGATTTTGCAACGAAAGTAAAAGAGGAAGTAGAAGCAATGATGACTGTTTGTTAAAGTCTTAAAAGAGAAATAGTTTTTTATAAAGACGCCTTAATTCAAAACGGCGTCTTTATTATTTTTTTTTGTGAAAAAATATTTAGAAAAATATTGTATTTCAAATAAAAAGTGTATCTTTGTGCCCGCAAAAAGTGTGTATAGAGCGTTGTACACCAAAAATGCAAGAATATAAACAAATTTTAAGGAGGATTTAATTATCGCAACACAAGACAATCGTTCACGTATTCGTGGACGCGTAGAAAAAGAAGAGCAACACAAGATCAACGAAAAAATAATAGCTAAAGAAGTGCGATTGGTTGGTGAAAATGTGGAGCAAGGAGTATATTCTATTCAGGAAGCTATAAAAATAGCAGATGATTTGGAATTGGATCTTGTTGAGATTTCTCCTAATGCGGTTCCTCCGGTTTGTAAAATAGTTGATTATCAAAAGTTTTTGTATCAACAAAAGAAACGAGAAAAAGAACAAAAAGCGAAAGCGACTAAAGTTGTTGTTAAGGAAATTCGTTTCGGACCTCAAACAGATGAACATGATTATAATTTCAAACTAAAACATGCCATCGGTTTTATTAACGAGGGATGCAAAGTGAAAGCTTATGTCTTTTTCAAAGGACGTTCTATTTTGTTTAAAGAGCAAGGCGAAGTTTTATTGTTGCGTTTTGCAAATGATCTTGAAGAAATTGCAAAAGTTGATTCACTTCCGGTTTTAGAAGGAAAACGTATGATAATCATGTTATCTCCGAAAAAGAAATAAATTTTATTAATTAAATAATTGTATAATGCCAAAATTAAAGACTAATTCCGGTGCAAAAAAAAGATTCGCTCTTACCGGATCAGGAAAGATTAAAAGAAAGCACGCCTTTAAGCGTCACATCTTGACAAAAAAGACAACTAAGCAAAAACGTTCTTTGACTCACGATGCTATAGTTGCTCGAGTTGATGAAAAGCAAGCTAAAATCTTGTTGGGATTGAAGTAGTCTTAAACGCAAACTTATCTTTTTATTTTTAACAGAATGTTTAGCATTTGAAGATTTCTCTTGTAGAGAGAAACGCTAACAATCAAAATTAATTTTAATTATGCCTAGATCAGTAAATCATGTAGCTTCAAGAGCTAAAAGAAAAAGAATCCTCAAACTTACAAGAGGATATTATGGTGCGAGAAAGAATGTATGGACTGTTGCCAAAAATACTTGGGAAAAAGGTCTTACTTATGCTTTCCGTGATCGTAAGACTAAAAAACGTAATTTCCGTGCATTGTGGATTCAACGTATTAATGCCGCTGCTCGCTTGGAAGGAATGTCTTATTCAAAATTGATGGGAACGCTTCATAAAGCAGGAATTGAAATGAATCGTAAGGTTCTTGCAGATTTGGCAATGAATCACCCAGAAGCATTCAAAGCAATCGTTGAAAAAGCAAAGAATGCATAAGTTTTTTTATAGAAACAAAGAAAGACTAAGAAAATTTTTCTTAGTCTTTTTTTTTTGTCATTAAATTAAAATTTTTGATTTTGTATTAAATAGAATGAAATGGACAAAATAATAGTTTTTTAAGGCGAAAAACTTAAAAAAGTTTAAAATAATAGACTATTATGATAAATGTTTTGTATCTTTGCGACGCTCATTTAGAGATGTAAATAATAAAAAAAAGAACATTATAAATAATTAAAAAATAAGCGTTTTTGTAGAGATGAAACCAACATTATTTGTTTTGGCTGCAGGAATGGGGAGCCGGTACGGAGGTTTGAAACAATTAGATGGAATTGGTCCTAATGGAGAAACAATTATGGATTATTCTGTTTATGATGCCAAACGAGCAGGATTTGGGAAAGTTGTATTCGTTATTCGTCATTCTTTTGAACAAGAATTTAGAGATATAGTATTGAAAAAATATGAGGGAATTATAGATACGGAGGTTGTTTTTCAAGAGGTAGATTCTTTGCCTCAAGGTTTTTGTCCGAATAAAGAACGGACACGCCCTTGGGGAACGAATCATGCGGTGTTGATGGGAGCTGATGTAATTAAAGAACCGTTTGCAGTGATTAATGCAGATGATTTTTATGGGGCAAATTCATTTCAGGTATTGGCTGATTTTTTGAAAGAAGTTCAGGATTTAAAAGGGAAGTATTGTATGGTTGGGTATCGAGTAGAGAACACATTATCGGATAGTGGAATGGTGAATCGAGGAGTTTGTACAAGTGATGAAAATGGCTTTTTGTCGGGTATCGTAGAGCGAGAAAAAATAGAGCGTAATGCTGGAATTATTACTTATCAAGATGAATTTCATCAAAAACAAAAGATAGAGCAAGGAACTCTTGTTTCAATGAATATGTGGGGATTTACTCCGGATTATTTTTCTTATTCAAAAGAACTTTTTGTTGAATTTTTAAAAGAAAATAAAGATAGTCTTAAAGCAGAATTTTATATTCCTTCTGTTGTTGATTTTCTTATTAAAGAAAACAAAGCAACAGTTCGTTTGTTGGATACTACAAGCAAATGGTTTGGAGTGACTTATGCACAAGACAAACCGATTGTTTTGTTAAAAATTAATGAATTAGTGAATCAAGGGGTTTATCCGGCAAAGTTGTTTTAAGTTGTTTTCGTATACTATTATTTGATATGGATAACGTAAAAGTATTAGTAACTGGTGGAACGGGTTATATAGGATCTCATACTGTTGTTGAGCTTCAGAATGCAGGGTTTGAAGTTATTATTGTTGATAATTTGTCCAACTCTACCATAGAATCAATAGCAAGAATAGAGCATATAACGGGCATAAAGCCTCATTTTGAAAATATAGATTGTGTAGATTATGTTGCTATGGATGATATGTTTTCAAAATATGAAGGTATAAAAGCGATTATTCATTTTGCCGCAAGCAAAGCGGTCGGAGAATCCGTTGAAAAGCCGATAATGTATTATCGAAATAATGTCAATGGATTGATGAATATTCTTGATTTAATGCCAATCCATGGAATTCGTAATATAGTATTTTCTTCATCTTGTACGGTATATGGACAACCCGATGTATTGCCTGTGACTGAAGATGCTCCCATAAAGCCTGCAACTTCTCCATACGGAAATACGAAACAAATTTGTGAAGAAATTATTCGAGATGTTATTCATTCCGGAGCAGAAATGAATAGTATTCTTCTTCGTTATTTCAATCCAATTGGAGCACATCCATCTGCCGAAATTGGTGAATTGCCAGTAGGAATTCCAAGCAATTTAGTTCCATTTATCACACAAACAGCTATTGGTCTTCGAGAAAAATTAAGTGTTTTTGGAGATGATTATAATACTTCTGATGGTAGTTGTATTCGAGATTATATCAATGTGGTCGATTTAGCGAAAGCTCATGTTTTGGCGGTGAAACGTATGTTGGAAAACAAACAAGATGTGGCTTTGGAATGTTTTAATATAGGAACAGGAAAGGGAACTTCAGTTTTAGAACTTATCAGTGCGTTTAAAAAAGTTACCGGAGTTGATTTGCCGTATCAAATAGTTGGTCGTCGATCAGGAGATATCGAACAAGTTTGGGCAGATTCTACAAAAGCAAATTCTGTTTTGGGTTGGAAAGCAGAGTCGACAATAGAAGAAACACTTTTGTCGGCTTGGCGTTGGGAACAAAAATTACGAGCGAGTTTGATAGAAAAATAAATAATAATAATTTTGATAAATAGAGGTGTCATCTTGTATACCTCTATTTTTTTACTTCTGTAATTTGAGAAAAAATTGTATTTTTGCAGTTCATTTTTATTTAGAAATATGCCTTTAACACTTCCAGATAAATTACCTGCAATAGAATTGTTGAAAAACGAAAATATTTTCGTTATGAATTCAACTCGGGCAGATTTACAAGATATTCGTCCGTTGCGAATCGCTTGCCTTAATCTTATGCCAATAAAAGTGACAACAGAAACAGATATTGTTCGTTTGTTATCAAATACACCATTGCAAATAGAGTTAGAATTTATCAAATTACACAGTCACAAACCTACTCATACTCCAATAGAGCATTTGATGGAGTTTTACATAGATTTTGAAGAAGTTAAGAAACATAAATACGATGGGTTGATTGTTACGGGAGCTCCGGTTGAACATTTAGAATATGATCAAGTGACTTATTGGGGTGAAGTGAAAGAAATTTTTGATTGGGCACGAACAAATGTGACATCAACATTTTTTATTTGTTGGGCAGCTCAAGCGGCTTTGTATCATTATTATGGTATAAAAAAATATCCGTTGACAAAAAAAATGTTTGGTGTGTTTGAACATGTGACAAATGATTCTCAAAATCCTTTGTTTCGCGGATTTGATGATGTTTTTTACATGCCACATAGTAGACATACTGAAATTCGTAGAGAAGATATAGAGCGAGTTGAGAATTTACAGATTCTTGCAGAATCTGCCGATGCAGGAGTGTCTATTGTAATGGGAAAAGATGGGCGAGAAATTTTTATTACGGGTCATGCGGAGTATTCTCCATACACACTTGACGAAGAATATAAGCGAGATATATCAAAAGGGTTGCCAATTGATATTCCACGCAATTATTATCCTCAAAATAATCCGAACTTATCGCCATTAGTACGTTGGCGTTCTCACGCTAATTTGTTATATACTAATTGGTTGAATTATTTTGTTTATCAAGTTACACCTTTTGACATCAATACGATAGAATGATTTTATAGAAAATGAATTTAGGAAAAATGTTTTTTTCTAAATCGTTATTTTTTTTGTATAAAATCCGTTTTTTATAGTCTTTTTTCAAAGAAAAAATGTATCTTTGTCCTTCGTGAAAAGTGAAAAATAATTATAGAATTTATAAAAATTATCAACTTCAAATTTAAATAACAAGTAAAATGGCAAAAGAAAAAAAGTTTATTACTTGTGATGGTAACCAAGCTGCTGCACATATCTCGTATATGTTTTCAGAAGTAGCGGCAATTTACCCAATCACGCCATCATCAACGATGGCAGAGTATGTAGACGAATGGGCTGCTCAAGGTCGTAAAAATATTTTCGGCGAAACAGTGCTTGTTCAAGAAATGCAATCAGAAGGTGGTGCTGCAGGAGCAGTGCATGGATCTCTTCAAGCAGGAGCTTTGACAACGACTTATACAGCGTCACAAGGGCTTCTTCTTATGATTCCTAATATGTACAAGATTGCTGGAGAATTTTTACCTTCGGTATTTCATGTTTCAGCTCGTACATTAGCATCTCATTCATTGTGTATCTTTGGAGATCATCAAGATGTTATGTCTTGTCGTCAAACAGGATTTGCAATGCTTGCAGAAGGTTCTGTACAAGAAGTTATGGATCTTGCCGGAGTTGCTCATCTTGCAACAATTAAGAGTCGCGTTCCATTTTTGAATTTCTTTGACGGATTCCGTACATCTCACGAAATTCAAAAAATAGAATTGTTGGAAAATGAAGATTTAGCTCCGCTTGTTGATCAAAAAGCTCTTGCAGAATTCCGTTCTCGTGCATTGACACCAGAACGTCCGGTAGCTCGTGGTATGGCTGAAAATCCAGATACATTCTTTGCTCATCGTGAGTCTTGCAATTCTTATTACGATGCAGTTCCTGCAATTGTAGAAGAATATATGAATAAAATATCTGAGATCACAGGTCGTAAATACGGTTTGTTTGATTATTATGGTGCAGAAGATGCTGATCGTGTTATCATTGCAATGGGGTCAGTAACGGAAGCTGCTCGTGAAGCAATAGATTATCTTATTGCAAAAGGAGAAAAAGTAGGATTGGTATCCGTTCATTTGTATCGTCCATTCTCTGCAAAACATTTCCTTGCAGCAGTGCCAAAAACAGTTAAACGAATCGCAGTTCTTGATCGTACAAAAGAACCAGGAGCAAATGGAGAACCATTATTCCTTGATGTGAAAGATTGTTTCTATGGACAAGAAAATGCTCCGGTTATTGTAGGAGGTCGTTATGGTCTTGGATCAAATGATACAACTCCAACTCAAATTCTTACAGTGTTTGAAAATCTTGCATTGCCACAACCAAAAGATCATTTTACACTTGGTATCGTTGATGATGTAACATTTACTTCTCTTCCTCAAAAAGAAGAAATTGCACTTGGTGGAGCCGGAATGTTTGAAGCTAAATTCTATGGTCTTGGAGCAGACGGAACTGTCGGAGCAAATAAAAACTCTGTAAAAATTATTGGAGATAACACAGACAAACATTGTCAAGCATATTTCTCTTACGATTCGAAAAAATCGGGAGGATTTACTTGTTCTCACCTTCGTTTTGGAGACAATCCAATCCGTTCTACATATTTGGTAAATACTCCAAATTTTGTGGCATGTCATGTTCAAGCATATCTTCGTATGTACGATGTGACTCGTGGTCTTCAAAAGAATGGAACATTCCTTCTTAACACAATTTGGGAAGGAGAAGAATTGGTTTCAAATCTTCCAAATAATGTAAAGAAATACTTTGCTCAAAATAATATTTCTGTTTATTATATCAATGCAACTCAAATTGCACAAGAAATAGGATTGGGTAATCGTACTAATACAATTCTTCAATCTGCATTCTTCCGTATCACAGAAGTTATTCCGGTTGATCTTGCTGTAGAACAAATGAAGAAATTCATTGTAAAATCTTATGGTAAGAAAGGTGAAGATATTGTGAATAAGAACTATGCGGCAGTTGATAGAGGTGGAGAGTACAAACAACTTACAGTTGATTCAGCATGGGCAAATCTTGCTGATGACGTAGTTGAAGCAAATAATGATCCTGCATTTATCAATGAACTTGTTCGCCCTATCAATGCTCAAAATGGAGATCTTCTTCCAGTTTCAGCATTTAAAGGAATTGAAGATGGTACTTGGCCACAAGGAACTGCAGCTTATGAAAAACGTGGAGTTGCTCCATTTGTTCCTACTTGGGAAGCTGATAACTGTATTCAATGTAACAAGTGTGCTTTTGTTTGTCCTCACTCATGTATTCGTCCGATTGTAATGGATGAAGCAGAAGCAGCAGAATTTAATGGTGCAACATTAGAAATCAAAGCTCCTGCACAATTGAAAGGAATGCGTTTCCGTATGCAAGTCGGAGTTATGGATTGTCTTGGATGTGGAAACTGTGTTGATGTTTGTCCTGGAAATCCTAAAGCTGGAGGTCCAGCACTTAAGATGGTTCCTTTTGAACAAGAAAAAGCAGAAGCTGCTAATTGGGAATATTGTGTTAAGAATGTTAAGAGCAAACAAGATCTTGTAGACATTAAACAAAGTCCTAAAAATTCACAATTTGCAACTCCATTGTTTGAATTCTCAGGTGCTTGTTCTGGTTGTGGCGAAACTCCATATGTAAAATTGATTTCTCAACTTTATGGAGATCGTGAGATTATTGCTAATGCAACTGGTTGTTCTTCAATTTATTCAGGATCAATTCCTTCAACACCATACACAACAAATGAAAAGGGTCAAGGTCCAGCATGGGCAAATTCATTGTTTGAAGACTTCTGCGAATTTGGACTTGGAATGGTTTTGGCAAACAAAAAGATGCGTGCTCGCATTTCTGATATTTTGACAGATGCTCTTGCTGCGGATTGTGCTTCAGATGAATTTAAGGCTGTTGCACAAGAATGGTTGGCTGGAAAAGATGATGCTGATGCATCTAAAGTTGCAGCTGAAAAAATGAAACCATTGATTGAAGCTGGTGCGGCAAAAGGTTGTAGTCATTGTCAAAAACTTCAAGAATTATCTCATTTCTTAGTGAAACGTTCACAATGGATCATTGGTGGAGACGGAGCTTCTTATGATATTGGTTATGGAGGTCTTGACCATGTTATTGCTTCTGGAGAAGATGTTAATATTCTTGTTCTTGACACAGAAGTATATTCTAATACTGGTGGACAATCTTCTAAATCAACGCCTCTTGGTGCGATTGCTAAGTTTGCTGCTTCAGGAAAACGTGTTCGCAAGAAAGATCTTGGTATGATAGCTACAACTTACGGATATGTATATGTTGCTCAAATTGCAATGGGAGCAGATCAAGCTCAATGTTTGAAAGCAATTCGTGAAGCAGAAGCTTATCCAGGACCATCAATTATTATCGCTTATGCTCCATGTATTAACCATGGACTTAAGAAGGGTATGGGTAAAGCTCAAGCAGAACAAGCAGCTGCGGTTGAATGTGGTTACTGGCATTTGTGGCGTTTCAATCCACAATTAGAAGAAGAAGGTAAAAATCCATTTATTCTTGATTCTAAAGAACCAAAATGGGACGGTTTCCAAGATTATTTGAAGGGAGAAGTTCGTTTTGCTTCGGTAATGAAACAATATCCTGCAGAAGCAGAACAATTGTTCACTGCTTGTGAAGATATGGCTAAAAAACGTTATCAAAGCTATATTCGCATGAGTAAAATGGAATACTAATAAAATAGTATTTTAAATAAGAAAAGAGCATTCCAATTTTGGAATGCTCTTTTTTTTTTGAGAATAGATAATTTTTTTTGTAGAAACGAGTTAGTCTATTACTTCTAATTTTGCATATTTAGAGAGTAATGTTTTAAGCCCGACATTGTCAAATTGAATACGAAGATGACTGTCGTTTCCTAAATCTTCAATTGATTGTATTGTTCCAAATCCAAAAATAGTGTGTTTTACTCGTTTTCCTACGGCAAATTCGCCTAATTCTTGACATTGTTCACCTTTTTTGTGAGTGATTTTGGTTAAATGATTATTTTCTAAAAAATTATGAATGCTTTTAGAGGAAAAATTATTTGAATTTAAGTTGCTGATAGGAGATACAATATTTGTTGTTTTTACATATTGAGAATCAATATCTTGAATAAATCTTGATGGATTGGAAAATTCCATACGACCATTTCTAAATCGTTGTTTTACATAAGTGATTGCACATCCTTTTTTTGCTCGAGTCAATGCAACGTACATTAGACGACGCTCTTCTTCGAGATCATTTTCGCTTTGCATCATGCTTGAAGGAAATAGATTTTCTTCTAATCCGACGATGAAAACGTAATCAAATTCAAGACCTTTTGATGCGTGTATTGTCATCATAGTCACTTTGTTAGGATCATTTTTGCTTTTTTCATCTTCAATATCTTGATCGGTGAGTAGAGCGACATCTTGCATAAAATCGGAAAGAAATGGTTGTGTGCCGGTTTCTTGTTGTTGTGTTTCGCAAAATGCGTGAATTGCTTTTAGAAGTTCGTCTAAATTTTCGCGTTTTGAAATGTTTTCTTGCGTATTATCTCTTAACGTTTCGGTTTTTAATCCAGATGAACGGATAATATTATTTGCAAGTGTATAAGCGTCAATTTCGAATAATTGTTTTCTGTTGTTGATAAATAGTTCTCGAAAATTGATTAGATTTTCTTTGGTTTTCTTGCTTATGTTTAAATCAAAATCTTCAAGATTTTCTATGATATTCCAAGTGTTGCAATTGTGGTTTGTTGCACATGAAATCAATTTTTTTAGGGTAGTTTCTCCGATTCCTCGAGCAGGGACATTGATGATACGTTTTAAAGCTTCTTCGTCTTTGTGGTTGATAGTTAGTCGAAAATAGGCGAGGGCATCTTTGATTTCTTTTCGTTGGTAAAAAGATGTTCCGCCATAGACTTTGTAAGGAATCATGCGTTTGCGTAAAGATTCTTCAAGTACACGCGATTGTGCGTTTGTGCGATATAAGATTGCAATATCGGCATAATTTACTTGTTCGTCTTGTTTTCTTATCCATTGTTCTATATTTGAGGCTACAGCATAAGATTCGTCGTAGTCGCTAAAAAGTTGAGAAATTGTGATTTTTTCACCATCTTCATTTTCAGAAAAACAAATTTTTTTGTGTTGATTATGGTTTTTTTCAATGAGGCTATTGGCGGCATTTACGATATTTTTTGTGCTACGATAATTTCTTTCTAATTTGAATATTTTTCCTTCTGGATATGTTTTTTGAAAATTGAGAATATTTTTTATGTTTGCTCCACGAAAAGAGTAAATGCTTTGAGCATCGTCGCCGACAACGCAAACTCTTTTGTGTGTTGCTCCAAGTTGATTGATAATGAGATATTGAGCAAAGTTTGTATCTTGGTATTCATCTACAAGAATGTATCCGAATGTGTTTTGATATTTTGTTAAAACATCAGGAAAATCTCTGAATAAAATATTGGTATACAATAACATATCGTCAAAGTCCATTGCGTTGTTTCTTTTGCAATAGATAGCGTATCGACGATAAATTTCAGAAATCATCGGTGTGTGATTATAGTAATCTTGTGAGGTATAAATTTTATTTTGAGCATAACTTTGAGCAGTGATTAAGTTGTTTTTTGCTTCCGAAATTTTATACAAAACGAGGTTTGTTTTGTATATTTTATCGTCTAACATCATTTCTTTGATGATAGATTTTAATGCTCGTTTTGAATCTTCTGTGTCATAAATAGTAAAGTCGGGAGTAAATCCGATTTTTTCGGCTTCATTGCGTAGTATTCGTCCAAAAATCGAGTGAAATGTTCCCATCCATAATCGTTTAGCCGTTTGATAACCAACCATTTGCATTATACGATCTCTCATTTCTTTTGCGGCTTTGTTTGTAAATGTAAGAGCTAAAATGGTTTCTGGTGGCAATCCGCAATTGAGTAAATGCATGATTTTATAAGTTAGCACACGAGTTTTTCCCGAACCGGCTCCTGCAATGACAAGTGATGGACCATCGCAATATTCTACGGCAATACGTTGTTGTTCGTTGAGTGTGTTCATTTTTTATTTTCTAAATAAATTGATATTTCCACGTTTCCAATATTCTTTTCCATCTGTACCTACGGCTTCGATGACATAGTAATAAGCTCCGGGTTCGGCTTTTTGGCTTCCAATTGTCCCGTCCCAACCTTTGGTAGGATCAGTCCAATGATAAAGCTGACGACCCCAACGATTGTAAATCCAACAATTGAATTTTGCCAACGATTTGAATGCTACGCGAAATTCATCATTGATGCCATCGCCATTGGGAGAGAATGCATTTGGAATTTGCAAATCACTTTCTAATATTGTAATCGTTATTGTAGAATCTTTTGCAAAACAATAGTGATTTTGAGATATGTATTGTAATCCGTTGTCGGCAATCAACGAAACCGAATATAATCCGGGTTGTTCAAATGTGTGACGGAATTCGCTGTCGAAACGTGGAATATTTCCCCCTCGGTCGTTATCATACACATGCCATTCAAATTGTTGTGCAACAGGTATATTCGCATTACTTTTTAAATCAACAACCAAAGGAGCAGATCCACCAAAAGGTTGTTCTGTTTTTCGATCAAGTTCGTTTAGTCCTTCTCGTTCAGAAATGGTGGCTGTAGGGTGAATTTCCACTGTAATGGCTTGAATTATTGTGTCTGATGATATGGTATCAAATGGAAGTTCCAATCCTTCTGCAATTGGCGAATTTACAATGTGCAAATATGAACTTTTTAGAATTGAATCGACAA
The DNA here is from genome assembly GCA_017646805.1 of Paludibacteraceae bacterium. Lineage (GTDB taxonomy): Bacteria > Bacteroidota > Bacteroidia > Bacteroidales > Paludibacteraceae > UBA4363. The sequence continues at coordinate 5,902 of JAGCLW010000014.1, read as the reverse complement.
TAATCGTCATTGATGTCTCATCATCGTTAATCGTAGGAAGAAGAGTGTCTCGGCGAGTGTAATTATCCCATTTTTTTTCGGTTTCGTTCCAACGCATATTTTCCATTTCGATGGTATAGGGAAGAGTGATATAGTCTTTTTTGTTGTTGAAATAGTAGGGAAAACGAGTGACCGAATTGATTGTGAAACTCATGTCGGAACAATTGATAGAAGATTTGTCCAATGACACAGAAGTTGCTTGATTCAAATCATTTTTGTTTATTTTTATTATCCAAAACCGAGTTTTTGTAACACCATTAACAAGAATTAAATAACCTTTGTTTCCTTCGATTTGAGATTGATTTAGTGTTGATTTTGAGGTCGTTTCGCTTTTTATGAGTTGTTTGTCGGAATCTGCGATAGAATATTGATACCATTCAATCGTAGATTCATTTTCTTGTTCGTAATGTATGGAAAAGTTTTTTTCATCGGTAATAAAAAAAACATCATCAATGGCAGAATTGAGATTGGTAAGATTCATTTCGGAAAGACTTACAATCGATCCTGAGGTTTTTAATGTTTCTGTAGCAAAAAGTTGTGGAGTGAGATAAAAAAACGAACAGAATATGAGAAGTATATATTTTTTCATAAATAAAAGTAAGTGATGTTTAATGAATAAAAATGAGATTTGTTATTGAAAAAAATCTTTTTGATAAAGATTTGTGAAATAGACTTCAAAAATAGTATTTTTTTTCTTTTTTTCAATTATCTTTGTAATCATTTGTGTAATTAAAATTAGTGAATAATAACTCCTTGTTAGGGTGCTCTGGCAAGGTTGTTTTTTTATATATTGAAGTATGAAAAAATGTATCGTATTTTTTATTTTGTCTCTTTTATCAAATCCTTTTTTTGCTCAAATGGATTTGCCGATTGTGAAGAAAAACAATCGTGATTTTTATGTGTATGAAGTGAAAGAGAAAGAAACGCTTTATGGAATTAGCAAAAAATTTGACGTTCGACAAGAAGAAATCATTCAGTTTAATCAACAAGCGATTTATGGAGCAAAAGTTGGTCAAACATTCTATATTCCGGTTGCGAAGTCTCATGCTAAAAAACAATTAGAGCCTACTTCTTCGACATCAAACGTAGAAGATTTTAAATATCATGTGGTACAAAAAGGCGAAACAACTTATTCCATTTCGCGTCTTTATAATGTTTCTGTTGATATGATTTACGAATACAATCCGTCTGCTACAGATGGCTTGAGTATTGGAGAAGAAGTACGTATCCCGACAGAACAATATCTAAACCGAACGGCTTCCGGAAAGGTTGCAATATCGTCAGAAAACGAATCGCCTGTTTTGGCTTCCAATCAGCATGAAGTGAAACCGAAAGAAACACTTTATGGAATCTCTCGTATGTACGGATTAAAGCCGATCGATCTTCAAAATGCAAATCCTGAAATTGCTCAATCTGGGTTGCGTATCGGAATGATTCTCACAATTCCAAACAGCAAAGAAATTGCAAAAGTTTCACAAAATAAAAAAGAACCACAAGAAGAAAAAGTTATAGAAAATAAGGAAAAAAAACAAAATGAATCGATTCAAAAAGTGGAAGAAAAAATTGTTGAACCGATTAATCCTCAACAATTAGTCGTGGCAACGACACTTGAAACTTCTCCTTCCAATAATATTTTGAGAATAGCGGTGTTGTTGCCATTTATGCTGGACGAAATGAATGAGACCACAAAAAAAGATGCAACATTGTATAAGTTTATTGAATTTTATCAAGGAATATTGATTGCATTGAGCGAACTAAAAGAAAAAGGATATTGGATAGAATTGAATGTTTTTGACGTAGGAAAAACAAATTCTTCTTTGCGTTCGACATTGGTAGAATCTCATTCAAAATTAAAAACAAGTAATCTTATCATTGGACCGGCTTATCCGGGACAAGTAAAAGAAATTTCGGCTTACGCCAAACGTAATTCAATACCAACGATTATTCCTTTTGCAAAGAACGTTCCGGAGGTGAAGACGAATCCTTATTTATTTGTTTTCAATAGTCCGGCTTCGGTTTATTTTCAACATGCGGCAGATCAATTTTTTGAAAAATTCAAAGAAAAAAATATTGTTTTTGTAACGTATAATAATGATGTAAATGATGAAGGAAGTGAGTTTGCAAAATTTTTGGAAGAAAAAATGAAGCGTGCGAACATGCCTTACACATTAGTCGATTTTACGCCAATTTTGATGACATCGATTAAAACTTATTTGTCAAACACAAAAGAAAATATTGTCGTTTTGGCAACGAAAGAATCTGATTTGGTGGTAGATTTCTTACCACGATTGGAAGAATTGAAAAAGCAAGGCGTTAAATTGACCGTTTTTGGTAATTATCATTGGAAACGTCAGACTCTTTCCATTTGTTCAGAAACGGTTTATTATACTCCATTCAATACGGAAAATACATCTAAAATGGCAAACTCGTTTAATGCAAAATTCAAGTTGGAGTTTGGACATAATGTGACAACGATACCTCGTTATGATTATATTGGATATGATATAATGATGTATTTTGTTAAAAATTTGACAAAATCAAATGGAAAAATGTTTATTCCAAAAAATAATGAAATCGATCCATTGATACAGTCGCAATTTTTGTTTCGTCGTCAGGGAGCAAACGGCGGTTTTGTGAATGGCGGAGTGTGGTTGAAATAAGAAGAAAAACTTGAAAAAAAAGAGCGGTTTTGTTTTCTCGTTTACAAAAAAAAGCAAATAAATGTATGAAAGATTTTGGTCTTATTGCAGACGGCGATAAGATCCTGATCGGTTTGTCGGGAGGAAAAGATTCTTTGCTATTGACAGAGTTGCTTGGCGAACGAATGAAAATTTATAAACCACGATTTTCTTTAATTGCGGCACACATAAAATTGAAAAATATTGCGTATAATTCGGACGAACAATATCTTCGTGATTTTTGTGGTCGTTATGATATTCCGTTTATTTATAGAGAATTATCTTTTGAATCAAAAGAAGATACAAAGCAAAAATCGCCCTGTTTTATTTGTTCTTGGACAAGACGAAAAGAACTTTTTCGAATAGCAGAAGAAGAAAATTGCAATAAAATAGCCTTAGGACATCATCAAGATGATATTCTTGAAACATTGTTGATGAATCTTACTTTTCAAGGAGCTTTTGGTTCAATGCCTCCGTTATTGAAAATGAATAAATTTGATATGACGATTATTAGACCAATGGCGTTGATAACCGAAAAAGAATCTTCAATAGTTGCAGAAGAAAGAGCATATCGGAAGCAAAATCGGCTTTGTTCGTATGAATCCGATTCGCACCGATTTGATATGAAAAATTTATTGTTGGAACTTGAGTCAAAAAATCCACATGTTCGTCAGTCGTTATGGAATAGTATGATGAATGTTCAACAAGATTATTTACCTCAAAAATTAAAATAACAGAAAATAAAGAAATGCAAGCTTTTTTGACTATTTTTTTACTTATTCTTGCAAATATATTTATGACATTTGCGTGGTATGGTCATCTTCGTTTGAAAGACATGGATTGGTTTGCCAATTTACCTCTGTTTGGTGTGATTGTTTTTTCTTGGTTTATTGCTTTTTTTGAATATTGTATTCAAGTTCCAGCCAATAGAATGGGTTTTGTCGGAAATGGAGGTCCGTTTTCGTTGCTTCAACTTAAAATTATACAAGAAGTCATTACGCTTGTTGTTTTCGTTGTGTTTAGTACCGTTTTTTTTCGAACCGAAACATTAAGATTAAATCATTTTATTGGATTTATTTTTTTGATTCTTGCAGTTTATTTCATTTTTAAAAAGTAATTTGTATTAAATATAAAAAAAGGAGTGTAGAATTTTTCTACACTCCTTTTTTTTGAGCCATTTTGGGGACTCGAACCCCAGACCTACGCATTACGAATGCGTTGCTCTACCAACTGAGCTAAAATGGCGAATAAAACATGTGAACCCGATGAGAATCGAACTCATATCGTCAGAACCGGAATCTGGTATTCTATCCATTGAACTACGGGTCCAATTCTCTTTTTTTTTGCGACTGCAAAGGTAATAAAAAAAAGATTCCGATTGTAGGGTTTGATAAGATTTTTTGAGGAAATGTCAGGTTTTATTTTATCATGACTTTTCTGGTCGTTGTTGTTTGATCAATTTGAATTTTTATGAGATAAATTCCTTTTTTATAATTGCTCATATCACATACTTTAATTCCGGAAAAACGTTGTCTGTCAATAATATTTCCTCTTATATCAAGTATCTGAATGATAGCTTCTTTATTTCCGGAATTGATGTAAAATGAGTTTTTGTTCGATTCGTTGGCGATTGTTGATTGAGACATGTTTTTATCTTCGTTCATAACGAAAATGTAGTGTTTTATCATTGAATAATAAACATGTCTGTTTATGATAAATTCTTGATTTCCTATTTTAAAATGTGGGTGATACCAAGATTGTCCATTCCACCATAATTCAACCGCACTTGCACTTTGTTTATTGCTGAGGTAATCCAATTCGAATACGATGGAATTTTTCCATGTATTTTCTGTAGAATCATAGGTTGAAATTAGTTTTTTTGCCAATTTTGTATCTACGTTGTAAGTGTATTTTTCATGAATTGAATCTTTCCATTCTCCATTGCGAAAATGATTGATATAAATATCCGAAGGTAAATTGTGTTCGTTTATATGTATTAAAGTGCGAGTTGAGTCGATGATTTTATAATCTCCCAATTCGTTTTTTTTGTAATAAGTAGAAATGTAATAGGGTGAGTTTTCTTCGTATCGGAAAATCAACTTTTCTTGTTCGATGTATTCTTCTATTTCTTTGTCCCAATGATGATAAACAAAAGAAGTAGGTCGTCGTTGTTCGTCGTAAGAATTTATTTTTAAGATACTTGGTTTCAAAATAAGTTGTTCGTCAGCGAAATACAACCATTCTCTATGAATAAGTCCTTGCCAATCTCGATCTTTTTGTTCGCGATAAGCTACGAATGGCAAATCGTTTTTATCATACGCAATACCGATTACGCTATCAATTACCATGTGTAGATTCTCGTTTTTGCAAGCAACAGGTGTGTGATAAATATTTGTATGAAAAGGTTGAATTTGCGAATAAGCATTGTTGGTTAGCAGCAATGCAAGCAATCCGAATATGTATAGTTTGAAATATTTCATACCAAATGAAAACAAATAAATGTTTTTTTTTTCGTGGCAAAGTTACAATTTTGTTTTTAGATTTTTTAAGATAAATTTAACTTTTTTTAAGAATTTGAAATCATATCAATTGAACGGGATATTTTTGTGATTAAAGATTCATTATTTGTTCGATATAAGATAAAATTTCTTCTCGTCCAATTGCTTTTTCTGAAGAAGAAGTTAGTATAGGAGGGAGTTCTTCCCAAACTTCTTGAAGTTTTTTCTTGTAACGATTGATTTTTCTTTGAGTTTCAGCGTTTGATTGTTTGTCAATTTTTGTAAAAATAATAGAGAATGGAATGCCATTTTCGCCGAGCCATTCCATAAATTCAAGATCTATTTTTTGTGCTTCAAGTCGACTATCAACAAGCACGAAAAGGTTGTATAATTGTTCTCTTTTTAGGATATAGGATTCTATGATTTTCTGCAACTTTTCGCGTTGTGTTTTGCTTGTTTTTGCGTATCCGTATCCGGGAAGATCAACTAAATGCCATTGTTGATTGATTAGGAAATGGTTGATTAACAATGTTTTTCCTGGTTTTTGACTTGTCATTGCTAAATTTTTTTTGTTGCAAAGCATATTGATCAACGATGATTTGCCAACGTTGCTACGTCCGATAAAAGCAAATTCGGGCAAATTACCTTGAGGACATTTACTCACTTGAGTATTTGAAATTACAAATT
>JAGCLW010000013.1 GCA_017646805.1 Paludibacteraceae bacterium | reverse complement strand
CGCTATATCGCTCATGCAGGAGGAAATATAGATAATCATATCTATACGAATACATTAGAGGCTTTGGATAAAAGTTATGCCGATGGATTTAGATATTTTGAGTTGGATTTTTTGGAAGATGTATATGGTAATGTGTTGGCTGTTCATGAGTGGGAGCAGTGGAAGACAATGACGGGTTGTGATAGTATATGTCCTATTACGGAAAAGCATTTTTTGGAACATAAAATTTATGAACGATACACACCATTGAATATGGAGCGGATTAATCAGTGGTTTTTAGAACATGAAGATGCGGTGTTGGTAACGGATAAAATAAATCAGCCAACGAAAATGGCTTCTCTTTTTGTGGACAAAGAAAGATTGATAATGGAACTTTTTTCGTTTGAAGCAATAGAAGAAGCAAAATCTATAGGTGTAAAGTTTATGTTGTCTGAATGTTTGTTGAATTTGATAGCAGGAGATAAAGTACAATATTTTCTTGATAACAATATAAATTATCTTGCGGTTTCTCGACGATTGTTGGCTGAAAATCAGTATAAAGAAATGTTTTCTCGTTGTAAGGAGCATGATATTAAAGTCTATGTTTTTAATGTAAATTATGATGAGGGAAAAGATGAAAAATATGTTTATGATAATGAGATGCAATATGTGTATGGCATGTATGCAGATAAGTGGATTGAAGAATTTGAAGTTGAATCAGCAATTAAAAATATAAAAAAAGAAGTTGAGGTTTCGTTTTGTCAAGGGACTTTAAATGTCAGATCAGACGAACATATACAAAGGGTTTTGGTTTTTGATTCGTTTGGACGGTGTGTTTTAGCCGTTGAAAATATTAATGATAAAACTTTTAGTAAAAGAATTGCCACATCGGGAGTATTTACGATTAGAATCCAAACGGAATCGGAAATCGTGAGTAAAAAAGCGTTAAATTTTTAAATGATAATATAAAAAAAACTAAATTCAATATTTATGCAAGAAAATAATCAAGAAAAAGAATTGGATTTGATTGATTTGATCAAATTATCGGTAAATGTATTAGTTCGGTTTTTCAAATGGCTGATTGTTAAGTTGTTGCAGTTTGCAAAATTCAACATTCATTATTGGTATGTCGTGCTGTTGTTTGTGATCATCGGTTGTGGTTTTACGGTTTATAAGTTTTTGTACGAACCAAAAATGACAGTAGAATTTGCCATCAACATGCAAGGTGTTGATCATAAAATTGTGGCAGACAGAATTACTGTTTTAGGTCAAAAAATCAATCCTCAATCAAAGCATCAACCAATTTTTGCAAAAGAATTGGGAGTGGATTCGGCTCTTGTGGAGTGCATTATTGGACTAAATCCTTATTTGGCAGTAGATTTGAATGAAGATGGAATCCGTGATGCAAAAAAAGGTGTGACAGAAGAGTTGGATACGACGATAAGTGTGATGAAATATCAATTGATCGTAGAGATGAAAAGTCGTGGGCATGTTCAATTTCCGAAAGTTCAAAAAGCGATCGTGGATTATTTGAATGCAGACGAAGATTTGTTGGCACGACGAAACAAATATGTAGAAGTTCATTTGCAAGAAATAGAATTTGCTAAAAAAGAAATTGCAAATTTGGATTCTCTTCAGTTGATAGAAAGTCAGCGTTCAAAAGTAAAAGTAGATGAGATGGGCGTGTTGAATTCTTCGGCAAATACACTTGCTTGGGATAAGTTTGGTTTGTTTGATAAAATCACGTCGATTAAATTGAGCCTAAATACACAACAAACACCGGTTGTGGCAATTTCAGATGCTTATATAACAGCAGTACCGACGATTGTTTCGTTGGCAATCAAGTATGTCGGATTTTTCTATGTATTTGCCCTATTTATTTGTGTATTATTGAATTATCGAAAAAATATTGTTGAATTTATTCGAGAAGCTTAAAAAAAATAGATGCTTACCGTTTCGAATATAACAGTTGAGTTTTCTACACGAGTTTTGCTTGATGACATTTCTTTTCTTCTTAATGCAAAAGATAAGGTTGCTTTGGTGGGAAAAAATGGAGCAGGCAAAAGTACGTTGTTGAAAATTATTGCGGGAATAGAGCAACCAACTTCCGGACAAATTGTTAAAGCAAAGAATGTGTGTGTAGGTTATCTTCCTCAACATTTGATGCAAACAGATGGACGGACGGTAAGAGAGGAAGCCGAGTTGGCTTTCGTTCGTATTCATGAACAACAACGATTGGTAGAGCAGTTGACGAATGAAATTTCTGAGCGAGAAGATTATGAAAATGCAGATTATTTGAGTTTGATTGATCGACTTACTCACGAAAGTGAAATTCTTCAAATGATGGGTGGGGCAGATTATATGTCAGATTTGGAAAAAACGTTGTTGGGATTGGGTTTTCTTCGTTCTGATTTTGATCGACAAACATCTGAATTGAGCGGAGGTTGGCGAATGAGAATTGAATTGGCGAAAATTCTTTTGAGCAAACCGGATGTAATTTTGCTCGATGAACCGACGAATCATCTTGATATAGAATCCATTCAGTGGTTGGAGCAATTTTTGATAACATCGCCTTCGGCAGTTATTTTGGTTAGTCACGACCGAGCATTTATCAATAATGTTACGAATCGAACGATTGAAATTTCTTTGGGTCAAATTTATGATTATCGTGCGAATTATGATAAATATCTCGTTTTGAGGCAAGAACGTCGAGAACAACAACGTCGCGCGTATGAAAATCAACAAAAAATGATTGAAGATACGGAAGAGTTTATCGAACGATTTCGTTATAAAGCTTCAAAATCGGTTCAGGTGCAGAGTCGTATAAAACAATTAGAAAAGCTGGATCGTCTTGAAATTGATCTTGAAGACACTTCAAAATTAAATTTGAAATTTCCTCCGGCACCTCGTAGTGGATCGATTCCGGTAGAGATTGAAAATCTTACGAAATCGTATGGCGATAAATTGATTTTGGATCAAATCGGGTTGATTATCAATCGAGGTGAAAAAGTGGCTTTTGTGGGGAAAAATGGAGAGGGAAAGTCAACGCTTGTGAAGTGTATAATGAATGAGGTTGAGTATGATGGAAAAATGAAAATAGGACATAATGTCCAAATTGGATATTTTGCTCAAAATCAAGCGTCTCTTTTAGATGGCGAACTTTCTGTGTTTGAAACAATTGATCGTGTTGCCGTTGGAGATATTCGATTGAAAATTCGTGACATACTTGGAGCGTTTATGTTTGGAGGAGAAGCAAGTGAGAAAAAAGTAAAGGTACTTTCGGGAGGAGAACGTAGTCGTTTGGCAATGATAAAATTGTTGTTGGAACCGGTGAATTTATTGATTCTTGACGAACCGACAAATCATTTGGATTTGCAAAGTAAAGAGGTTTTGAAAAATGCAATAAAAGCGTTTGATGGAACAGTTGTTGTCGTGAGTCATGATCGTGAATTTCTTGATGGTTTGGTGGACAAAGTGTACGAATTTTCTAATCATAAAGTTCGAGAACATATTGGAGGAATTTATGATTTTTTGCAAAAAAAACAAATTTCATCGTTGTCTGAACTTGAACGAAATAATGGTTTGAGAAATCAAACCGGTGTGGAAAAGAAAGAACCTCAAAATTCTTTTTCAAAAATTTCGTATGAAGAACGAAAAGAACGTAGTCGGCAGATTAAAAAAGTGGAGCGATCGGTTGCTGATGTTGAAAATCAAATTGAACAGATCGAATCGCAAATTGCTGATATTGAACAATTATTTCAAAGTGCAGAACAATCTACCGATGAAAATTTGTTTCGGCAATATGAACAACTAAAACAATCGCTCGAACAAAAAATGTCGGAGTGGGAAGTTTTGAGTGCTCAACTTGATGATATAAAAAACGGAACTGAATAATTTTTCAGTTCCGTTTTTTTTGTGGAAATATGGATTTTACTCCCAAACAATGTAATTTTCTACTTTTGCAGATCCTCGAGGAGCACGAACTCCAACTTCATAGCGATATTCTTTGTCTGTAAATGCCATGCAAAATGCTTGATCTCCGGAAGAAAGTGCTATTGCATCGCGAACTCCTGCATCGATGAGAGCTTGTGCAAAGTCAAACATAGAAACGGGACTATAACTTTCTATAATGCCGATTTTTCCATTTATTTTACACAACGCACGTCGTTTGATTACCGGAGAATCCTTTGAAGCAACCGATTTTCCTCGACGAACCAAACTATGTTGACGGAAGAAATAAGCATTTTGATTATATTTTAATTTGTCAATATTATATCCTCCATGTCCGATTGTTACACGTCCGTCAAGAATTAGACAATATCCATTGCGATAACCTTTTAAAGAGTTTTGTTTTTCTCCTTTATAAACAAATTGCGAGGCAAACGAATTACCGCTCCATTCTGTTGCTTGAGCTACAAGAGCAACGCTATAATCTTTCTTTACTTGACTACCTAATTTAATGATTGCACGAGATTTACTTGGAATCATGATTCGAAGGCGAACTTTGTTGACTAAAGTGTCGCTCAACACGGTATGAGAACTTTTTGATTTGTAGTGAACGTAGTTTGATTTGATTGTTTCAACCGTATCTGTAGTTTCTACTTTTTGCTCTGCTTCCGTTGTCGCAATTGTATCTGATGTTGCAACAGAATCGTTTGTCGTTACCGCAACAGTTAAACTGTCATTTATGAGTGTCGTTGTGTCTGTTGTTGTTATTTCTTGTTGGATAGAATCAGAGACAACAACGTTTGTTTCAGCTGGTGATTCGTTGTTTTTTGGCATATTTTTGATCAACATCACACAGCCATAAATAATTGCAATAACCGCACATATTGCTAAAAGAAGCAATAATAATTTGCCAAATTTTTTCCAATTGATTTTTGCAAAAAAAGCTAATATTCCTGCAAAAAAAGTAGATGAAGATTTTTTCTTTTCTTTTTTTGTAGGTTTTGAAACTATCGGAGCTACAACTGCTACGTTTTCTTTTTTTTGTTTGGGAATAGGAAGCCCACCACGCTGTAAGTCTAATGGTTTGATGACACGAATTTCTGTGTCTTTCATATGATCTATCATAGTTGTAGTTTTTTTTATTTCCCAAGAAATTGTTTAAGTTTTTCTACTGCTTTTTCATTGGCACAAACGTTGTAGATTTCGTTGTTTTTGTCTGCCAAAGAAATCGTGTCCCCTTCAATATATTGTACAAACATTTTGTTGATAATTAGTTGTTTTCCAACACGAATGAAGTTTTCACAAGTAGAAGTGAGTTGAGATGCAATATTTGTTTCGATTTGTCCAATTTTACAAGGAATAAGGATTTCTTTATTATTGACTAATTGGGCTTTGCACTCATCGTCCGTATTGATGAAAAACAAGATTTCGTCTGTTTTTATATCAATTGATAGGGTAGAGTTGGAAATGTTTATTGTTTCTGTATTCACGGTAATAGATTTTTTCAGTAAACATAATATTTTGCAAATATAATAAAAAAAATCCCATCGAACAATATTGTTCGATGGGATTTTGATGTCTATTTTTTATTTGGGATTATTTTCCACGAATGGCTTCAATTCCTGGAAGAATTTTACCTTCCATATATTCAAGCATGGCACCACCTCCGGTAGATACGTAACTTACTTTGTCTGCCAATTGATTTTTGTTGATGGCAGCAACTGAGTCTCCTCCACCAATTAGAGTGAATGCTCCGTTTGCTGTGGCATCGGCTACTGCGTGAGCGATAGCAGATGTTCCTTTGGCAAATTTGTCCATTTCAAATACACCCATTGGTCCGTTCCAAAGTACGGTTTTTGAGTTTGTGATTACTTCTGAGAATGTTTTTATTGTTTCATCTGCAATATCAAGACCCATCCAGCCTTCTGGTGTTTCGTTTGTTTTTGAAATGCATGTGTTGGCTTCAGCATCAAATTTATCTGCATTTACGGCATCTGTTGGAATGTATACTTTCACTCCTTTTGCTTTTGCTTTTTCAAGAATTTCAATGGCTAAATCAAGTTTGTCATCTTCGCAAAGTGAGTTTCCTATTTTTCCTCCTTGAGCTTTGATGAATGTGTATGTCATACCTCCACCGATGATTAGATTTTGTACACGGTCAAGAAGGTTTTCGATGATCATGATTTTATCGCTTACTTTTGCTCCACCCATGATTGCTGTAAATGGGGCTTGTGCATCGGTAAGAACTTTGTCCATTGCTTTCAATTCAGAATTGATCAAGAATCCAAACATTTTGTTTTCTTCTGAGAAAAATTCTGCAATGACAGCAGTTGATGCGTGTTTGCGGTGTGCTGTACCAAATGCGTCGTTGACATATACATCGGCATAAGAAGCCAATTTTTTAGCGAAATCTTTTTGTTTTGATTTTAATGCAGATTTTGCGGCTGCTTTTTCTTCTTCAGTTGCAAATTCTCCACGAGGTTTTCCTTCTTCTTCTTCGTAAAAACGGAGATTTTCAAGTAAAAGAACTTCTCCTGCTTTGAGTGCGGCAGCTTGTTTTTCGGCGTTTGCACAATCTTCTGCAAATTGGATTGGTTGTCCAAGTCTGGCTTCTATGGCAGAAATGATTTGTTTGAGAGAATATTTTGGGTCAGGATTTTGTTTTGGTCGTCCCATGTGAGACATGAGAATGACCGCTCCTCCATCAGCAAGGATTTTTTTGATTGTAGGAAGTGCTCCACGAATTCGTGTGTCGTCAGAAACTGCTCCGGTTTCTTTGTTTAGAGGTACATTAAAATCTACTCGAACGATAGCTTTTTTACCTGCAAAATTAAAATTGTCAATTATTTGCATTGTTTTATGATATAATTAGTTATACATTTTTTTTCGATGACAAAGATACTGTTTTTTTGTTAATTTTAATTTTTTATTTTCTGATTTTTTTGAACCAATTTTTCCAAAATGGATTTTGGGTTTTTATTTCTTTTGTGCGATAATTGTTGAAGTCGAACGATAGGGTTAAACATTGTTCCATCCAAATTCTTTTTTCGACGTAATGTGCTACTACATTGATTTTTAGATCAATCATTTTTGTGCTAATTAGTCGAAGATAGAGGTCTGTTCGATTGTACAAATTGGCTCGATAAATAGGATCTCCCCAATAGAGATTATTTCCTTGTTTGTTGTAAAAATTCATTTGCCCTTGACCAATATAAAATGAATTTTCAATACCCAAACCTCTCCATTCTGCATTTATTCGAATTAAGGCGGCGTGATGAAGCAACCAATCGGTTTCTCCACGATTGTCTTCTAATCCAAGAACCCAACCTGCGGTGAAGTTGAATTGATTCATTTGTGGCGTTAAAGATTTGAAATCTAAACCTAATTCGGTTAAAAACAGACAATTGTCGTGGATATATTGACCTTGAGGAGCATTTTTCATTTTTGCGTAATGAAACATATAGCCATAATGACGAGCGAAGAAAATATTCCAAGAAGTACGACCTGTCCAACCTACAAAAAATGTTTCTCTTGTTTTGGTTGTTTGTCGGCTTGTCCAATCCAACCAGATGTCAAAATAATGTTTTTCGTTTCCAATTTGCCAAAGCAATCCAGTTAGAGTAGGGCGATAGAAGGATATGGAATCTTGAAAAAATATTCGTGGATATTCTCTGATTGAGTTTGCTCGAGGAAACGCTCCTATAATGAAACGAAAAGGTTTGTAATTCATTTCGTAGTAGGCTACGGGTTGGATTTCAAAAATATTTCCCATTCCTCCCCAATGTGTTGCTGCGGTTGCTCCTATGCGTAAATGATGGATAGAATCAATACCAATTCCAATTTCCGGAATAATTCGTACTCCTGCCATGGTTTGGTCGTTTTGAAATTTGCAACCTCCAAATTCGGTGTTGTCAAACCAGGATTGAAGTTCTACGCCATATTCAAACTTTATTTTAGGATTTGTTTTTCCAAAAATAATAGTCGAGCATAAAAGTAGAATGAAATATGATATAATTCGTTTAAACATTTTTGTGAAAATATTATTTTTCTGTTGGTTTTAATCGAGGAAGTCCGATTTTGTATTTCACGGCAATGATTCGTGTAAAAATAACACTTGCGGCAGAAAGAATATGGATAATTGTTTCGTCAGTGTTGCATATTGATAACCCGGTATAAACTAAACCTCCAATAATACAGGCACTTGCATAAATTTCTTTCCGAAAAATGAGTGGAATTTGAGCAAGTAGTACATCGCGAAGAATTCCACCTCCGGCACCGGTAATCATTCCCATGATGATAGCAATCCAATATGGTTGTCCGCAATCGATGGCTTTTTCAAAACCAACAACAACGAATAGTCCCAATCCAATCGTATCAAAAATGAAAAAAGTGTTATTGAGTCGTATGATGTATTTTCTAAAAATAATAACAAACAATAGTGCGATTCCGGTGCAAATGAGATATGATAATTCGGTCATCCAGAATGGCGAAATGCCCAACAGCAAGTCTCGAATGCTACCACCTCCCACCGCAGTGACAAATCCTACGACGTAAGCTCCAAAAAGGTCGTAGCGTTTGGCAGAAGCTAATCGAAGTCCGGATATTGCAAAAGCAAATGTTCCGATGTATTCTATGATGTCAATAAAATTCATGTTTGAAAAAATAGAAAAAGTGTATTCAAGATTTCCTATAGAATACACTTTGCGATTGAATAGGTTTGGTTCAAAAAATTTTTGATAAAAAAAATAGGATAAAATCAAAAATAATTTTTATCCTATTTTCCGCGGTGAGAGGGGGATTCGAACCCCCGGACCGGTTACCCGATCGACAGTTTAGCAAACTGTCGGTTTAAGCCACTCACCCATCTCACCATTTTATTGTAAGAGAAAGTTTTTTTGTTGCTCTTTTGCGACTGCAAAGATAAGTTTTTTTTCTAAAATACCAAACTATTTTGTTTGTTATTGTAATAAATCTCGGAATTGTTTTGTCGTTATAATTTTTGTCAAAAAACTGTCTATTGCCGGTTGAAATTGTGTGTCTCCTTTTCTAAAAGCCCAACCTTGATGTTGTCCAAATCCAACTTGTGTTTTGATGTCGATTTCGGGATATTTTTTTGCTAAATGTTTTGCCGTCCGTCCATCTACGATTGCATAATCAAAGTCTCCTTTGGCAACGAGTTGAATGATTTGTTCGTCGGCATAATTTTCTATTTCTAAAATATTTATTGTGTCGGCAATTTCGTATTCTATATTTTTGATACGCAATAAAAATGGCGAATCTTTTTGTATGCAAATGGTTTTTCCGGCAAGGTGGATAATGTCTCGAATTGGTTTTATTGTGTCGTTTTTTGATGTAGTGCGTTGCACTAAAACTATCGGGATCGTAACGATTGGAGTGGAGAATGAAACTTCTTTTCGTAATTCGCTTGTAAATGGCAAATTGCGTGCAATGATGTCAACTTCTCCATTTTTTAATAATTTGATACTTTGTGCAATATTGTTTTCAAAATACCATTCTACATCGTATTGCAAACTGTCGCAAACAAGTTTGACTAATTCGTATTGAAATCCTTTTTCCAAACCATCTTTTCCTATTTCATAATTTTGTGCATCGTAGGTGGTTAGGATACGAATTGTTTGTCGTTTGGTTTTGTCATTTTTCCAATAAATGGAAAATATGGCAATTCCAATACAAATTAGTGTGAACATTAAAACGCCAAAGGCGATTTTATGATGTGGATTTATTGTCATAATTAGTCATAAAAATTCCAAGAAACACCAAATTGAATACGATCATTGTAATACGGATATTTCGGCATGGAGAAATAGTTGTGATTCATAAATGATGCATTAAAATGATAGTATTTTACAAAGATGCGTGCGGTATAAATTTTTGCACTCAAATAGGCACTAAGCAAAGGATAATTGCCGACTTGTTCTTTTTTTGCTCCTTGAGTTTGGAAAATTCCTAATGCGGGATTATAGATAGGAGCAAAATAGGCGGTATTGTAATACATGTCAACACCGACTTGTAGTTTTAGAGCTTTTTTGAATAATGCAAATTGGAAGTACAAGTTGTTGTACATGCTAAGTGTTGGCAATGGAACAATGTCTTGATTGCTTGACCATTGGTAAATAACCTTGTTGTCTAAATGAAAAATGTTTGCATGAATGTTGAAATCAAGGTTTCCTGCCAATATTTGTATTGGAGCGGAATGTTGTGAAAAATTAGTAGAGTCTGTATTAAAATATACATGATTTGTTTCATTATCAAAATTTACTCCAACTCCAAGATCGACGAATTTATTTGTCCAAAGAAATTTTGCTGATGCTGAGGTTTTGATTTTTTGTTTGAAATGATTCTCCCAAGAATAATATCTTGAAATATATTTTTTTTCAAAAAAAGATGGTGTTATTCCGCAGAATTTTGCATTTGCGTAGAATGTTATTTCATCGTTTTCTTGAATGTCCCACGCTGTTGAAACGTCTGCCGAAATATTAAAATCTCCCGGCGTTGAACCAAAAGCATATACTTCTGCTGTTGCGTTGAATAGTAGATTTTTTCCGGTTTCTTTTGAAAGAGTCGCTCCAACCCAAAATTCATTTTCGGATTGTTTGTGCATTTTTCCTTCGTTTAAATATCCATATTGAAGATAATGATGCTGTATATAAGCGATGAAATTGAGTGGAAAATATTTTGAAAAACCTTCGTTTACTTGAAATCCAATCGTGTTGTTGATTGAGTTGTACAACGCAGAATCAAGAGTCAATCCTTCTGTGTAACTTATTGGATAAAAGCCTGATGGAGCAGGCGTTGATTCTCTGTATCGTTTTTGATTTTGAGTCCAATTAAAAGTATGCAAAATAGATGCGATTGGTTTGTATTCGTATTTTCCAGAGTCAACTTCTTGCTTTATGTGTGCTAAATGTACTTTTTGTTGGTAAGTGACATAATGACTTTTGTATCGCGATTTAGCTTCGTTGGTCAAATTTATCGGAATTTGAATGGGATCTAAATTCCCTCTTAGAGAATCATTTGTTAAGTATTCCGACTTTTGTATCCCTCCATTTTCATCGGCATCAAAATTATGATACATAAATCGGACATTGGCAGAGTACCATTTCCCATTGTAGTAGCCCCAAATTCCACTACGAATTCGTCGAGTTGCTTGAGAATTGTACAATCCACGACCACGCATGTAATTGATGTAGCCTGTGACGTTGATGTTTTTGTTTGCATTGATGGAAAAAATTCCGTCAAAATCACTTTCTGCAGTTGCTCCTGTTCCATGACAACGATAATTTAATGTTGCATAAGGAACTTTAGTGTTGAAAAATGGCAATCTTTCGGGAGACAGAAAATATGCATCGTAGGGTAGGGAGAATAAAAAATCATCGTCTCGGGTTTGATCGAAATAAATTTGCGATTGCAACGGAGCTCCCATTGTTCCTGTAGAAGCATTAAGTATGCTATAATCATTTTCTGCCGTACTATTAGCAAAATTGTTTAGCATAGAATCTCTTTGTCCTATGGTTTTTAATCCTAAACGATTATCCAACGAATAAATTTGTAAATATTCGCTTGGATTCCATGCTTTCTTTTTCTTTTTTGGCGAAATTTCCGTCTCTTGTGCCGATAAGGAAAGGAACGTTGCTGCAAAAAGTAATATGTAAAAAACTTTTTTCAATTTTTTTTAGTAAAAATTTATTTGTTGCTCAATCGGAGCATTTGTTCTGTGTAACTTTCTGTATAAGAGACTTTAACGTCTGTAATTTCTCCCATGTTATTTGTGATTAACGTGTAAGTTGGATTGACAAATCCTTTGTATGGGGCTAAATTTAATCGTTTGTATCGATCAAGAATTTCGCGATGTAGTTCTTGATCAATTTTAACTCCGTATTTTTCCACCAAGTTTTTTGCAGCTTCAAAATCTCCTTCCGATTTGATACGTTGGATTTCTTTGAGTAATTCTCCAAATAATAAACGCAATTTTGAATAATTATTTATTTTTACAAAGTGTTTATTTTCTCGTTCAACAATTTCTACAACGTTGTTTTCTTTTCCTTTTTCATATACCCATTTGGCGATTAGTTGACGATTTCTCATGTGAGATTCTTCAATGTCGTCTCCTAATTTTATTCGAGTTAATTGCGTCATTAATCCATTCATCATGAATTGATAGTATTCGGCTTTATACGCATCTTCGTGTGGCAAAAGACCTAATTCTACAATTTTTTTGTCTGCGGTGTAATATAGTCCGAATAAGTCTGCACGAGCTTCTTCAATTGTAGCTCCATAAGCTTTTAGTGCGTCTTGACTGACGTTTGGAAGTAGTTGTCCGCTACCATGACCAAGACATTCGTGCAAATCGGTGTGTAGATTGTCGGCTAAATGACCGTATTTTTCTTTTAGTTCAATTTCTTTTTCAGAATACATGAATTCTTCGTTAAATCCGTTTCCTAATGCAGATTTTGCGTAGGCATCTGTAATGTTTTCGATTGTAACGGATTTTGAACCATGTATTTGTCTGATCCAATTTGCATTTGGAAGGTTGATTCCAATCGGAGTTGCCGGATAACAATCTCCTCCGAGCATTGCGGCGGATATGACTTTGGCAGAGACTCCTTTGACTTCTTTTTTCTTGAAACGATTGTCGATAGGCGAATTGTTTTCAAACCATTGAGCATTTTGACTGATTGTTTCGGTGCGTCGTGTTGCTTCTATGTTTTTGAAGTTTACGATGGATTCCCAACTTGCTTTTAGACCGAGAGGATCTCCATAAGTTTCGATAAATCCGTTGACGAAGTCGGTTTGAGATTCTGTATCTTTTACCCAAAGAATGCTGTATTCGTCAAAGGTTGCTAAGTCTCCGGTTTGGTAGAAGAAAATTAGTTTTTTTATGACGTTTTTTTGTTGTTCGTTTTCAGCAAAAGGTATAGCTTTTTCCAACCAAAAAAGAATGCGTTCGATTTCTTTTGAGTATCGTCCGTTTAGTTTATAAATTTCTTCTTTTAAGATTCCATTTTCTTTTATTAGTCGGCTATTTAGTCCATAAGAAAGAGGTTGTTCTTGATTTCCGTTCGCTTTTAGCGAATCATAAAAATGCTCAACTTCTTGTTGTGTTACATTTTTGTAGTAGTTGTTTGCAGATGTTAAAATCAAGTCTTCTCCTGCTGCTTGATTAACTCGTTTTTTTGCAATTGAAGGGTTGAATATAACTTCAGAAAGAGAGTTTATTAAGTCGGTTTTTGTTTGATTTTCTTTTAGAGGTAATTCGGTTTCGGAAATGGATTCAATTTCTTTGATGAAAAATGTTTTTGAGAATTTTGGCTCAAATTTTTCCATTCCATAGTGGTGATGTATTCCATTTGAAAACCATACACGTTTTAGGTAACAAACAAATTCTTTGTAGTCTTTAGTTGTTTTATCTCCCGAATAATTTTTAAAAATGGCTTCAAGTGTTTTTCGGATTTGTAAATTGTATTCTCCATTTTGGTCAAAGAGAATGTCTCGACCTTCTTCCGCCGCTTGTGAAAGATAGTAAATAAGTATTTTTTGATTTAGAGAAAGTTTTTCAAATCCATCTACACGATAGCGTAATACTTGAATATCAGCAAATTGATCGACAATATAATTGAATGTATCTTTTCCCATTTCTTTGTTTGTTTTTGCAAAAAGAGGATTGGTGACAAATAAAGTTTCGATGAGTAGTAATATTGTTATAATTCCTCTTTTCATAACTGTTTGTTTATCATAGAAACGCAATGTATTGAATATCAATCAATACATTGCGTTAGTTGTTTTAAGAAAAAATTTTTTTATTTTTTTATTCTTTGTTTTTTACATCAACGTCTGTTTTCAATACCCATTTAGATCCTTTTTTCTTTAACATGTCGTAAGACATATCTGGTCCGTTGCAACCAAGAGGATTTCCGTTTTCATCGCTAAGTGGAGTGATGTGGTCAAAAATAAAACATTTGTCTTTTTCATTATAAACGATTGACATGTTCATGTTGGCACAATAAGGGAAGACAATGCGTGTTGCCAATCCTCTTGGTACGCGAGTGTTGTAGCCTTTGAACATGGCACTTCCTAATTGCATTTTTTCTTCTTCTAATTGGAGAACGTCAATAACTTTCATTTTTAAATTTGGATTGAGTTGACTCCAACCAAGTAAAATGTATTTAGGTTCGTTTCCTTTTTTGATGTTGATGATTTTGTAGTACAATGCACCGTACCAACGATAAGGAGCAAGAATATCACTTTCACTAGGAACGAATACTTCGCGGAAAGATAAACTTGGATTGTCGCTACGTTGTTCTAATCGATAAACTTTGTCGTTTTCAAGATCTTGAATGAATCCGTAGAATTTGTAAGACATATCTTCCATTTCGCAACACCAAGTGTAAGCTCTTACGTTATAGTCGTCAGAGTAAATTCTACCCATGTTTTTCAATGAATTGAATTGATAGAAGAAACTTCCTGACAGACGAAGCGTTGCTTGCATTTTTTCAAAAATTTGTTGATTGATTTTGATGCGTTCTTCGTCGTTTGTGTCTTTGTTTAGTAATTCATCAAAAAGAGCTTTTATTTCTTTTTCTGCTTCAGGTAATTTGTCTGATACTTTGATTCCTTTTTTCTTTAAAAGATCATCTGTCATCAAAGCCGCCATCATATCGTTGATGTCTTGTGCAGAAGCTTCCACTTTCATGATTGTTGAATCATTACTTGGCGGAGCAAGAGTTTGCGAAATTTTGATTGCTTGTATTTTTGACAAAGAGTCGGTGGTTGCAGTTGCAGTTGGCGGAATGACTTCTTCAGGTTTTTCCGTCGTATTTCCATTTTGAGCAGTTACGATGAGTGTAAAAGATAGAAATGGAAGTAAAAAGAATTTTTTCATAGGAATTAGTTTTTTTATTGTAAAATCTTGAATGGATTATTCTTGCATATTGTGAAATACGTTTTGAACATCTTCGTCGTCTTCTAATTTTTCGATTAGTTTGTTGACGAGTTCTTTTTCTTCTTCTGACAATTCTTTTGTGTCATTCGGAATACGTTCAAATTCAGCACTTTCAATTTCAAATTGATTTTCTTCCAAATATTTTTGAATATCATTGAATGATTCAAATGCTCCGTATATCATGATAGTTCCTTCTTCAGCAAAGATTTCATCGACACCGTAATCAATTAGTTCTAATTCTAATTCTTCCATATCAACACCTTCTTTTTCTTTCACTTTGAATACGGATTTGCGTTCAAACATGAAAGAAAGCGAACCTGTCGTTCCGAGTGAGCCTCCTACTTTATTGAAATAACTACGTACGTTGGCTACTGTACGAGTTGTGTTGTCTGTTGCTGTTTCTACTACGATGGCAATTCCATGAGGTCCATAGCCTTCGTATACCATTTCTTTGTAATCGCCTTCGTCTTTTGATGTTGCTCGTTTGATTGCACGTTCTACATTTTCTTTTGGCATTGCAGCAGCTTTTGCATTTTGCATCAATGCACGAAGACGAGGATTTCCTGCAGGATCAGCTCCTCCGGCTTTTACACACATTGTGATTTCTTTTCCCAATTTTGTAAACGTGCGAGCCATATTGCCCCAACGTTTTAATTTTCTCGCTTTGCGATATTCAAACGCTCTACCCATTGTATTTTTTTTATTTTTTTGTTGTTAATATTGACTTTTTATACGAAAATACAAAGATAGGAAAAAATAAGAGAAATCAAAAATATTTTCAGCGTTAGCAAATAGGGTCTTTTTGTATTTTTTTGATTTGATAGCCATATTTTTGAGCAGATTCAAGAAGTTCTTCTTTGAAGTAGTATGCAATTGAACCTACAAAATGAATTGGTAAATCATTTCTGTTGTATTGAGTTATGCACCGTGAGAAAAATGCTGAGAAATGATTGTGTAAAAGTGTTTTACAATAGGTGTGATTTCTGTGAGTATGAATAAATTTTGAGAATTGAGCAAGAAAACGGTTTGGAAAAGGTTTTCGGTAGACGGCGTCGATGATGGACGGCGTGGATAATTCTGGATATTCGTTTCGGAAAAGATCTGTTAGTTCTGGTTCAATTTGATTTTTGAGAAGGTCGCTGATGAAAAGTTTTCCTAAAACGGCTCCACTACCTTCGTCTCCAAGAATAAAACCTCCCGGTGAGATGTTTTTTATGATTTTTTTTCCGTCAAAAAGACAAGAATTGCTCCCTGTGCCTAAAATGCAAACGATGCTTTCTTCGTCGTTGGATAATGCACGTGCGGCTCCGAGAAGATCACTTTCTACTATGATTTTTGTTGCAGAAAAAATTTCTTTAAGGGCATTTTCTACAATATGTTTTTTTTCTGCAGAACAACCGGCTCCGTAAAATTCGATTTCTTGAATTTTTTCTTTTTCTATTTGGGGCAACAATTCAAGATTTATCGAGAGTTTTATTTCTTCGGTTGATTCAAAATAAGGATTGTATCCTTTTGTGAAAATATGTTTGTTTGTTTCTTTGATGTACCAATGGGTTTTGGTAGATCCGCTATCGGCGATTAGTTTCATGATTTTATAATTTTTACAAAAATACAATTTTCTATTGATTTTTATTTTCTTTCCACTAAAAAAAACTTATCTTTGAACTATTGTTTTTTCTTGAATTTTATAAATAATAAAAAAAATAAAAATGTTGCAAGTTTATGTTTGTAATGCACCAAAGCAAGATTTGGAATTGACGATTGAATCATTGATGCAATCGTCAATTGTTCGAGAGATTGTAGTGCTTTGTCGTTGTGGAGAATCGTGTGAAATTTCAGGTATGAAAGTGTTGGAAATTGACACTCTTTTTTCTTCAAAAACGATGGCAAAAATATATAATGATTGTCCTACGTCTTCTTTTGTTTTTTATACGAAATCCACACCACTTTATTTGTCTCAATTTGCATTAGAGCGAATGGCTCAAGTTGCAAATGATACGTTGGCGGATATCGTTTATGCAGACCATTATGTAGTGAAAAATAATCAAAAATTACCGTCGCCAACAATAGATCGTCAGTTGGGAAGTGTAAGAGATGATTTTGATTTTGGAAGTTTATTGTATATTTCTAAAAATCAACAAAATGATGATTTTGGAAATTATAATTATGCAGGATTTTATTCTTTTTGGTTGAAAAGAAAAACGATTCGTATCCCAGAATTTTTGTATACAGAGGTTGAAGTTGATACGAGAAATAGTGGCGAAAAACAATTTGATTATGTTAATCCACGAAATCGTGAAGTTCAGTTGGAAATGGAGGCTGCTTTTACGTCTTATTTGCAAACAATTGGAGGTTGCCTTGATTCAAAAAAAATGCAAGAAGTGAATCTTTTAGAAAAAGAATTTTCTGTGGAAGCTTCGGTTATTATTCCGGTTCGTAATCGAGAAAAAACAATTGCTGATGCGGTTAATTCTGCATTGAATCAAACAACGAATTTTAAATATAACATTATCGTTGTTGACAATCATTCTACTGATGGTACAACAGAAATTTTACAACAATTGGCAAGAGAGAATGCTCAACTGATTCATGTGATTCCTGATCAGATGGATTTAGGAATAGGAGGGTGTTGGAATGTTGGAATTCATCATGATTCATGTGGTCGTTTTGCAATACAATTGGATAGTGATGATTTGTATCAAAGCAAACATACGTTACAAAAGATTGTTGATAAATTTTATGAAGGAAATTACGCAATGGTGATAGGTTCGTATACGATGACTGATTTTGAAATGAATATAATTCCTCCGGGTTTGATTGATCATAAAGAATGGACAGATGATAACGGAATGAATAATTCTTTGAGAATCAATGGATTGGGTGCACCTCGTGCGTTTTATACTCCTCTTTTGAGAAAAATCAATGTTCCTAATACAAGTTATGGAGAAGATTACGCTTTAGGATTACGAATAGGTCGAGAATGGAAGATTGGGCGTATTTATGAATCGTTGTATCTCTGTCGGCGTTGGGAAGGCAATAGTGATGCGGTACTTTCGATTGAAAAAGTTAATTCAAATAATCGATACAAAGATTTTTTAAGAACAATAGAACTTATGTCTCGATTGAATCAAAAATGAAAAATATTGTTTTGAAATAAAAAAAAGGTCGCTAATTAGCGACCTTTTTTTTGTTGATTTATTTATATATTATAAATCTGTAATAGGTTTGTGTTTAGGCACTAAAGTTTTCATGCAGATATAGGCAAGTAAGTATGCGAATGCACAAACTGCAAACATAACTGCATAACCTTTTTCAGTTCCAAGTTGTTGGTCACAATATCCAGCAAGAAGTTGAACAAGAACTCCTCCAAGACCTCCCATTGCAGTACCAATTCCTGTTACTGTACCAACGGCTTTTTTAGGGAACATGTCCGAAACAGTTGAGAATAAGTTTGCAGACCAAGCTTGGTGTGCAGCTCCAGCAAGAGAAATGATAGTGATAGCAAGAACAAGTCCTGTCATTCCATCAAATTTAGCTACAGTTTGCGTAAGAAGCAAAAGTAGTGGAACACACGCAATTATCAAAAGAGAAGTCATTCTCGCTTTATATGTTTCCCATCCTTTATTGATAAGTGTCAAAGGAATTGAACCTCCGTAAACAGAACCTACGATAGCTACACCGAATACAATAAAGTTTGTGATCATAACTGTGTAAGCTGTATCATCAGCAGACATTCCGCCACAGAATTGTTGTTTTACGTATGTAGGCAACCAGAAAAGAAGGAACCACCAAATACCATCAGTAAGGAATTTACCTGCTGCAAAACTCCATGTTTGTTTGTAAGTAAGCATTTTTCCCCAAGAAACACTTTTTGTATCTTCTTCTTCTGCTACTGCTGGAGCTTCGTCTGCATCGCTATTGATGTATTCGTATTCTGCTTGACCGATACGTCCTTCTTCTAACATTTTCTTTGGTGATTTGTAGAAAAATCCCCAAAAGATTAACCAAATAAATCCAATTAAACCTGTGATAATGAATGCCATTTGCCATCCGTGAAGAGAACCAAGAAATTCTGATCCTTCAGTCCAAGTAAGCAAACACCATGGAACAAATATCGCACAAATCATAGCTCCGATATTTGATCCTGAATTGAAAATACCAGTTGCTAAAGCACGTTCTTTTTTAGGAAACCATTCTGCTACAGCTTTGATAGATGCAGGGAAGTTTCCTGCTTCTCCGGCACCAAACATAGAACGAGCAATACAGTGAGGAATTAATCCTTTTCCCATGAATGCACTCGCAATTCCAGCTACAGACCAAAGAATTAAAGATGCCGCAAGACCAACTTTTGTCCCAATTTTGTCAATAATCCAACCTGCTACAAGTGTAAATCCAGCGTAGAATAATGTAAAAATAGAAGTGAGGTATGAGAAATCTTGTGATGTCCAGCCAAAACCTTCTTCTGAACAAAAATAATCTTTTAAGAAACCGATAACGTTACGGTCCATGTAGTTAACTGTTGTTGAAAAAAGCAAAAGGGCAGCAATCGTCCATCTGTATTTTCCAATTTTTTCAGTTACATTTTTTACGTTACTCATAGTAATAAATGTTTTTGGGTTAAAAAAAATATAAGCGAACTACGGGCTTCAATCGTAGTCCATAATTCGCTTATGAAAAATATATTTTGCAAATTTTTTGATTATTTGCGAATTTCTTTAATGATGTCCAAACATTCTTTGCATTTGTTTGTTACATAAGCCCAATCTTGTGTTTTTACTTTGTCTCCAGGGAATAGTTTAGAACCCATTCCAACACAGAATACTCCGGCAGCAAACCATTTTTCAAGATTTTCTTTTTCTGGAGCAACGCCTCCTGTTACCATGATTTTTGACCAAGGCATAGGAGCCATAAGTCCTTTGATAAGATTTGTTCCGACAACATCTCCAGGGAATACTTTTGTGAAATCGCATCCTAATTCTTGAGCTTTCCCAATTTCAGATGGTGTAAGACAGCCTGGACAATATGTTACGCAACGACGGTTACAAACCGGAGCGATGTCTTCATTGAACAAAGGTCCAACAATAAAGTTTGCACCCAATTGAATGTACATTGCAGCAGTTGGAGCGTCAACAACAGAACCGATTCCAAGAGCCAATTCAGGACATTCTTTGTCTGCCCATTTTACAAGTTCTGCAAATACGTCTTGAGCGAAATCTCCACGGTTAGTGAATTCAAACGCACGAACACCACCTTCGTAACAAGCTTTTACTACGTTTTTTGCAACTTCAACATCTTTGTGATAAAATACAGGAACCATTCCGGTTTCTCCGATTTTATTCATCACAGCGGTTTTATCAAATTTAGCCATTTTATTGTTTTTTTTATTCTTTTTGAAAAAATATATAAGATAATGACGATTTACAACGTTGTTTTTTTTCGTTGTAAATCGTCATTTATTATTTTATTAAATTAACGTTGAACACGTCCGTTAGCATTACCTCCGGCTAATGATTCAACTTCCTCAACAGAAACAAGGTTGAAGTCTCCATTGATTGTATGTTTCAATGCTGAAGCTGCAACTGCAAATTCCAAAGCTTCACCTTGGTTAGGTTTTGTCAACAATCCATGGATAATTCCTCCTGAGAATGAGTCTCCACCACCAACACGGTCGATAATTGGGTTGATGTCGTATCTTTTAGATTGATAGAATTCTTTTCCGTTGTAGATCAATGCTTTCCAACCGTTGTGAGTTGCTGAGAATGATTCACGTAAAGTAGAAATTACATATTTGAATCCAAATTGTTCAGCCATTTGTTTGAAGATTGCATAGTATCCTTCTGCTCCTGTTTCTCCAGCTTCAACATCAGCTTCTGGTTTGAAACCTAAACATAGTTCTGCATCTTCTTCGTTTCCGATACAAACATCTACGTATTGCATTAAAGGTTTCATGATAGAAATGGCTTTTTCTGATGTCCATAGTTTTTTGCGGAAATTTAAGTCTACAGAAACTGTTACTCCATGACGTTTTGCTGCTTCACATGCTAATTTTGTTAATTCTGCTGATTTGTCAGAGATGGCAGGAGTAATACCTGACCAGTGGAACCAATCTGCACCTTCCATGATTGCATCAAAATCAAAATCTTCAGGATTAGCTTCAGCAATTGCAGAGTTTGCACGGTCATAAATAACTTTTGAAGGACGCATAGATGCTCCAGTTTCAAGGAAGTAGATACCTACTCTGTCTCCACCACGAGCAATGAAGTCTGTTTTTACACCGTATTTGCGAAGTGCATTAACAGCAGATTGTCCGATTTCATGTTTTGGAAGCTTTGATACAAAATAAGCTTCGTGACCATAATTGGCAGCACTAACAGCTACGTTAGCTTCTCCACCACCATAAACTACATCAAAAGAGTCTGCTTGAACAAAGCGAGTGTTACCAGGAGTTGAAAGTCTCAACATGATTTCACCCATTGTTACGATTTTTGCCATGATTTTTATGTTTTTATTAAAAATTAAAATATTTTGTTTTTTATCGTTGCAAAGATAATAAAATTATTGAGATTTGTTTCTTGTTTGTGGATATTTTTAAGCGTAGATATGTTTTTTTTAAATAAAAAAGAGACCTTGAAAAAACAAAGTCTCTTTTTTATTTTTTTTGTTTTTAATTGTTATTTAAAATTGGAAGAAATTTTTTGCATTGTTGTAGCAAATGTCTTCAATCATTTGATTTACGCGTTCCATTTCACTTGCAGGAATTTCTCCGTTTTCAACATCTGTTCCGACAAGATTACAAAGTGTGCGACGGAAATATTCGTGACGAGGGTAAGAAAGGAACGAACGAGAATCTGTTAGCATTCCAACAAAACGACTAAGAAGTCCAAGTACAGAAAGTGCATTCATTTGTTTTTCCATACCATCTTTTTGATCTAAGAACCACCAACCAGAACCAAATTGGATTTTTCCTGGAACGCTACCGTCTTGGAAGTTTCCTAACATAGTTGCGATTACTTCGTTTGCACATGGATTTAGGTTGTATAGAATTGTTTTTGCTAATTTTCCTTGTGCGTTCAATTTGTCTAAGAATTTAGACATTTTTTTAGCAGTAGTAAATTCTCCGATTGAGTCAAATCCTGTGTCTGGTCCTAAAAGTTTAAACATTTTAGAGTTGTTGTCGCGAATTGCACCATAGTGGAATTGTTGTGTCCAATTTGTTTCCCAATCCATGATTGCAAATTCAATCATCATGGCAGATTTGAATTTCAAGATTTCTTCTTGAGTTAATTCTTTGCCTCCATATACTTTGTTGAAAATGGCTTCAATTTCAGCATCTGTATAATCTTCTGCATAGAATTCTTCAATTCCATGGTCTGATAGTTTACATCCTTGTTCTTCAAAGAATTTGTGACGAACACGAAGAGCTTCGATCAAGTCTGCGAATTTAGAGATTTTTACTCCAGATACTTCCGATAGTTTTTCAACATAAGCAACAAAGTTTGCAGGAACTTCTACTGCCATAGCTTTGTCTGGACGCCAAGTTGGTAGCATTTTGATTTCAAATCCGCTCTCGCGAGTTGCGATGTGATGTTCCAATGAGTCGATAGGATCGTCTGTTGTACAAACGCATTCTACTCCATAACGACGCATGAATCCTCGAGCGGTATAATTAGGATCGTTTTGTAATTTGTCATTACATTCGTCAAAGATTTCTTTTGCTGTAGATGGATTTAAGATTTTATCAATTCCAAATGCAGTTTTTAATTCAAGGTGAGTCCAATGATAAAGTGGGTTGCGGAATGTGTAAGGAACTGTTGCAGCCCATTTTTCAAATTTTTCCCAATCTGTAGTGTCTTTTCCTGTACAATAACGTTCGTCTACTCCATTTGAACGCATAGCACGCCATTTGTAGTGGTCTCCACCTAACCAAATTTCTGTCAAAGAAGAAAAACGATAATCATCGGCAACCATTTTAGGAATGAGGTGACAATGGTAGTCAATGATAGGCATTTTTTTTGCGTGCTCATGATATAATTTTTGAGCTGTTTCTGTTTTTAACAGAAAATTTTCGTCCATAAATTTTTTCATAGTACAATTTTTTGAGATTTATATATGATGTATGTTTTTTGTTAGAAAACACACAAAGATATACATATTTTTGAATAAAACAAAATTTTTGATTTAGTTCTTAATGGGCAAAAAAAAAGATTGAGTGCAACTCAATCTTTTTTTTGTTTGTTTGGTAAATTTTATTTTTTCTTACGATTTGCGTAACGAGAATTGAATTTATCAACACGACCGGCAGTGTCTACAAGGTTTGCTTTTCCAGTGTAGAATGGGTGTGATGTGTTTGAAATATCCAATTTGATTAAAGGAAGAGTTTCTCCGTTATATTCAATTGTTTCTTTTGATGCGGCAGTAGATTTAGATACAAACATATCTCCGTTAGACATATCTTTGAACACTACTGTGCGATAATTTTCAGGGTGAATACCTTGTTTCATTTTTTTTTAATCTTTATGTTAATTGATTTTGTTTATTTTGTTTGGTAACGAATTGATTTTCTTTTTCTTAACATAGGGCATTTTTTGTTAGAAAAAATTGGTTTCTCAATTCAGCGTGCAAAAGTAATGTTTTTTTTTGAATTAGCAAAAAAATAAAATTGTTTTATTGAAGTCGTTGAAATTGATATTTTTCTTGACGACAAATTTTTTTTGTTCCGACCAATTGACTATTAGAACCGGAAAAATGCATTTCTTCTTCGGTGTAATGAGTGAGTCCAAAATAGACATTTTGTAAATCGTCAAACCATAGGTATTTTTTGTTCAAGTGAAAAGTTGAAAAAAGTCCTAATTGATAGGTTATTTCAGTCTCGATTTGTTTGTCATCGAGAAGATGATTGTAAATTAACTTGTTTTTGTTGTCTAAATTGCTTAACGTCCAGTAATGTGAATTGATGTCTTCGTCGGAGAATAGTGAGTCAATTATTATGTCGTTATTTTTTGTGATGGTTAATCTGTTGTTTTTAAAAGATTCTGTCGTGATGTTTGTTTCTACAATTTGAGAAAGCGATTCGTCGGAGTAAAGTGTGTCGTATTTTGTTAATTCATAAGTGTATAGACTCCATTTTGTGCTAATGTTTTCGTATTTGTTTTGTGTTTTTTCTTTTTCTTCTTCTTGGCAAGCACAAAATGAAATGAGAATAAAAAGTAGAAGAAAATGTATTTGTTTCATGATGTTTTATTTTTTTTAATCGTTATCCGAAATAGCAAGAGCGTTGTTGAGTAGCCCTTCTGGCAAATTTAGATAAATGATTTGATTGGTATGGTCTATTTGAGTGATAAAATTTTCTGTCGCCGGAATAAAAATTTCGTTTTTATCTTGTTGAATGATAAAGAGTGTGTTTTGAGTGGAATTTTCAATTTCAATTATTTTACCGATGATGTTGTTATTTGTTTCTTTTGCGGTAAAACCGATAAGTTGGAATAAATCATTTGATTCTGATTCTTCGTGAAATAAAAATTGTTTGTGAATAAAAATGGTTTTCCCCACAAGTGATTTTGCTTGTTGCTCGTTTGTAATGTCAAGAAATGTGTAGATAGCGGACGTTTCGTTTTTGAATCGATAATTTTCTACAAAAAAAGGAACAAAAATACCATCAATATCTAAGATTAAGAAATTAGTTTCTTCTTCGTCAAAATTTGTAATATCAAATATTACATCAACTTCACCTTTTATTCCGTGTGTTTTTTGTATATATCCGGCTTCGATTATTTCATTTTCAAAAATCATAAATGGTAATTTTGTTTTAAAAGATTTTTATTCAGAACGTTGCAAAGATAATATTTTTTGTCTACTTTTGCAAAGTACTAAATTTGTCGAATTTTTATACTGTATTATCTTTGTTTTCTCGTACACAATTGCTTATAGGAAAAGACTCTTTGATACGTCTTCAAGATTTGAAGATTGTTATTTTTGGTATTGGTGGAGTAGGAGGTTGGACGGCGGAAGCCTTGATTCGTTCTGGCGTAAAAAACTTAACTTTGGTCGATCCGGATAATGTTTGTCAAAGTAATATAAATCGGCAGTTGGTCGCAACTCAAAAGACGATAGGTCGTCCTAAAGTTGATGTGATGAAAGAGCGATTGTTGGATATAAATCCGGAAGCGGAAATTGTTGCGTTAAATCAAAAATATTCAAAAGAAACTGCAACGGATTTTGATTTGAATGAGTATGATTATGTGGTAGATGCAATTGATTCGGTTGACGATAAGGTTTTGTTGATTTTGAATGCAACTCAAAGTTCGGCTCAATTTGTCAGTTCGATGGGAGCGGCACGAAAAATGGATCCGCTGAAAGTTTCGGTTGCGGAATTTTGGAAAGTGAAAGGTTGTCCTTTGGCGGCAACATTAAGACGAAAGATAAAAAAAGGTGGAATTTTTCCACAAAAAAAGTTTAAATGTGTGTATAGTGAGGAATTGCTTGAAAATAAAGATGTTTTAGAAAGTGAAGAACGAGTAAATGGAAGTATGATTCATATTACGGGTGTTTTTGGTTTGATTCTTGCAAGCTTAATTATTCAATAACTTATATAAATAAATTCAAAATTATGAAAAAATTTTTTTTAATGTGTCTTTGTGCTCTCATGTTGCCTATGGCTGCAGAAGCAAAAAAAGAAAAGAAACCTAAAAAGGTAAAAGTATCAGAATTTTCAGAATTGAAATTGTATGCTCAAGGTGGACGAAATTCAAATAAAAGAGGTTCGGCACTTTCTCTTACTCAAGGAATGGTTTTCAGTCTTGAAGCTGCAGATCCTCGTGATATTGACGTTATGTTGTTTCATGGCAAAGCTTATGGAAACAAACAAAAAGTATTTGTCTTATTTGCACCTGAAAATCCGGAAATCAATATCGATTGGGAAAAAGATGGTGGAACATCTCCTTATTGCAAATTTGAAGGAAAAAGCGACGATCCAGATGCTTGGTATGCGTTGAAAAATTGGAAACATCGTTCTACAACAAAATTGGAAAAACTTCCTTTCGCACAAGTTGATTTCAAAAACATCACAGGTCAACAAATCAAGGATATGCCAATTGATAATGGATATTACGTACAAAACGTTGTTCCGGGTGATGTGATTCTTTTTGAACTTTGTGAAAAATCGTATAAACCGGGAGCAAAAGGATTGATTCAAGTTGTTCGTATCGAAGATGATGAAACAAAGCCTGAAAAAGCAGGATATGGACCAAATCAACGTTTGGTATTGAATGTTAAATTGGTAAAATAAAATAATTAAAAAAAAGAAAAAGACCATGATTTTTTTCATGGTCTTTTTTTTATGTCAAACTATCAACTAATCTTTTTACAAACCAAAAACGACTATAATCTTTGTGGACAATTTGTCCGTCGGCAACGATAATATCAAGATCGATTGGAACAATTTTTTTTTCTTTCATTTCAGGCGTTCTTCCACAAGATAGTTCAATGTCTTTTAGACGTTCGTTGATTTCTATCATTGGGAAAGGAGATGAAAATCGAACCGCTGTGTTGTAATACGGAACGGGAGGATAGCCTGTTCCGATAGGTTGTGTAAGAATGATTTCTGCGTAATTGATATTTGAGGCAGAAAGTTGTGAAGAAATGAGTTTTTTTATTTTTTCAAAATTTTCTTCATGATTATGATTCGATGCAATAGATACGATATATGTCATAACAATTGTTTGTGATGTTGATGTTTCCATTCCTTTTCTTTTGTCTTAGCTACATTTATTGTTTGAGAACTAAAATATGTTTCGGCAAATCGTTCGTAAATATATTCGATGGCAACGCAAGATGGGTGATTCATGTCTGTGGCATAGAATCGATAATCTCGAAGTTCATCGATAAGAATTTCGTAAGAAGGAAAATAGTCTATGTCTGGATATGACTTTTTTATTTCATCAATTGATAATAGCAATGTGCTTTTGCTCAAAGAGTTTTCAATTGCTCCATCTCGAAAATGCCGTATCGGACTGACCGTGAATATGATGTGTATATCTGGATTTTGTTGTTTCAAAGACTGAATCATGTTGTCTAACGAAGCGACACATTCTTTGATGGAAATTCGAGATCGAACAAATTGTTGTTCGGGAAGTTTGTGACAATTGCTTACGACTTCATTTGTGGAGGCAAGACGATAAATCCATGCAGTTCCCAACGTGATGATTATGACATCAATTTCGTTTAATTTGGTGTTTTCAATTTTTTGTTGAATAGTATTCAGGCATTCTTCTTTGTTTGCGTTAGAAAACGTGCTGTGATGCATGAAACTATGATATTTTCCTTCGTGAAAAAAAAGGTTGTTTTCCGAATAAATTTTTTTGTCGGAAATCTCTTTGATACATTTTTCTATCGAAAGAGGATTGTATTGTATTCCGAATGGATTGACTTGAAGTTTAAAACCTTTTTTTGCTAAGATTTCTCCGATTTCTATTGTAAAACACGATCCGATGAGCAAAAGATTTTGTTCATGATTGATTTTTTTTTCGCTCGTTTTTATGTCAATTTTTGTTCTAAAATTCATAATGAATAGTTATCCACAAAGTACGTATAAATCGGATCTTGGATTGAGTAACATGATCGGAACTTCTGCTTCATTGATGATGTGAAATTCTTTTGGACCAAACAAAATATCGTCTAACCCATATTCTCGTGAAGCGGAGATGATGACCATTCCGGCATTTAATTCTGTCGTTCGCAACGTTGCTTCAAGTTCTACTTTGTGACTGTTTTTTGTCGCTTGTATATCTTGATATTTTAGTTGAAATTTGTCCAACAATGATTTGATGGCATTGGTGGTTTGTATCGCTTTGTGTCCGTAGTCTTTTGCCGTTAAAAATAGTAATTCGCTATTAAAAAATCGTCCCAAACTACTTGCAAAAGGACCTTTTTCTCTGTCTTCGATCAAAAACGTAATAGGAACGATTACGCGATTTAGGTTTAGTTTTTCAAAGTATGGTTTTGTAAAAATATATGGAATCCGAAGATTTCGACACATTTTTAGCAATGGTTTTACTTTGTTAAATCCTTCATTTTCTGACAATTCTATGACAAGCATTGATGCTTCGGCATTGGTAATGAGTGTGTCAAATTCAGCAAGAGAATGTAGAATTTGATGATTTGCTCCATTTTTTGTTTGTGGAGACAATTGGTTGCTCCAATCGGATAATTTTTGAACAATACTATTTTCGGAGTCTGTTTCTTTTTTTTGAATCATAGTCGTGAAACAAACGCTTCTATCGCTTGCGTTGGCAAACTGAACGGCAATGTCTGCTGCACTATTAGGGTATTCTTTATGAGTGGAAAAAATAAAAATCACGATATTGTTTTTTTTTAATCAATATAAATTCGTTTTACACGACGAGAAATGCCTGTCAGGATTTCGTAAGAAATGGTGTTTAATTGTTGGGCAAGAATATTGATTGAATGTTCTTTTCCGAATAAAATAACTTCGTCGCCAACTTGTACTTCCGGAACATCTGTCAGGTCGATCATGCAAACGTCCATACAGACATTGCCGACAATTGGAACTTTTTTTCCTCTAACAACAACTTGTCCTATTCCTCTTCCTAATCCGCGATCATATCCATCTGCATAACCGATAGGAATTGCTCCGATGAGGCTATCTCGCGAAAGAATTCCTTTGCGACTATATCCTACGGTGTCTTCTTTTTTGACATGACGAAGTTGTAAAATCTTGGTTTTTAAAGTACAAACTTCTTCTAAATTTTGATTGTCAATAGCACTTATTCCGTAGTGTCCGATTCCTAATCTGACCATATCGTATTGATAAGCTGAAAAACGTTCTATTCCGGCAGAATTAAGAATGTGTCGAAGAATTTTATGATCGAAAGAGTTGATGATTTTTGTTGTCAATTGGTCAAATAATTGAATTTGTTGCATCGTGAAATCGTCAAACTGACTTTCGTCGCTACCAACAAGGTGCGAGAATATGCTATTGATTTTGACTGCGGATTGTTGTTTGATTTTTTTTATCAACGGTTCTACATCTTCAGGATTAAAACCAAGACGATGCATTCCTGTGTCAAGTTTGATATGAATCGGATAGTTTTCGATTCCTTGTTCGTCAACAACTTCACAAAAATGTTGCAACAACTCAAAACTATAGATTTCGGGTTCAAGATTGTATTCTATGATTTTATTTAACGCACTTTCTTCCGGATTCATCACGATGATGGGAATATGAATTCCGGAGTGTCTTAGGATTGCTCCTTCGTCGGCGACGGCAACCGCTAAATAATCAATGCCAAATTGTTGAAGTGCTCGCGAAACTTCTATGTCTCCGCTTCCGTAAGCATAGGCTTTGACCATGCTAATCATTTTTGTTTCAGGGTGGAGATGTGAACGAAAATAATTGACATTGTGGTGAAGTGCTTCCAAATCTACTTCGAGAGTGGTTTGGTGAATTGTTTCGCTTAATCGTTCGTCAATTTGTTCAAAAGAAAAGATTCTACTTCCTTTGAGTAGAACGTATTCATTTTCAAATAGTTCGATTTCTTCGCTTTGTAAAAAATCGTTTGTCGAGTTGAAAAATGTTGCGTTTTTGAGTGAAAAACAATTTTCGTTTTTGTGAATATTTTCTCCTATTCCAATCAATCGATTTATTTTTCGGTCGATAAGGAATTGATTGATTTTTTTGTAGAGAATTTCATCTTTTTCGGTGTTTTGAAAAATGTCGGAAAGAATGATTGTTTTTCTTTTGTTTCCGGCTTTTTCTACAAGAAAATCGAGTGCGTAAGAAAGTGATTCAAAATCAGCATTGTAGGCATCATTGATGATGGTGCAACCTTTTCTTCCTTGTTTTACTTGCATACGCATTGCAATTGGTTTGAGTTGCGAAAGTTGAGATTGAATTGTTGATGTTTCGTATCCCAATATCAGCATTGTGCAAACTACGTTGACTGCGTTTTCTATGGAAGGTTTGTCCGAAAAAGGAAGTGAAAATTTGTCGTTTTTATTTTTATATTGATAGAAAACGGTGTTTTTTTCAATTTTTGTGATTTTTAGTTTGCAATTATCATTTTCGCCCCAAGCGAATAATTTTTCGGGAGAAAACTGTTGACGCAAAGTGATGTCAAGTAATTTATCGTTGTTGTGATAGATAATTGTGTGTGCGGACTTAAATAATTTGATTTTTTCTTCAATCAATTCTTTTTGTCCGGAAAAATTACTTAGATGTGCGATCCCAAGATGTGAAAATATTCCGATTGAAGGAACAATCATTTGGGATAAATTTTCCATTTCTTCTTTTTGGCTGATTCCGGCTTCGTAAATGGCTATGTTTGAGTTTTTTGGCGTTTGTAAAATGGATAATGCGACTCCGATTTGAGAGTTCCACGAGCGAGGTGAGCGATAGATTTTTTTCTGATTATTTTTTAGACAATCGTAGAGCCATTCTTTTACGATGGTTTTCCCGTTGCTTCCTGTAATTCCAACGATTTCGTCGGCAGAGAGGTTTGCTCGATGTATTGATGCAAGATTTTGTAATTCTTTGATAGAATTTTCAACGACAGAAAAATGGCAGTCGGCAGGAATATTTTCAGGAATTTGAAATGATTTTTCAACAATAAAATTTTTTACTCCGCGATCAAGTAATTCGGGAATATATTGGTGTCCGTCTCTGTGTAGTCCTTTGATTGCAACAAATGTTGCTTCGGTTGGGTTGGTTATTGTTCGGCTATCTATGTAATACATGTTTCTTTTGTTTATATTTCGCTGGCTCCGATAATGGCGGCGTCACTTTCGTTTAATTTAGATGTGAGAATTTTGATTTTTCCTTTCCATTGAGGAAGTAGATTTTCTTCCATGGATTGTTGTATTGGTTTGATGAGAAGGTCTCCGGAGCGAGCTAATCCTCCGAAAAGAATGATGGCTTCCGGTGCCGAGAAACAAACGAAATCGGCGAATGCTTGTCCTAAAAGTTCTCCGGTTCTACGAAATACTTCGATGGCTGTTGGATCGCCTTTTTGAGCAAGTAGGAATATGTCTTTTGAAGTAATTGTGTTGGTGTTTTGATTTTTCCATGAAAGTTCGATAAACGAACGAACAACTCCCGTTGCCGAGCAATAGGTTTCTAAACAACCGGTTTGCCCACAGCCACAACGTCTTCCTTCTGTTCCTCTTACGATTTTGACATGTCCTAATTCTCCGGCAAAACCGTCGTGCCCGTAAACGAGTTTTCCATCAATGACAATTCCGCTTCCGACACCGGTTCCGAGCGTGATCATGATGAAATTTTTCATGTTTTGGGCAACGCCGTATTTCATTTCTCCCAATGCGGCGGCGTTTGCGTCGTTGGTCAATCGACAAGGGATTCCGGAAAATTTGTTGCTGATTTTTTCGGCAAAAGGAACGATTCCTTTCCATGGCAAATTGGCTGCATGTTCGATAGTTCCTTTGTAGAAATTGCCGTTGGGGCAACCGGCTCCAATGCTTTCGATATTTTCAAATCCTACTTTTTCTATCATAGGAATTGTTGCGTCGTAGAGAGCGTCGATAAAATCGTCAATGTCTGGATAGAATGGCGTAGGAATATTTGTTTGATAAAGAATTTTTCCTTCTGTCGATACAATTCCGATTTTTGTGGTTGTACCGCCCATGTCAATTCCGATTTTCATGATTTTATTGTTTGATGGTTTTTAACATGCGTTTTAGTAAATCACGCAAAGGAATTTTATTTTCTTGTTCGTGATAAATTCGGACATCAAAATCTTTGTCTGCGTTGATTAACGATTCGGAAAGAGATAAAGTGTGTTCGATGTGAATGTTTTTGTTTGTTGAATTATGAATGAGTAATAAATTTCCGTTCAAATTTTTACTTCGGTTTAGTATGGATATATCTTTTGCTTTAAAATTTAGAAGACGATCTCCGTATGCGGAAGAGTAAAGTTGCCAATCGGTTATCGGAGCAATGGCGATTCCGGTTTTCCAAGTTGGATTTCCGGTTGTCATTGCCATAAGAGCAAGAAATCCTCCGTAATTTTCTCCGATGATGGAAAGGTTGTTTTTTTCTACGAAAGACAATGATTTAAGATGTTTTACCATTGTGTTGATGTCTTTAATGCCGAGTAATCCGAGTTGTCCAAATTCGCTTTTTCTCCAATTTTTCCCTCGTCCTTCACTTCCGTGTACATCAAGGCTAACGACGATGATTCCTTGATCGTAGAAAATGGCTTCCCAATTCAATTCAAATTTGTTTTTGACGATTTGAGTTTCGGGAGCTCCATGAATTTTCACCACGACAGGATATTTTTTGTTTGGATCAAAATTTTTTGGTTTCATTATCCAAGCAAATAGGGAGTCGCCGGTTTCGTTTTTGATCGAAAAAAAATCTTTCAGATATTTTTTTTCTATTTTTTCTGTCAAAACCGCATTTTCGTCAGATGTGCGAATTTGTTTGTTTTTTGCATTGAACCAATTGTAGCTTGTTGGTTTGTTTAGAGAAGAATATTGATGTTCATAAAATGAAAAATCGGCAGAGAAAACAGCTGTGTTCCAACCATTTTCTTCTTGTATGATTGTTTCTTTGTTTTTATTCAAATCGTAGGCGTAAATTTCTCGGTTAAGACAATTCTTTTTTGCCGCTTGATAATAAATGATGTTTCTTAGCGTATCAACTCCATACACGTCAGTCACATCAAAATTTCCATTTGTTATTTGATGATTCAAAATTCCGTTTGCGTTGTACAAATAGAGATGTCGAAATCCGTCTCTTTCGCTTAATAAAGTGAATTTGTTGTCCGGCAAAAAGTGGATATGTTTTAATGATTTGTAATTAAACCATTGCTCTTCTCTTTCTTCGTACAAAAGATTGAAAAGTTGCGATTTGCAATTGATTTGATACATTCGCATGATTTTTTGTTGTTTGTTGAGTGTAAAGACTGCAAATGTTTCGGGATCGGAAGTCCACGTAATGCGAGGAATGTATTCGGTGTCGTCTTTTGGTAAGTCAACTTTTTTGATGGTTTTGTAGTAAGAATCGTACACGTTTAGCGTGTAGGTTTCAATTTCTCGACCCAAACGAGGATAAGGGAAGGATTCTATTTGAGGATTAAGGTCAATGGTTTTGTTTGCCGTTGTGAATTGAGTTCGATTGACAATGCTATATTGCTGAACATTGCTACAATCCAACGTTACAAATGCAAAAAAACGATTGTCAGAAGACCAAGCCATAAGGTTGGATATGTCAAATTCTTCTTCGTACATCAAATCGGTCACGCCATGATACAACTTGGTTTGTTTTTGTTCTTTTGTTATTGGAATGACAATTCCGTCGTAATCCAATTTTTTCAAGAAAAGATTGTTTTCAATGGCAAAAATGATATTTCGTCCATTGGGAGAAAATACAGGATCGCGTTGCAAAGCTGTTGTGTCCATCAATTTTTGTGCACGTTTGCGTTGTATGTCGTACACGAAATAATGTCCTTTTTTTGATAATTTCCCAATTTTTTCTTCTTTGGTCAAAATCAACATTTGTTTCCCTTGTTGGCAAATTTCAAAATCGTCAACGGATTTTATTTTTTCGCCTTTCACTGTGTTTTCATCAAACAAAACGGCGATTTCTTTTCCCGTGGCAATATCAATCTGAAGAATGCGAGAATTGTTTTGTATGGCAAAACTTTTTCCATCGGGCATCATCGTTTTCTTTGCCGATTGATCACAAAATGTTTGATTGACAACTTCATCTAAAGATGAAATTTGAGCATTCAGATAACTTGTTGTTAAGCAAGTTAGAAAAACGTATTTTACTTTTGAAAGAAAATTCATTTGCTTTTGTGTTTTTTTTTAAATTTTTTAATCAGACAAAGATAGAAACATTTTTTTGAGAGAACTATTTTTTTTATTCAAATTTTGAAGACAGGCGAAGCCAAAGAGTGGAGAAAAGGCAAAGCGTCTTGCTGAATTGCAAGCGATTAACGAAGAGAAAGCACAAGCACAAGCGGAGCTTGATCGCTGGAAGAAGGTGCAAGAGGAGATGGAGAGAAGAGCAAACATGCAAACGCAAGTGGTGGAACAAGAGGCAAGCGACAATTTGACAGATAATGTCAAGACAGATAGTGGCAAAGGGCAAGAGGTTGGAAACATTGGTCGTTCATTAACAAAAGAAGAAGCACAGAACTTCGTTGCAGAAATGGAGAACTCGGCAGAAGTAGCACCAGAAGTTGATTTGAATATAGAGAATTGGGATGCTCTCTTTGGTGAGAATGGAATAATCAATACTCCTATTGGTGATGTTAAAATGGGAGAAAACCAATTTGCTAAACTTATGCGTCAAGGCAGAGAGGGTAAATTGGGAATGATTAAACCTACTCTTGAAAATCCACATGCCATTATAGAGGAAGCAAGCGAAGCCAAAGAAGGAGATACAACCGAAAGAGCATCATCATATATCTTTGTTCGCTCTTTTAAGAAAGCAGATGGATCTCGTTTTTACTATTTTACCTCTATTACTGTTAGCAAAGACGGAAGGGAAGTTGTAGTTTCAAGTCAAGAAAAAAGCCGCAACAAGATATTGCGACTTTTGGAAGAAGGAAGTGTCATTTGGCACACTCCGAAAGATGTGACTACCTCTTCGGCTGAAAGGCAAGGTTTGGACTATGAGCAGTCAAATAAAGCCGAGACTGCTACAAAGGGCTCGGGAATAACTCCTCAAAGCACTTCTTCTTTGGACAAAGATAGAAACTCTGTTTCTAATTCGCAAGAGAATACGCAAAAAAGTGGCGAAATTGCAGAAAATGGTGGCGAAATCCAAGAGCCAACCTATACCGAAGAAACTCTTGAGAATGGAGACAATGATGCATCTCCAAACTCTGTGAATCAGGATAAAAGATTTTCTGTTAAAGGGGAGAAGAAAAAGGATATAAGAAGAGCAAGAGAGATTGTTGATAAAATGTTACCTCCTATTACAGGTGAAGGTCTTGGATTTCTTGAAGGTGAAACTTATATGGAGTATGTTGCCAAATTGTTTGGAGGTAAAAAAGGTATTAGAATAACGCCAGAGAGTTTTCATAAAGAAATTGGAGGTGGATTAGCAGAGAAAAGAAAGTTATTTGGGATTCTTGCCGGGAAAGATAAAGGAGGAATGTCAATAGAGGGAGCGAGTGAATTTATTTTTGAGAATTATTATCAAGAACTTTTGGCTCATGGATTTAAAGGAGACCAAATTGATGTTCGTAATTTAATTGTTGAGATTTTAGGTTATGGGAATCCTCTTTCGTATGCAAGACGTGTTAAGGAAGAAAGGTTGCAAAGGTACATTGGTTATGAAGAATTTTATGCGGATGAATGGGCTCGGGAACAACATTTTGATAGTTATGATGATATGAGGGCTTATTATGAGCAATATTGGATTGATGTGATTGAAAAAGATAGAAATTTTGATGAGGAAGAATATAATAGTATCTTAGCAGACGAATATTATCAAGAACAAAATAATAAAAATTATGACACCACAAGAGAAAGCAGAAGTGAGGGCAATGGCAGTGAAGTATTGCACCGAGAAAGACCTCAAAGTAAGAACGAGAAATTTTATGATGGCAGTGAAGTATTGCAAGGAACACAATCTTTATCTTCCACATCACCTGAAAATGTTGGAGCAGGGGACGAAGGAGGAGAAGTATCAAGTGATGTGCTTTTCAGTAATGCAATGGCTGTGGCACAAAGCGAATCAGGAGAAAAGGGAGAAATAGATTTGAGCAATAAGCATTGGGTTGTACGCTTGACGGAGGAAGAGAAGAGGGAAGAGATTGCACAATTGTCGGAAGAGTTGGGAGTTGAGATTCATGCGATACAAGATGTGTCGGAGTTGCCTGAGACGGAGAAGAGAGCGAAAGAGGCGATAGAGAAAGGAGGAGGAGGAGTGAGAGCATGGATAAATGTGAATAGTGGAGAGGTTTATGTTTATATGCCTAATGTAGAGACAGCGACATTGTTGAGAGAATCGGTGATGCATGAGGTTGTAGGGCATAAGGGATTGAGCGAGTTGTATAAGGGAGATGAAAAAGGCTATGAGACGAAGATAAAAGAGATATGGGACATGATGCGACCTGAGGATAAGTCTTATTTTTTGGATTATGCGTTGCGATATAATCTAAATGTTTCACCGCAGAAGATAGCATCTATCTATATGTCTGCGGGAGAAATTGGATTGGAAGAATCGTTGAAGCGACATGGGGTTGATGTAGATAGAGTGAAGACGGATGCGGCAGAGGAGTATGTGGCTCATTTGGCGGAATGGGGATTGTGGAATGCGTTTGCGTTTGAAGGAAAGGATAAGAGTGTGTGGCGAAAGATGGTTGATTTTGTTTTGGATAAGGTGTTTAAGTTTAATGCACCGGAAGTAGCGGTTGCGAAGTTGCTGTATAATTCAAGACATAATTATGAGAAGATGAAACGCAATTTAGATCCATTGGTTACGGCAGAGGAGAGTGTGAATAAGGAAAAGGTGAATAAGTTTGCGGATAATAAGATTGAAGATGAGCGGAGACGATTCAGTGTGTCGAGAGATATAGAGAATATGTTTGATAGAGCCGTATCGGGAGATATGACGGGCAAACCTAAATCAATTGGGAAACTCACGAAAGAGGGTAAGGAATATTTAGAGAGCATATCAGGCATAGAATTGAAAGATGATGTTGATTTTGTGTTGAACCCATCGGATTTGGTACATATCTATAATAATCATTATGGAGAGAATGAAAAGGATAAGGGTAATAATATGCCGCTGACAAGACATGATATTGGCAGAATGGTAGATGTTATTTCGTTTCCGACAAAGGTTATTTATGGGGAAGAGCCTAAAAGCAAACGAAAATTGTTTTATTTCTTAATGGATAGTTCTAACGGGTCGTATAATCTGTTGGAAATATATGCAGATAGAAAAGGCAATTTGACAACTAAGACTTATTACAAAACAAAAAAGGACGCAACTCAGCGAGTTATGGAATTGAAATCCCTACTCCCTACGTCCGAAACGTACTCTGGTGCAATCCTTTCTGATGCAAAGATACCACAAATGTTTGAAATATCAAAACAAGAGGAGATAACACCAAAGAATACGACTATAGATGATGTGTTGAGATATAGCATAAAGGTAAATCATAATAGTCCGTATTTGTTGAAGAGAGCAGATGGAAGTTTTGTAGATCCTGAGACAGGCGAGAGACTTGGTTTCGACCACCGCTTTATGGGTAAAGGAGAGGGAGCACAGGTACATGGATATGGTAGTTATTTTAGTGTTAATGATTTGAGACATTATGGGGATATACGTAGAAAGCAAATAAGAAAGGTTAAGTTTGGTACGAGCAAGTGGTATGAATTTGGGCAATCTTCGAGTGAAGATAGTGAGGGGAATGTAGCAATGCACGTAATGGGCGAGATTAATTCTTATGGAAATTCGGATAAGGCATTGGCTTATAATAAAAGAAGGCTTGAATATAATGAACATCAACTTAACCTTGCAGGAATTGCTAAAGGATATCATTTGAGAAAGGCTACGGATGCGACAGAGGTAAAAGAAATAACTGAACGTTATGATGAACAAATTGCGAGATTAGAGAATGAGATAAAAATTACAGAAAAGGTTATTTCATTTTTGGAGCAATTGCCATATACAACTCCGTCAAAAATAAAGTATAAACAAGAGCAGGATTCGGCACACCATTATGAAGTAGAGATACCGGATAATACGGGTAGCAACTATTTGGAAGAAGACAAACCTTTAACTTCTAAGCAGATTACTATGCTCAAAGAGCAGAACGATAAAGAACATGCTGGACTTGGTGGATTATTGTCTTATGCAAAAGAAAAGAATGAACAAGGGAGTGAAGAATATACATTCCGCAAATTTTATAGTGATTTGTCTAGTCCGCTTGGTGCAAACATGTCATCAAAAGCATCATCAGAGTTCCTTAGTAGAGCAGGTTTTGTTGGTATTCATTATTATGGAGGCAGAGATGGAGAGTGTTATGTTATCTTTAATGAGAATGATGCTAAGATAGTAGATCATACACGCTTCAGTGTGAAAGAGG
>JAGCLW010000012.1 GCA_017646805.1 Paludibacteraceae bacterium | reverse complement strand
CCCGAATTTATCACAACAGCATTTAAATTAGAAGTAGGACATCCTCCCGGAGCTCCGTTTTTCATGCTTATGGGACGATTCTTTTCGTTGTTTGCTTCCGATGTCGAACATGTCGCAATGTGTATCAACACTTTGTCTGCTTTGATGTCCGCATTTACAATTTTATTTTTGTTTTGGACAATATCTTTGCTTGCACGAAAGGTGATTCTTCCAAAAGAAAACGACCAATTTTCTCTTGCTCAAACAATTGCAATTTTGGGAGCGTCAATGGTTGGAGCTTTGGTTTATACATTTTCCGATACATTTTGGTTTTCTGCCGTTGAGGCCGAAGTTTATGCGTCTTCTTCATTTTTTACAGCTATCGTATTTTGGGCAATTTTAAAATGGGACGAAGAACACGATCAACCATT
This sequence comes from Paludibacteraceae bacterium, assembly GCA_017646805.1. Classification (GTDB taxonomy): domain Bacteria; phylum Bacteroidota; class Bacteroidia; order Bacteroidales; family Paludibacteraceae; genus UBA4363. Next base: position 4,962 of record JAGCLW010000012.1, on the reverse strand, counting down.
TGCTAATCGTTGGATTCTTCTGATTGCATACCTTTGCGGATTATCCATTGGAGTCCATTTGCTTAATTTGTTGGCCATTCCAGCTATTGTATTAGTTTATTATTATCGAAAATCGACGAATTCGGATTGGAAAGGAATGTTGTTCGCATTAGGAATTTCTTTTGGATTTATTGTTGCCATTATGTATGGATTTATTCCGGGAATTATGGCAGTTGCCGAAAAAATAGAACTATTATTTGTTAATACTCTTGGTTTTTCTTTCAATTCAGGATTAATATTTTTCATAATTTTATTGTCTGTTTCTCTTATTTGGACAATCTATGAAACGTACGTTCAAACAAATCGAACAAGAGTCAATATTTCATTCCTCCTTTCAACGTTTCTAATGGGAATCACTTCTCTCACCGGAAATCTTTGGATTGGAATAATTCTTTCGATTGTATTAGGCGTGGGATTATTTGCGTTTAAACGAATCAATATCAATATTCTGCATGTTTTTGCTTTGGCAATGGCAATGATTGCGATTGGTTTTTCTTCTTATGCACTCATTGTTGTTCGTTCAATTGCGAATCCTCCGATGGATCAAAATTCTCCGGAAAATGTATTTACATTGGCTTCTTATTTAGGTCGTGAGCAATATGGTGATCGTCCTTTATTTTATGGTCAATATTATAATGCTCCAATGGACATAGAAGAAAAAAATGGAACTTATATGTACAAGACTGAAGAAAAAGGAGATATTTGGAATGCAAAAGAAAAACTTCATCCGGACGAACCAGACCAATATATCGTTACCGATAAAAAAGTAAAATATTGTTATGTAGATAAATTTTGTACGATTTTCCCTCGCATGTATAGTGGTAACGGAAGTCATGTGAATTCGTACAAACAATGGGTAGGAGAGCCAGAAAAGAAAATTACATATAAAACGCCGGAAGGAGAACAGACTGCTTACGTTCCATCGTTTTTTCAAAATGTAAAATTTTTCGTTGATTACCAATTCCTTTACATGTATATGCGTTATTTCATGTGGAATTTTTCGGGACGACAAAATGACATTCAAGGATTTGGAGAATGCGATGCCGGAATGTTTCTTACCGGAATTCCGTTTATTGACGAATTAATCGAAGGAGATTACGATGATCTTCCAATGCAAATGAAAGAAAATAAAGGACGCAACGTTTATTACATGCTTCCTCTTTTGTTGGGAATTTTAGGAATTATATATCAATGTCGAAAGAAAAAGGTTGGCGATCAATTGTTTTGGACTACATTCTGGTTATTCTTTATGACCGGAATTGCAATTGTAATTTATCTTAATCAAACGCCTTTGCAACCAAGAGAACGAGATTATGCTTATGCGGCTTCTTTTTATGCTTACGCAATTTGGATCGGATTTGGTGTGCTTGGTTTAATGCAAATTTTAAGTAAAGTTTTAAATAATAAAACCATAGTAGCCATTATTGCAACAATAGTTTCGCTTCTTGTTCCGGTACAAATGGCTGCTGAAAACTGGGACGATCATGATCGTTCAGATCGTTATTTGTGTCGTGATACAGGTTATAATTATCTGATGTCTTGTGCTCCTAATGCGGTTATTTTTACAAATGGAGACAACGACACGTTCCCATTGTGGTATCTTCAAGAAGTAGAAGGCGTTCGTACCGATGTTAGAGTTTGTAATCTTTCTTATCTTCAAACGGATTGGTATATAGATCAAATGCGTCGACGTGCGTATGATTCCGACTCTTTGCCAATCAATTGGAAGCGTTATCAATACGTTCAAGGAACTCGAGATTATGCTTTCGTGAAAAAAATAGAAACCTTTAATTCGTCAAAGGCAATAAGTGATGTCATTGCGAATACTCCACTCAAAAATTTGATTGATGATTATCTTCTCAATGATAATAATATAAAACAACAATCCGGAGCCGGAACATTAGTAGTCTCGGGAGATTCGGCTCTTATTCCTCTTGATGTAGAACGATATGCAAAAGAAAATAATGTTCCGGATTCTATTTTAAATCCACAAGTTCGTATTCCAATTTCTAAAACAGTGTATTACAAGCATGAGTTAATGATTTTGGAAATGCTTGCCAGAAGTGAATGGACTCGTCCTATTTATTTCTCAACAACAGTTGGTTCAGATTATTACATGAGTCTTGAAAACAATTTCCAATTAGAAGGTCTTGCTTATCGAATCGTACCTTATAGAAGTAAAAACGGAAGTTTTATCAATACAGATATTATGTACGACAAAATAATGAATGATTTTCGTTGGGGCGGAATGGATAAAAATCCGGACATGTATCTTGATGAGACATGTCGTAGAATGTGTAGCACTTTGCGTAGTACGTTCAATCAATTAGCATCAGAACTTATTGCCGAAGGAAAAACCGAAAAAGCACAAAAAGTGTTGCAAAAATGTATAGAAGTAATTCCGTATTCGGTCGCTCCTTATGAGATAATTATGTTATATGTTGCAGATAATTTTTATAAATGTAATGATGAGAAAAATGGAGATTTGGTTCTCAATACATTGATTAAAGATTATGGCGAAAGTTTGATTTGGAGCAAAAAATTAGGAAGATATAATATGCGAACCAATTATCAAGAGAATGCGTATTATATGCAACATTTGCTTCAAGTAGCATATGAAAACGATCGTGAGCAACTACTTTCGGACAATAAACATTATTTTCAATATCTTTTAAAATAAAATGTTATTAGAACGACCTTTATTTTTTCTTCAAGTATTTTACAAAGGCGGAATTTGGCGTATCAAAAGTATGAAAGAAAAAACAATCTATCTTACTTTTGACGATGGTCCATCGAAAGATACTACATTGAAAATTCTTGAAATTCTGGATAAATACAATGTGAAAGCGACGTTTTTTTGTCTTGGAGATAATGTTGTAAAGTATCCGGAGTTATACAAAAAAATACTTGATGGCGGTCATGCTGTGGGAAATCACACACACAATCATTTGAAAGGATTTGTTACGCCGACAAAAGATTATTTAGACAATATTCAGAAAGCGGCACAAGTGATTGATTCAAAACTTTTTAGACCACCGTATGGAAGGATTTGGCCATCACAATTGAGAGCGGTGAAAAAGTTGGGTTATAAAGTCATTTTGTGGGATTTGATTACTTGCGATTATGATCGAAATCGTTCTCCCGAATCTATAAAAAAACATATTCATTGGCTTTCGAGAAGAGGATCTATTGTCGTTTTTCACGATTCAATGAAAGCTTCCAAAAATATGTTGGCAGTTTTGCCTTGGGCAATAGAATTTTGGATTAACAAAGGATATACGTTTAAAGTTTTATCATGAAAAAATTATTTTTTGTCATTATTTTTTCTTTTGTTACACAATTGTTTTTTGCTCAGCAGCAATTTGCCGATTTGGCACTTAATGCTATTGGAGGAGATGCACTTTCTCAACTGAAAATAGGAATGAAATATTTGAATGGGAATGATTGCGAGAAAGACGAAGAGTTGGGTTTGTTTTGGTTGATTAAAGCGGCAAAACAAAATAATGCAGAAGCCCAATTTCTTGTTGGAAATTGCTATTTAAACGCTATCGGAACATCGATGGATTCGTATGAAGCCGTAAAATGGTATAAAAAAGCACAACGGCAAGATCATGCTTTAGCCACAATGCAATTAGGAATTTGTTATTTGCAAGGAATTGGATGTTCTCAAGATGTTGAAAAAGCAGAATATTACATGTCGCGAGCTTTGGATTTAAATCGAAAATTGATACCAATGAAAAAAGAAAAATAGGAAGAATTTTTATTCTTCCTATTTTTTTATTTCCTTTTTATGGGGTTTAATTGTTTAAGAATTTAAAATAAATTATGGTAGAAAAATTTTAGATTTTTGTTTAAGGTCTTTTGAACAAACGATGAAAACGCCATGTTTTGATTGTAATTCATTTGCGTTACAAATGTATTGTCCAGAAAGATCAAATACCAAGCAATCTGCTGTTAAAACCAATTCATTCGTATTTTCTGCCATTTCTATAGACGATAATTTTCTCACATATTTGAAAATAGGAGTGTTGCTTTTGCTATCGCTCGTTGTAAAAAATGTCGTATTATCTAACCAAGCAACAGCTTCTCCTTGTTCTTCTTCTTCGTATGCATCTATTTGCATTGGTTGTCGTTTCAATGTTTCAGAAATGCTTTCATTTCCTTGTCGTTCCCACAACAAAGCATACTTTTTATTTTTTACAATTATCCAATGTCCATCTTGAGAAATGTCTCCTGCCGTGATAAAATCAAAGTCTTCTCCTTCTTGTCCCATTGTGCAAATTTCTGTAAGTTTTTGAGTGCCAACGTAATCGGTCTTAAATTTTAGTGAATATGCCGTACAAACACCTTTACCTTTTTTTACTTTGTCTACAATATAGAACATTTCTTCTATTGGATCATACATGAGCGTTTCTATGTTGTGAGCTTTATTGTCAGGAAATCCAAATGTAATTTTTTCTACATTTACACTTGCAGAAGACCCTTTGATTTCAGGTTCTAAAAAATAGTAAATAATATAATTATCATTGAATACCAAATCATTATCACCAAAAGCACCTAAAAAAAGGTATTGCTTACCGTTGTATTCTCCAACACAAAGGTCTTCCCAGTCATCTCGATTTGTTGTTCCGTTCAAGGTCAATGTCATTGCTTTATTTCCATTTTGATTTAAAGCAAGAATATTTTCAACACCTTCGTCATTTTGTACCCAAAAATAACCCGGAGTTACGCGAGAGCATGCCATTCCGGAAACTTCAGTTATGTCATTTTTGTTTGTTTCCCCTATTTCAGATCGAGAAAATTCAGTGTTAAGAGAAAGTTTTGTTCCATTATATTCTATTCCAGAACCTAATATTGCCATATTTCCCAATAGGCAAAAAACATTTACAATTAGAAATTTTTTCATAGTAAAAATAAAGATGT
>JAGCLW010000011.1 GCA_017646805.1 Paludibacteraceae bacterium | reverse complement strand
GATGCGAGTGTTAAGACACAGTTGAATGAGATTCGTAATGCACTTACAAAGTAGAAATTATCTACTATTGTTGATTTACTATTAAAATTATTTATTTATGTCAGATATTAAACCAAGCGAAGTATTCGATATTCTAAAAAAACAACTTTCAGGGATGGAAGATTCTTTGAAGTTGGAAGAAGTCGGAACAGTTCTTCAAGTCAGCGATGGTGTGGCTCGTATCTATGGTCTTGATAATGTTCAATCAAATGAGTTGATTGAATTTGAAACAGGAATGATGGGAGTTGTGCTTAACTTGGAAGAAGATAATGTTGGAGCCGTTTTGTTTGGTCCAACAGATGAAATCAAAGAAGGTTTTTCGGTAAAACGTACTGGACGTATCGCTTCGATTATGGCTGGAGAGGGACTTCTCGGTCGTGTGGTTGATACACTTGGAAATCCTGTTGATGGAAAGGGTCCAATTGAAGGAAAATTATACGAAATGCCTCTTGAACGAAAGGCTCCAGGTGTGATTTATCGTCAGCCAGTAACAGAACCATTGCAAACCGGAATTAAAGCGATTGACTCTCAAATTCCTATCGGACGAGGACAACGTGAGTTGATTATTGGAGATAGACAAACAGGTAAAACTGCTATTGCAATAGATACAATCATCAATCAAAAAGAAGCCTTTGATAAAGGAGAACCGGTTTATTGTATTTATGTTGGAGTAGGACAAAAAGGTTCTACTATTGCACAATTGGTTAATACCCTTGAGAAATACGGCGCAATGGCATATACAACTGTTGTTTCGGCAACAGCATCAGATCCTGCGGCAATGCAATTCTATGCACCTTATGCAGGTGCGGCTATTGGAGAGTATTTTCGAGATACGGGTCGTCATGCATTGATTATTTATGATGATTTGTCAAAACAAGCCGTTGCTTATCGTGAAGTTTCTTTGATTCTTCGTCGTCCACCAGGACGTGAAGCATATCCGGGAGATATCTTCTATTTGCATTCTCGTTTGTTGGAACGTGCGGCTAAAATTGTAAAATCAGATGAAGTTGCAAAAACTATGAATGATCTTCCTGATTCTATTAAAGATATGGTTAAAGGAGGTGGTTCATTGACAGCTCTTCCTATTATTGAAACGCAAGCAGGAGACGTTTCTGCATATATTCCAACAAATGTGATTTCCATTACAGATGGACAGATTTTCCTTGAGACAGATCTCTTTAATGCAGGTATTCGTCCGGCAATCAATGTCGGAGTTTCGGTGTCTCGTGTTGGAGGAAATGCACAAAGTAAGGCAATGAAGAAAGTTTCGGGAACATTGAAACTTGATCAAGCTCAATATCGTGAGTTGGAATCGTTCTCTAAATTTGGTTCAGATTTGGATGCTGTTACAAAAGCAATTTTGGATAAAGGAGCGAAGAATGTTGAATTGCTTAAACAAGGACAATATTCTCCGATGCCGGTAGAAAAACAAATTGCAATGATCTATCTTGGTACACATGGTCTTTTGGCTGGAGTTCCAATGGATCAAATTGTAGCTTTCGAAAAACGTTATCTTGAGGTTCTTGAAATGAAACATCAAGCAGATGTTCTTGATGTATTAAAATCAGGAAAGATTACGGACGAAATCATGCAAATTCTTGAACAAGAAGCTATTGCTCTCGTTCAAGTAGAGTATGGTAATTGATTTTAGTAATTGATAGAAAATGAATATTCTATGTAATTATTTATTTTCTGCTTTTTATTATTTTATTTTATGGCATCATTAAAAGAAGTAAGAGCTCGGATCTCCTCAGTTTCATCTACTCGTAAGATTACGAGTGCGATGAAGTTGGTGTCTGCCTCAAAATTGCGCAGAGCACAAGATGCTATTACGAGTTATTTACCTTATCAACAACAACTCACTTCAATGTTGGAGAATTTTGTTGCATCTTCAACAGAGGAGTTATCGCTTCCGTTGACGCAAAAACGAGAAGTGAAAAGAGTTGCCATCGTTTGTATCTCTTCTAATAGTGGGCTATGTGGTGCGTTTAATAGTAATGTCATTAAACGAACGAATCAACTTCTTGCAGAGTATGAAGATCTTGGAAAAGAAAATATAATTCTTTATCCGATTGGAAAACGAATGGTTACGGCAATGCGTAAAAAAGATTTTTCGATTGCAGGTTCGTATGATTTTCTTTTGGATAAAGTAAATTATTCTCAAGTAGTGGATTTGGTAGATGAATTGGTTGATTTATTTCTTTCTAAGAGAATTGATCGTATTGAATTAGTATATAATCATTTTAAGAATGCGGCTTCGCAAGAAGTTCGTTCGGAAGTTTTTTTACCGATTGCTCCTGTTGTTGAAGGAAAACGAAAAAGTCTTGATTATATTCTTGAACCTTCAAAAGATGAAGTTGTTGCCAAACTTTTGCCAAAAGTGGTTCGTTTACGTTTGTATAGTGCAATTCTTGATTCTTTGGCTGCAGAGCATGGTGCACGAACGACAGCAATGCAGGTGGCAACAGATAATGCAGGAGAACTTATTCAAGAACTTACTCTCATGTACAACAAAGCTCGTCAAGCGGCGATTACCAGCGAAATTATTGATATTGTCGGTGGTTCGGAAGGTTTGAAATAGAGAGATAATAAGTAGAAAAAAAGACGTTACATTTTAGTGACGTCTTTTTTTTGCTCAAAAAAATTTTTTTTGGCTTTTTTTTGCGTGAAGTTTCTTTTTTATTATAAATATGCGTATATTTGACAGATATGTCAAACATGGTTGTCAAAAGATGGATAAAAATAGTGAAATACAGCAAAAAATATTTTTAGCGGCTCAAAAATTATTTTTGCAAAAAGGTTGGGAAAATACATCAATGTCTGATATTGCTCAAGAGGTAGGAATTAGTAGAACATCTCTTAATTATTATTTTCGGACGAAAGAGCAGTTGTTTAATTTGTCTGTGAATAATGTAGCGGGAAAGATAATTCCGAAAGTAAATGAGGTCATTGCGATGGATTTGAAGTTTGTGGATAAAGTTATTCTTTTAGTACATAATTATATAGATTTGTTGAAAGAAAATGAATTTTTGCCTCGATTTGTATTTTTGGAAATAAATCGTTCTCCGCAATTTTTTATAGATTTTTTTATGTCTCAGAGGAATGAAATTGATTTTTCGGCAATACACAGACAAATGGAAAAAGAAATAGCAGAAGGATCGCTTTGTCATTTTTCTGTTTCTCAGTTGGTTTTTACGATTCCGAATCTTTGCGTTTTCCCTTTTTTGACAAAACCGTTGTTAGACGAAGTCTTGCCAATTGTTCAAGAAGGACAAACTTTTGATGAATTTTTAGAAGAGCGAAAAGAGTTTTTGGCGACAATGATTAGAAAAATATTGAGTAATTGATGATGAATTTTTATACATTAGAATATTAATATGGTACGTTTAGGAATTGATGTTGGTTCGACAACGATTAAAGTTGTTGTTGTTGATGAGAAAAATGAGATACTTTACAAATCTTATCGTCGGCATTTTACGCGTTTGATACCTACGATAGTTGAAATTTTACAAGATTTAAAACAACAAATTGGAAGTTTTTCGTTTCAATTATGTTTTACCGGATCTGGGGCGATGGGAATGGCAGAAGCATTGTCGTTGCAGTTTGTGCAAGAAGTTGTTGCGGTGAGTCGTTCGTTGCAAACATATTATTCTGATGCGCATACGCTTATTGATCTTGGTGGAGAAGATACGAAGTTGGTTTTGTTGGAAAAAGGGAAAAATCCTGATATTCGCATGAATGGCAATTGTGCAGGAGGAACCGGGGCGTTTATTGATCAAATGGCTGGATTGCTCAATCTTGATATTGCACAAATGAATGATTTGGCTGAGAAATATACCACGATTTATCCGATTGCGAGTCGTTGTGGAGTGTTTGCTAAAACAGATATTCAAAATTTGATAGCAAGAAAAATCGCAACTGCGGATATTGCAGCTTCGATTTTTCATGCGGTAGCATTGCAAACTATAAATGCTTTGGCTCGTGGTTGCGAGATTCGTAAAAAAGTCATTTTTTGTGGTGGTCCGCTGACTTATATTAAGTCGCTTCGTGACGCATTTGTTCGGTTGTTGAAATTGCAAGAAGGAGATTATGCGTTGCCGGAAGATGCACAATTGTTTACAGCATTGGGTGCGGCATTATTGGTTAAAGAAGATAACGTGGTTTTGTCTATCGATGATTTGGTGTCGCAACTTAATCAATATTTGGGTTCTTTGGTTTTGGAGAATAAGCATTTGCCTGCATTGTTTTCTGAAGAATATTCGTTGGCAAAATGGGAAGAAGAGCGAAATATTGTTTCTCTTCCGGAAGCATCTCTTGTCGCAGGAAAAGAAATTTCTGTTTGTATAGGAATAGATTCCGGTTCTACTACGACGAAAGTGGTGATTATTGATGATGAAATGAATTTGTTGTATTCGTTTTATGAACATAATCAAGGCAATCCATTGGTTACGGCAATTCGTGGATTACAAAAATTTTATGATGAAGTAGAAGACAAAAATTGTAAAATCAATGTAATAGGTTCGGCGGTTACGGGTTATGGAGAAGATTTGTTGCATTCTGCATTATCGATGGATTATGGTATTGTAGAAACAATTGCTCATTATATGGCTGCACGTCAAATTGATGAAAATGTTTCGTTTATTTTGGATATTGGCGGACAAGATATTAAAGCAATTTTTGCAGATAATGGAACGATTACTAATATTGAAATCAATGAAGCTTGTTCGTCTGGCTGCGGTTCGTTTATAGAAGGTTTTGCAAAAAGTCTTGGTTTTTCAGCAGAAAAATTTTCTAAATTGGCATGTAAATCTCAGTCGCCTTGTGATTTAGGGTCTCGCTGTACGGTTTTTATGAATTCAAAAGTCCGACAAGCAGTCAAAGAAGGAGCAACAATTGAAGATTTATCGGCAGGATTGGCATATTCGGTTGTGAAAAATTGTTTGTATAAAGTGTTGAATCTTCAACATTTGAAATCAATTGGTGACAACATTGTCGTACAAGGAGGAACGTTTAAAAATAAAGCGGTTTTTCGTGCGTTAGAATTATTATCAGGAAAAAAAGTTAGTTGTTCTTCTCATCCGGAATTGATGGGAGCTTATGGAGCGGCTCTTTATGCACGAAGTAAAGCAAAAATTATTGGAAAATCTTCTTTTATTGGATTTTCTGCGTTGGAATCTGCCGCCAATCATGAAACTCGTTTTTCGACTTGTAAAGGCTGTACGAATAATTGTTCGATTACAGTGTTTAAATTTCCTAACGGGAAACGATGTTTTTCGGGAAACAAATGTGAAAAAGTATTTTCTAATAATCCGGAAACACAACGACGAGGGGATAATATTTTTGATTACAAACGAGAACGCTTGTTTGCATCATCTAATGTAAAACAGATTCGTCCTCGTATGAGATTTGGAATTCCTAGGGCACTTTCTATTTTTTAATATTTCCCTTTTTGGCAAGCAATTTTTTCAAATGTTGATATAGAGGTGGTTTTGAGTAGTGTTTCTT
>JAGCLW010000001.1 GCA_017646805.1 Paludibacteraceae bacterium | reverse complement strand
CTTGCAGAGCAGTTAGGGAAAGACCCTTCAACTGTTTCTAAATGGTGCTCAAATACCACCCAACCACCACTTGATATGCTTGTAAATATTGCAAACTTATTAAAGGTTGATATTAAAGATTTGATAAACGAAAAAAGTATAAACGAAATATATGGCAATAATATAGCAAAACCTATATTCTAATCTTACCCAATGCAAATCCCTCAATCACACATATTAACAACACGGCACCTCAATCGGGTGTTTGACAAGACAGTGGCTACCTATAAATATTATTGGTTCCTCGGTATTTTAGACTTGTATGTGAAACAAGGAAAGACTAGAATGAATGTATGGGAGATTATGATTTCGATGGTTGCTAATGCATGGTACCCAGTCAATTATTTCCGCCTTTCATTTGGAAAGTCCGAGTCACTTTATGAAGCTATCTTAGCTTTGCAACGTGAGAATAATATTCCAATCAATATTGGAATGAAAGATTTAACAATATTGCTTCAAACACTAACTCAACGATCAGATATACGAAAGCAACTGAATTTTCTTCAAATGAATGTGCCTTTCCGTTTTCTTCGTCCATGGATAGACACTTCGGATGACCGTGAAATGGTGAAACGTTCACAAACATTCGAGAATGGATGTTTGTATAAACTCGAAAAGGACAATGGAGTATTGTGGGTCGAAATAAACCCTGTATGGCAAACCTATTTGCAAGAAAATTACGACATACTTAGTTCATTTGCTTATTGGGGGTTGACAAACTTCTTACAAGTTCGCAACCCGAACGTTCCAAATATTCCCAACAAACTAATAAAGAAAGAGGAAAGAAGTTCTTTGTCTGCTCAACGGAAGTTTTGGGATACGGCAATAAGAGGAGGATTCAAGGTAAGATGTCTTTATACTAACAAGCTCTTGATAGAACGTGAATACGACCTTGACCATTTTATTCCTTGGAGTTTTGTTTCACATGATTTGCTTTGGAATCTTATGCCAGTTGATTCGAGTATCAACAGCTCGAAAAGTAATAAGTTGCCAGATTTGAATCTTTACCTTCACAAATTAGCAGAAGCTCATCAAGCTGCATTACGAATCAATCTTGAAAAAGGGGAACAAGATAAATTATTAGAAGATTATCTATCTCTAGGTAATACACCACAAGAAATAGCACAGATGGATAGAGAACACCTATTGGATTGTTTCTCTCAAACATTTACTCCCATGAACCAGATTGCGCTAAATATGGGATTTGAATCATGGAAATACTAATAGCCTATGGTATCAGAAAAAATCAATCATCCATACCTAACGGCTATAAGACGTACAGACTTATCCGTTCCTACTCGTTACCTTTTACAACATAACTTGTTAAAGGGACGCATCCTTGATTTCGGTTGTGGATTTGGTTACGATACTGATGAATTAAGGAATAGAGGATTTGACATTATAGGGTATGATTATTATTATCGATCAGATTATCCAGAGGGAAAGTTTGATACGATTATCTGTAATTATGTATTAAATGTGTTAGAACCATACGCACAAGCAGAGGTATTGATGAATGTCACCAACTTGCTTTCACCTAAAGGAACTGCCTATTTTGCTGTTCGTCGTGACTTAACAGAAGAAGGATTCCGACTCCACGCGATACATAAGCAATATACTTATCAATGTAATGTCAAACTTCCATTCCAAAGCCTTGTCCATAATAGTAGTTACGAACTGTATCAATACAACCATTTCAACAAACTGCCTCGCGTGGAAGGTGAGAAGTGTCCTTTCTGTAAGTTGTCTCGACGAGTTGAGATTATTTGCGAAACTGCTACCTGCGTTGCATTCTATGATGGATATCCCGTTTCGCCTGGTCATGCGCTGATTATTCCTAAACGTCATGTGGCTAATTATTTCGACCTGACCAATCATGAACGTGAGGCAATGAATGTAATGCTTCAATATGTTAAACGAAAGATAGATGAGCGTTTCAACCCTGATGGTTATAATGTTGGCATTAATGTGAATGAAGCTGCTGGACAATCAGTTTTTCATGTTCACATGCATTTAATACCACGCTATAAAGGTGACGTAGAGAATCCTAAGGGCGGTGTGCGTGGGGTAATACCGAATAAACAAAAATATTAAATGCGGTTAGATTAGTCTTACGCGATATTATAATAAATGATACTATGAATGTATTTGCACAGAACTCAAATATAGAATCTGAATGAACTCCAATACATATGGTAGCATATGCAAAGATGATGTATAATAAAATTGAATATTATTTGATATGACAATAACAGAACAGGCTGGTTTATATTTAGATTTTGATGCTTTTTTTGCGCTTAATCAAACAAAATCTTGATGGAACTTTTGCAGGAAAAGAACTTAAAACTGTTTTATAAATCAGGCCGTACTTATGTACAAACAGCTGATATACATATACATGAAGTATAATGAACAATCTTAGAAAAACATAAAAAAAGACATATATGATTATTAGAAAATTTTTTGCGCAAAATTACAGAACCCTTGAAAATGTAGAACTAATCTTCAATGGTTATTATACTGCTATTAGTGGCAAAAATAATGCGGGAAAGTCAAATATAATTAGAGCAGTTCGAGGAATTCTAAACCAAGGAGTACGATTTAGAATTCGAGGTGGCTCAATATTCAGTATAGATGCTTTCGAGTGGAACGATGAAGTAACTAGTTGGAAGAAAGAGACTAAAGCTGATATTTCGATTAATATTACATTAGAGATTAATAAGAATGCAGATGCCGCCATATATAAATTTTTGACCAATCTCATTTTTAAAGATGTTGAAACAAAAGCGTCAGAATCAGAAACAGAGCTTTTGCAGATAAATTATACAAAGAGTTATAATAATACATCGAAATATTGCATATTTTGGGGTGACAATGAAGTAAAAGATGATTATCAAAAACAAGAAGTACTTAAACGTTTAAGGAGTACAGATTGTCTTATATTTCATAATTCAACGACTACAGACTTTAATCCATTTGATAATAATATGGATAAAGTTACTAATTTCATCAGTCCTACAGATTTATGTACTCTTAATAAGAAAAAAGAAGATTTGGTAAAAATAATACAAAAATCACTAAAGAATCATCAAGACGAATTAACTGAATTGCTTGGTAATTTGGAAGACAAGTACGAAGTTAGTTTATCAACACAAGGATTAAATTTTGAGCGAGAAACTATTAACATATCTTTAAAAGAACGAGGTGCAGATGTTTCTTTAGATGATTGGGGAAGCGGAACGAAAAATAGGACATTGATATTTTTAAATTTACTTAATGCTAAAAGAGCTCAACAAACCTCCAATGAGTCTGACAGAATAACTCCCATTATTTTGATTGAGGAGCCTGAGTGTTTTTTACATCCACAAGCGCAAGCCGAATTTGGGAGAACATTACAAGATCTTGCCTCAGAATTGCAGATTCAAATTATTACCACTACACATAGTCCATATTTACTTAGTTTCAAAACTCCAGAATCAAATATTTTAATAGATCGAGACACAAGACCTAAATGTAAAGATGGTAGTTCGCATATCATTGATACTCGTACTGATAAATGGTATGAACCATTTGCTGTTGCACTTGGTGTAAATCAGGCAGATTTCGGGCCAATGAAAGATGTTATATTTAGCGAGAATTCTAAGATCCTTTTAGTTGAAGGGATAATTGATAAAGAGTATATGACATTCTTACAAAATTCTCTTCATGGAGATAATGCACTATCCTCTGATATTGAAATATTCCCATATGATGGAGCAGACAACATCAAAAACAATATCTTAATGAATTTTATAAAGAAGAAATTTAAAAAAGTTGTTGTTACTGTTGACCTTGATCGTTTTAACAGTGTTAAAAAAGCTGTCACATCCATCGGGTTCAAAGAAAATGTTGACTTTATTCCTATTGGCATAAATGAATCAGGCAAACAATGTATGGAAGGACTTATCCCAACAGAAGTTAATAGAAAAGTTTATGCAGATAACCCAGATTTAGCACAAAAAGCTATAATGGCAACAGGAGAAGCTCAAAAATCAGCTAAAAATGAGATTAAAAAGAAACTTATTGAAGTTTTCAAACAGATGCCTATTCAAGACGACACTCATCAGTTGTTCTACGAATTAACTAAAAAGATAAACAAAGCATTCAAATAGGTATGTCAAAATATCCATTCGATTATACAACAATGCCCGCGAAGTGCGAGCTTTTTGGGAATAAAGCGGATTAATATAATTAACATTGCAATATGATTGACTTTGATACATACATAAAAATGGGTGAGCCTGGTGGTAAAGAGAGAGCCGAGGCGTGGAAAACTGCGATTGATATTGTGGCTACATCTCAAAAAGGATTGTCGATGACCGATATGTAACGAATGTCATCGGGGAACAATATTCTAAAATCTGCAAAAATTATGGCTCTGACACCAACTGCGGTTTCAGAGCTATTTTTGTACCTTTTCGGAGTAAAAAACACGATTATTTTTGTAAGTTTTTTTGTACCTCGGCTTCGATATTCAAGAAAACACACTTACTTTTCGCCTGCGGCGCAATTTAGGCGGCACCTCGGAAATACTCAAACAAGTTTGGTATTTCACTCGGTTTGCACTAAATTTGCCATTCCAAAATAGAGGTACAAGGCGAAAAGCAAAGAATCGAACATTAATAATTGAAGAATTGACTAAAAATAACAAACATGAAAAATTTAGCAGATATTTTTCTTGAAATATTATCGCAATTTCAAGATGAAGAGACTAAAATAATGGCTAATAGAATGAAGGCAGCCATTAAAAATAGAGATATATCTAAATTACTCAATATAAGCATCGTAAATGCATTAGGACAAAAATCAACTATTAGGCAAGAGCAAATAGATAAGGCTATTGAGGGTATTATATCATTGAGACATTCCGAGATCGATAAGCAGCAATTATTTGATCTTGATAAAGAACTTCAAAAGTTCTTATATAAATGTTTTGCGACCGAAATGGCTAAAATTTTGAAATCACATTTTTCTACAACAGGACAATTAGAATAAAAACACCTGATTGACCATCGTGTACAACCATTAGTTTACGAGTGTTTCCTGGCGGAATATTCTCCATGCCACCGACTTTGAGCAGAAAAAAAACAGAAGACAGATAAGTATTCAAAAAAAACATCTCTTCTCCTTCCCTACCAATTAAAATTTCATCAATTTCATCAACTCTTGCATTCCCTCGGTTGCTTTCTTTTTTATAAACGTAATACCAAGAGAAGTGGGAGCCGAAGTTTGATTCGGATCAATACAAAAAAGTTGTGCATCTTTTCGTGCATAATGAATCAACCCTGCCGCCGGATAAACCTTGAACGAAGTTCCTACAACCACAACAACATCTGCAGATGACACCTCTTCTATTGCTTTATCCAACATCGGAACTGGTTCGCCAAACCAAACAATATAAGGACGAAGAAGACTTCCGTCTGCACTCAATTCTCCATCTTTCACAATCAAATCATTTTCGGTCAACTCACGATGTTGCAAAACATCTTCCTTATCCTTTGACGAACACACTTTCATCAATTCTCCATGCAAATGAATAACCGAAGAAGAACCGGCTCTTTCATGCAAATTATCTACATTTTGCGTAACCACAACAACATCGAATTTCTCCTCCAATTGGGCGATTAATCGATGTGCCAAATTCGGCTGTTTCGTTTGCAATTGCGACCGAAGCATATTATAAAATTGATTGACATACAATGGATTTTCGTACCAACCACAAATATCAGCCACTTTTTCAACCGGATGATTTTCCCACAACCCGTCATCTGAACGAAAAGTTTTGATTCCACTTTCTGCAGAAACTCCTGCTCCTGTCAAAAAAACTATCTTTTTCATAATCAATTATTTTTTCTTTTTTACCAACATTTTTTTCTTTTGCAAATATACAGAAAAGAAAAGCAAAAAATCTCAAAATAGCCAAAACCCTTTGCTCACCCAAAAATATATTTATTATCTTTGCAGTTTAGGAAAGAAAATTTAACAAAATTGAATATACTCGATAACATACAAATACCTTCAGACATTCGTAAATTGCCGGTAGAAAAACTACCTCAACTTTGTGAAGAATTAAGAACTTTTATCGTAAACGAATTGTCTAAAAATCCGGGACATCTCGGAGCTTCTCTCGGGACTGTAGAAATGACGGTCGCCTTACATTATGTTTTCAACACGCCGGAAGATCGTATCGTTTGGGACGTTGGACATCAGGCTTATGGGCACAAAATTCTCACGGGAAGAAAAGACCGTTTCTATACCAATCGCAAACACAACGGGCTATGCGGATTCCCTACTCCGTTGGAAAGTCCGTACGATGCTTTCGTTGCCGGTCATGCTTCAAATAGTATTTCTGCGGCTTTAGGAATGAGCGTTGCTTCGCTTTCGAGTAGCAACAAAGAAGAACGAAAACGACAAGTCGTTGCCGTTATTGGCGATGGAGCTCTCAGCGGAGGATTAGCTTTTGAAGGATTAAACAATGCAAGTGAAGTAAAAAACAATTTACTCATCATCTTAAACGACAATCACATGGCCATTGATCCGATTCATGGAGGAATGAGCCAATATTTGATGAGTATCACCACTTCTCAAACCTACAACAAAATTCGTTATGAAATGTACCGATTTTTTAGAAGAATCGGATTTTTGAACGAAAATAGCAGAGGACGTTGGTATCGTTTTACAAACAAAATCAAAGCATTTTTGAGCGGACAACGAAACATTTTTGAAGGAATGAACATTCGCTATTTCGGACCCGTCGATGGACACAACGTGACGGCATTAGTTCGATTGTTGAAAGATGTCAAAGATTTTCGCGGACCAAAAGTAATTCATCTTATCACAAAAAAAGGGAAAGGCTACAAACCGGCAGAAGAATTTGCAACAGAATGGCATGCTCCCGGATTATTTGACGCAGAAACCGGCGAACGAATTATTTTGAAAAAAGACAATACTCCCCCACTATTTCAAGATGTATTCGGACATACTATTCTTGAATTAGCAGAAAAAAATGATAAAATTGTAGGTGTAACACCGGCAATGCCAAGCGGTTGTTCTCTATCCATCATGATGAAAGCAATGCCTCAACGATGTTTTGATGTAGGAATTGCAGAAGGTCATGCCGTGACTTTTTCGGCAGGAATGGCAAAAGAAGGGAAAATTGCATTTTGCAACATCTACTCTTCTTTTATGCAACGAGCTTACGACAATATTATTCATGACGTAGCAATTCTCAATCTGCCCGTCATTCTTTGTCTTGATCGTGCCGGAATCGTTGGAGCAGACGGAGCAACACATCACGGAGCGTTTGACATTGCATATCTTCGTCCAATACCAAACCTCACCATTTGCTCACCATTGAACGAAAGCGAATTAAGAAACATGATGTACACCGCACAACTCGAAGGTCAAGGAGCTTGGGCAATTCGTTATCCTCGAGGAAAAGGCGTTTTGATTGATTGGGAAACTCCAATGAACAAAATTCCTGTCGGGAAAGGTCGTGAATTACGCAAAGGAGACGAAACTGCCATTATTAGTTTTGGTCCAATCGGCAATCGCATCATAAAAATATTGGACGAAATACAAAAAGAAGAAAACAAACAATTCGGACATTACGATTTGCGTTTCGTAAAACCATTAGATACCGAAATGCTCGACTCTATCGCTCAAAATTATCAACACATTATCACAATTGAAGACGGAGTTCTCAATGGAGGAATGGGAAGTGCTGTATTAGAATATTTTAGCGAAAAAAATTACAAAAACGATATTACTCGATTAGGTTATCCCGATCGCTTTATCGAACATGGCACACCGGACGAATTATATGCAGAAATAGGATTGGATCACGACAATCTCAAAAAAATAATCCAAAATCATTAACACCTAAAATCAATACTCATGAACATAGTCATTGCAGGTGTCGGAGAAGTTGTCAGATATTTGGCTAAAATGTTTAGCGTAGAAAATCACAATCTCACTATCATTGACGACAACGAAACAAAACTAAATGCCTTGTCAGAACATTACGATCTGATGACGGTGTATGGAAGTGCTACAAGTATAGAAGATCTGAACAAAGTGAACATAAAAAATGCAGATCTTTTTGTCGCAGTGACAAGTCACGAAAGCAACAATCTGACTTCTTGTGCTTTGGCTCACAATTTAGGAGCAAAAACGACTCTTGCCCGCGTAGATAGCAAAGAATATATTTTGAACAAAAACAAAGAACGCTTCAATGATTTAGGAATCAAATCTTTGGTTTATCCGGAACTATTGACCGCACAAGAAATCGTTAAATCACTAAATAACAATTGGCAACGAATCAACATGTCATTTTGCAACGATTCGTTATTGTTGTTAGCTGTAAAATTAAGAGATAACACCGATGTTCTAAACAAAGAGTTCAAAACAGGATTCATGGATCATGGCAAATTTCGTATCACTGCCATCAAAAGAAGTGGAGACACGTTCATTCCGAAAGGCGATGACAAACTCTTGAGCGGAGACATCGTGTATCTCATCACCACTCCGGAAGAATTGGAATACACACGCATTGCGTTGGGAAAAGAAAACCGACCAATACGACGAGTAATGATCATGGGAGGAAGTCGGATAGGAATTAATACGGCACAATTGTTACCCCGTGATGTATCTGCAAAAATCATAGAAATAAACCCCGAAAGAGCCGAAAAAATCGCAAATTTAGTTCCTGACAATGTAATGATTCTCAACATGGACGCTCGTGATTTGGAATCACTTAAAGAAGAAGGAATTGAAAACACCGATGCTTTTGTTGCCGTCACAGGAAGTAGCGACACCAACATTTTGGCTTGTCTTGCCGCAAAACGTTTCGGAATCGTAAAAACCATTGCCGAAATCGAAAACAACGACTATATTCCTTTGGCTTTAAATTTAGACATCGGAACAATCGTAAACAAAAAACTAATTACGGCAAGTCATATTTATCAATTAACATTGGACAAAAGCGTCTTAAACGTCACTTGCGTTCCTCTTAGCGATGCTCAAGTTGTTGAATTTGAAGCCGTTGAAAACAGCAAAGTAACCAAACAAAAACTACGCGATTTGAACATTCCGTCCGATGTCAATTTTGGAGGATACGTTCGCAACGGAAAAGGCTATTTGTGCTACGGAAACACAGAAATTCAGGTTGGCGATCACGTAATTGTATTTTGCTTGGCAACATCAATTCACGCAGTAGAACAACTTTTTCACCCTAAAAAATCATTTTTTAGCAAATAAAAATGAACTTCAATTGGCGGATTATATTAAAAATTTTAGGCGGATTATTGATAATAGAAAGTCTTTTTTTATTATCCGCATTTGCCGTATGCAAATACTACCAAGAAAGTGTCGGAAATAGTTTTCTGCTATCCATACTCATTGCTTTTTTTCTCGGGACAACGATGTTTTTTATCGGAAAAAATGCACTACCCAACATTTCAAAACGAGAAGGATCCGTTATCGTAACAAGCGTATGGTTTGCATTTTCAATCATTGGCACAATTCCATTTTTTCATAGCGGAACAATTGGTTCGTTTACAAACGCTTTTTTTGAAACCATGTCCGGATTTACAACCACGGGAGCAAGTATTCTTACCGACATTGAATCACTTCCCAAATCCATGCTCTATTGGCGAAGTTTAACTCAATGGATTGGCGGTTTAGGAATCATTGTCATTTCCTTGGCACTGTTGCCTTTGTTCGGATTCAGCGGCGTTCAATTATTCAGTTCGGAAACTCCCGGTCCTACCAAAGAAAAATTACACCCACGCATAACAGAAACCGCCAAACGACTTTTTGGAATCTATCTATTTCTAACATTGACTTGTGTTGGATTCTTAAAATTAGGAGGCATGAATTGGTTTGACAGCATTTGCCAAACCTTCTCAACCGTAGCCACCGGAGGATTTTCCACAAAACAAACAAGTATTGCACATTGGGATAACGCATTCATACAATACGCAATCATATTGTTCATGTTTTTGGGCGGAATCAATTTCAATCTTTATTATTTTGGACTAATCGGAAAAGTAAAAAAAGTATGGAAAAATGAAGAATTACGCCATTATTTCTACATCATACTTTTTACCTCGTTATTTATATTTGTATCCCTACTTTTAACCAACATTCAACACACAGACAACTTTCTTCAATTTGAAAAAACATTTCGAACCGCTTTGTTTCATGTTACATCTATTTTGACAACAACGGGCTATGCCACAACAGATTACATGCTGTGGATTCCGTTTGCTTGGATAACACTTTTGTTGCTCATGTTTTGCGGAGGATGTGCAGGAAGTACGAGTGGCGGTATCAAAATTGTTCGAATCTTAATTGTATTCAAATATTGCTATCAAGAATTCAAACGCATGATTCACCCTCATGCCGTCATTCCAATCAGATACAACAACGAAATAGTCAAAAACGAAACCATTATTCGAATCATGACGTTCGTTCTGCTTTATTTTGCAATCATAGCAATAGGTTGTCTGTTTCTTGCTTCACAAGGAATGGACTTTGTCGAAAGCGTTGGCGGAATAGTAGCATGTCTAAGTGGCACCGGCATTTCGATAGGCTCTATCGGTCCGGCAGAATCCTATGCTTTCGTTCCTGATAGTTGCAAATGGTTTTTATCATTCATCATGTTGGTCGGACGTTTAGAATTATATACAATATTACTAATTTTCACTCCTGTATTTTGGAAAAAACAATAACATCTAAAATTTACAAAAAATGAACTTTTACGAATGCAAAATTAAATTTGACAAAGAACAACAAGACGGAACTTTTAAATCCACATCAGAACTGTATCTTGTTGATGCACTTTCATTTACTGAAGCCGAAGCTCGTATCACGTTAGAACAAAAAGCTTTTGCACAAGATAGAATATTTGAAGTTGAAAATATTCGTCGAGTACGATTCAACGAACTACTCAACAATTATGACAATTCATCTGATCGTTGGTTCAAATCAAAAGTTTTATTCATTTCGCTTGACGAAAAAAAAGGCGTTGAAAAACGAACTTCAAACGCCATACTCATCAAAGCTCAATCGCTAAAACACGCACTTGACATTTTGATTAAAGAAATGGACAAAAACAATTCCGAGTACGAAATTGCCAACATTGCCGAAACCGCCATTATGGACGTGTACGAACATGCCATCATTTCTACTTCTCAAGAAAATCAAGAATAATGATCAAACAAGAAATTGACACAATAAATCAAATTCTCCAAAAGACAAATGCTCGGCTGATTGCCGTCTCAAAATACTATCCCGTTGAGGACGTTAAGACGGCTTACGATTGCGGACAGCGACTTTTTGGCGAAAGCCGAGAACAAGAATTACGGCTCAAACAAATGGCTTTGCCCAAAGACATTGAATGGCATTTTATTGGTCATTTGCAAACAAACAAAGTAAAATACATTGTGCCGTACATCTCTTTGATTCACAGCGTAGATAGTGTCAAATTGCTTGAAGAAATCAACAAACAAGGCGAAAAAATAAACCGAAAAATCAACGTTTTACTACAAGTATACATAGCGAAAGAAGAAAATAAATACGGATTTGACGAAAAAGATTTGTTGCAATATTTTTCCACCAAAGCATATAAAAATTTGGATTACATCAATTTTTGCGGAATAATGGGCATGGCGACAAACACCGATGATAAAGAAGAAATTCGTCGAGAATTTCGACAATTAAGAAAAACATTTGAAATCGTCAAATCTTCTTTTTTCAAAGACAATCATTCTTTTTGCGAATTGTCAATGGGAATGTCGGAAGATTTTCAAATTGCAATTGAAGAAGGAGCAACGTTGATCAGAATCGGAAGCAGAATTTTTCAGTAAAAAAAATTTTTTTGACAAAAACTTCAATTTGCAAAAATTTATTTTTCAACAAAAAAAGCACGACAAAAAAAATGTCGTGCTTTTTTTATTAGTTTTATCAACGTAAAAAAACTACGCCTTCAACCACGAATATTTTGCAACACTATAAATCGGAACAAAAGGAATAATCAACGGCGTTTTTTTGATATACTCTTGATATTCAGGATCTTTTCCATACACTTCATCTTGACGCATCTCAAGTCTTCTCGCTCCGCTAAACATGACATAAACAATTCCGATATAACCAATCGAAGCTATTATCCATTGCCAAATCGAACAACTTGCTCCAAAGCAAACAAGAAAACAGCCTGTCCACATCAATATTTCGCCAAAATAATTTGGACAACGAACAATTTTATACAATCCTCGATCCACAAAACGTTGTGCATTTTTCTTTTTTGCCGCATTTTTTTGTGCGTCGGCTATCGTTTCCATCGCAACGCCCAAAGTCGTCACTATCACACCAATCCATGCCCACAATTCGCTGACGCCCTCTCCCATTTCTGCATTGTAAAGATAAAACGACACCGGACTAATTTGTCCTACATAAAGCAATGCACACGAAATCCAAATCATAAACATAACAAAAACCGGTTTTTTTGTCGTATTTTCCGGTTGATACAAAATCTTTTTGTAACTCTCCGACTTTCTTTCGCGAATAAAAAGATACATCGCCAATCGCACTCCATAAAACAACAAAACACCGCAAAGAATAACCATTGGCAACGTAAGAACTTCACTAAAAATGATAGCCGTGGCTATAGCCAACGCCGCAATTGAAAATCCATAACCAATGCTAAAAAAATAAATAAAATAAATCCAACCAACCGCCGACACAGCGAGCGATACAGCCAAAAGAATCAATAAATAAGTCATAGCAATAAATATTTTTGAATTATACTTTTGACAAAGGTAGAAATTTTCTATTTTTTATTATTCGATCAATCAAAAAAAAATCTCATTGACACAAAACAAATAATAAAACATGGCAACTTTTATTGATTTATGCAGCGGTATTGAAGGTGGCAGATTAAGACTTAAAAAAAAATCCTGCTCGTTTTTGAGCAGGATTCTTTTTATTTAAAACATCATGTGTGTTTATTCCACTTTGACTCCGTTTAGGAAATATCTTGTGCCGTCTTTCTCGATATAGATTATTCCGTTGCGGTCAATGATTTTCTTCACCTCGCTCTTTTCTACTGTGTTTTCTACTGTGGCTTCATTCACGCCAGTGGCAGGAATGGCTTGTATGT
>JAGCLW010000010.1 GCA_017646805.1 Paludibacteraceae bacterium | reverse complement strand
TTCTTGCTCTTTTTTTGCAAGGAATTCCGCTCCTTCAGCAATGACAGCTTTGTTTGCTTCTTGTTCTTTTTTTGTGAAAAAATCGTTTAATATTTGTTGTGCTTCTTGATCTGTAATTTCCTGTTCTTTTTCAAGAAGTTTATCTGCGATAGCTTTGCTGAAAGAATCAACATCTATTTCGTTGATTTTTGCACTTTTAAGATTGTGTGCAATGTTGAGCCCAAGAGTGTAACTGATTTTTTTCATGAGGTCTTATTTTTTTATTTATATATGAAAAATGTTTATATTTCCTTATTCTAAAATCCAACGCTACAAAAGTAAGAAAAAGTTTTTAAGAAACCTTAAAAATCATTATCTTTGCTCCGTTTTTTGGCAATGGAGTGTTGTTAAAAAAGTTTTTTGAAATTTACTAACTATTTTTTATTATTTCTATGGAAAAACTGAATATCATTATTGACCAATTGCTTGGTTATGGGTTGTCATTTGGTAAAAGTTTGTTGACTGCATTTGTTATTTATTTTGTTGGGATTTACATTATTAAATTTGCCAACAAAATGATAAAAAAAGCGTTGAATAAAAAGAAAAATATTGATCCTGCAGTTAGTTCTTTTGTGACAAGTCTTGTTGATGTTGCATTAAAAATCTTATTGATTATCGCAGTTATTTCTGCTCTTGGAATTGAAACAACTTCGTTTGCTGCTCTTCTTGCTTCTGCCGGTGTTGCTGTTGGTATGGCATTGAGTGGAAATTTGCAAAATTTTGCCGGTGGACTTATGGTGTTGATTTTCAAACCATATCGAGTTGGAGATTATGTTGAATTTGGAGGAATCCAAGGATCTGTTAAAGAAATTAAGATTTTTCAAACTGTTCTTACTACTGTAGACAACAAAACTATTTTTGTTCCGAACTCTGCAATTTCTTCGGGAACATTGACAAATTATAGCACACAACCAGATCGTCGTGTAGATTGGACATTCTCTGTTGCTTACGGAACGGAATATTCAGTTGTAAAAGCAAAAATAGAAGAAATAATGCTTGCTGATGTTCGTATCAAAAAAGATCCAGCATTGTTCATCGCTCTTGGAGCATTAGCTGATAGCAGTGTGAATATTACGGTGCGCGCTTGGGTTTCTGCAGCGGATTATTGGGATGTATTTTTTGACATGAACAAAGCCGTTTATGAAGAATTTAATAAAGCAGGCATTGAATTTCCTTTTCCACAATTACAAGTTCATACGTCTAAATAAAAATTTTAAAACTCTATCGCATTGCTTTCTTTTAGTACGATAGTGTCTTGTTGTGTCATTTTGATATTTGTGGCATACATATATGTGGTGTTGGCTCATCAGACAATGCTGTCAGATATGTTCAAAGACATTTTTTTCTCTACGGATCGAAACAATGTTATTATGCAAAAAGAGAGTTATCGTCATTTGCTATTGGTGATTAGCGAAGGTGTTATTGTGATTGGATCATTTGGAATTTTATTTTTTTACATTTGTTCTTATTTCAACACATTATTCCCCATTGCGGAGATAGAAGCTCAATTAGGAATTTCGTTTTTGTTGGTTGGAGGGTATTTTCTTATTCGATATTTATTGTTTAAAATTTTAGGTGGAATTTTCTTTAATAATTCTATTCTTTTAAGAAAATACATTGATACTTACGTTATAATTCTGATTCTTACGAGTGTTTTTATTTTTCCGTTGGTTTTGGCGATGATTTATTCCCCTATACATTACAAAGGGGTCATTTCGGTTTTGTTGTCAATTGGTATAATTTTTCAATTTGTAACTTTGATTTTCAAGACGTATCAACTCTTTTTGCAATCATATTTGTCAATCATATATGTTTCTATGTATATTTATGCATTTGAAATACTTCCGATTGCATTTATTTATATGATAGTTAAATTTTAAATTTTGATATGTTGAAAAAGAAGAGAATTTTGATTTCTCAACCACGTCCGGATACAACGCATAGTCCGTATTTTGATATTGAGAAGAATCGTGGGGTTGAAATTATTTTTCGACCGATGATTAAAGTTGAGCCGATTTCAGAAAAAGATTATCGATATGGTAATGGTCCTACAATAAAGGGATATACTGCTGTTATTTTTACATCAAAACATGGTGTGGTGAATTTCTTTCGATTGATAAAAGAATTGCGAGCAGAAATTCCTGATGATATGAAATACTTTTGTTCTACGGGAGCAATTGCTGCGTATTTGCAAAATTTTATTGAATATCGTAAACGTAGAGTTTTTTATCCGGAAACGAATAAGTTTGAAGATTTAGAGCGTAGTTTTAAGCGACACAAAGAAAATTATCTTCTTGTGACGGCTGATGTTGCGGATATGAAGATTCAAAACTTTTTGACGGGAATCGGAATTCAGTTTACTCGGAGTGTGATGTATCGTACGGTGAGTAATGATTTTACGCCGGAAGAGCCGTTTGATTATGATATGCTTGTGTTTTTTTCACCTCAAGGGATTCTTTCTTTGAAGAAGAATTTTCCTGATTTTGAACAAGGAGATATAAAGATTGCTGTTCATGGAGAAACGACACAAAAAGTGGCAAAAGAAGCAGGATTGACTATCCATATTCAGTTGCCACATGAAAAATTCAAATCAATGCCGGATGCAATTGATGATTATTTGAAAAATAATAAGTAAGACGATAAAATTGTATCAAAAAAAGAGATAAACCAACGTTTATCTCTTTTTCTTTTTTATTGTTTTGTCAAAAACAATTCTCCTTGAGTGTCCTTTATGTTGGTACGAATCAGACTCATTGAGAAATCGTCAATTCCGGAGTCGTGTTCAAGGAGAGTTAAGATTTCTTTTGTTTTTAGATATGCCACAAGATGATTTGAGTCTGTAGAATCATTTTTTAGATAAAGGTATTCGGCATAAAATCCAATAAATTGAGGATTGTCGAAAAAGATGGTGTCTTTTGATAATCGATAGTTGCAACTATCACGTAGAATATTATCTTTATCATAACGATAACCTTTATATTCTGATGTGAATTCCATTTGATTGTTAAGTGCTTTTTGATCTAAAATTTCACAAAGCTTTTCTGTCGCCCAATCTTCAAGTATTGTTGAACTTAAACTTAAAACGCCATTTGTTTTTTCGACTTTCCATCGACCTAATATGTTGTTTTTTTCTACAGCATGACCGTCGTTGTAAGGCATTTTTGTGTCTTCACAACTATTGAGGCAGAGTAGGCAAATAAATAAAAAGAGAGTTGAAAAATTTTTCATAGTAGATTTTTTAAAGGATTTTTATTCGCCACCAAATTCCATTAGATAGGCTTTTATAAAAACATCAATATCTCCGTCCATAACGGCATTGACATTAGATGTTTGATAGTCTGTGCGATGGTCTTTTACTCGACGATCATCGAATACGTAACTACGGATTTGAGATCCCCATTCGATTTTCTTTTTGCCGGCTTCGATTTTTGCTGTTTCTGCACGACGTTTTTCTAATTCCAATTCATAAAGTTGGGATTTTAGCAAGCGAAGTGCATTTTCTTTATTTTTAGGTTGATCGCGACTTTCTGTGTTTTCAATTACAATTTCATCGGCTTCGTTGGTTACGGGATTGATGAATTTATAATGTAATCGGACACCGGATTCTACTTTATTGACATTTTGTCCTCCTGCTCCGGAAGATCGGAATGTGTCCCAAGATATGTTTGCTTGTACAATTTCAATTTCAATGGAATCATCGACAAGAGGAACGACAAATACGGAAGTAAATGAAGTCATTCGTTTCCCTTGAGCGTTGAAAGGACTGACGCGAACAAGTCGGTGAACTCCATTTTCGCTTTTGAGATTTCCGTAAGCATAATCGCCTTCTATTTTGATGGTTACGGATTTGATTCCGGCCTCATCTCCATCAAGAATATTGGCAATTTCTGTTTTATAATTGTTGCGTTCGCACCAGCGAAGATACATTCTCATGAGCATTGACGCCCAATCCTGAGCTTCGGTTCCTCCGGCTCCTGCCACGATTTTTAATACGGCACCCATGGAGTCTTCTTCTTTGCGAAGCATGTTTTTCATTTCAAGCGATTCGATTTTTTCGATTGCTGTTGAAAAAGCATTGTCAACATCGGATTCTTCTATTATGCCTTCTTTGAAAAAATCGAAGGAAAGTACAAGTTCTTCCACTGCAGATTTAACGGCATTGTATCCTACAATCCATTGTTTGATTCCACGGACTTTTTTCATTTGAATTTCTGCACGTTTGGCATCTTCCCAAAAGTCCGGTGCTTGAGTGCGAAGTTCTTCTTCTTCTAATTCGATGATTTTTGCATCGATGTCAAAGATACCTCCTCAACGCTTGCTCGCGTTCTTGCGTCTGTTTAATTTGTTCTTGTGTTACCATTTTGATTTAGTTTTTATACATTTTTTCAATGAGATCGTCGTATTTATTGATGATGAAAGCACGGCGAAATTTGAGCGTATTTGTCAATTCTCCGCCTTCCATTGTGAATCCTTTTTTGATAAATTCAAATTTTTTGATATGCTCGTAGGTTGCCATGCCTTTTTGTGCTTCTTGAATTTGGTTCATGACAAAATCTTTGATGCGTTGGCTATTGAGCATTTCTTCGTCGTCTTTGAATTGAAGCTTGTTTTCTATTGCCCAAGATTGAAGAACTTCTCGATTGGGAACGATTAGTGCCGTGACAAAGTTGCGTTTGTCTCCAATTGTTATGACTTGTTCGATGGCGGTGATGGCAGAAAGTCGGTTTTCTATTTGTTGGGGAGCAATGTATTTTCCGTTTGAAGTTTTGAAAAGATCTTTGATTCTTTCGGTTAAATACAAGTGATTTCCAACTAATTTTCCGGCATCTCCTGTGCGGAAAAATCCATCTTCTGTAAAACTTTCTTTGTTGGCTTCGGGGCGATTGTAATATCCCGGAGTGATTGTTTTTCCTTTGACAAGAATTTCATCATCATCGCTGATTTTGACTTGTAAATCAGACATTGTGTTTCCGACACTTCCGATTTGATATCCAACATAATCAAAACAAGATACGGTTGCGGTTGTTTCCGTTAGTCCGTATCCATACATTAAAGGAATTCCTATGCAACGGAAAAAATAGAGAATTTCGTTGGAAAGAGAACTTCCGGCTACAGGGAAAAAGTTCCCATTTTCTATTCCTACTTTTTTCTTTACTTTAGAAAATACAAGTTTGTCGGCAATGTAGTATTCTAATGCGAGGAAAGGATTTGCTTTTTTCCCTTTGCTCAAACGCTTAATATTGTATTTTTCTCCAATTGAAATTGCCCAAGCCACGATTCCTCTCATGATTGGAGAATAGTTGTCGATCGCTTCTTTTACTGCGACAAAAACTTTTTCCCAAAAGCGAGGAACGGCACACATTAGTGTTGGGCGAACTTCTTGTATTCGTTCTTGTATTTCAAGAGGAAATTCGTTGACATAAACACTTGCTTTTTTGAACATGCAGACATAGCACCAAGCACGTTCAAAAACGTGAGAAATTGGCAAAAACGTTATGCTGGTGTCTTCTTCAGACATGCTGACAAGTTTTATGTTGTGTATGCGAATTGCTTCGTTGTAATTTTCATGAATAAGCATAACTCCTTTGGGTTCTCCGGTTGTTCCTGAAGTATACATGATTGTTGCCAAATCATTGAGTAAATATTCAGGATTTCCCATTTCTTTTCTAAAATCGGTCTTTGAAGAAGCTCCTTGTTCTAATAGCGTTTTGTAATAAATGCTATGTTCTTTTTGAATTGATATTTCTTCAGAAAAAGCAACGATTTTTCGCAACGAAGGACATTCGTTCATAATGGCAACGGCATTGTCGTATTGTTTTTGATCACCAACAAAAAGAATTTCGACTTTGGCATCGTTGATAATGTATGCAACTTGTTCTTTGCTTGATGTTGCGTATAAAGGTACGCTGATCGCTTTTAATTGAAAATTTGCAAAATCAACAACAAAACTTTCTACTTTGTTTTGAGAATAAATGGCGATTTTTTTATCGTTTGAGATTCCTAAATCATAGAGTGCTGTGGCAATGATTTCAACCCAATTATTAAAGGTTGCCCATGAGATTGGATCCCAAGAGTTTGTTTCTCTGTTTCTTTGAAAAAGGATTGTTTTTTCCGGACATTCTTTTGCATAAAGAGATGGCAATAATGCCAAGTGAGGAATTTTCATAAAAATAAAATTGTGTTAGATAAAAATTTTTACAAAAATAAAAATCATCAGTAAAAAAGTATGTCTCAACGCCGATTTTTGTTCGTAGAAATAAATTATTGTGCAAAAATAATGTTTTTTGAGGCAAATGTTTTATCTTTGCAGGGTCTTTGAAAAACGTGGACAGATTTGGACTGCTTGCAACCACATTAAAAAATGCTAAAAACGGTGTTATTCCCACCTTTCTTATTTGCTTGACAAGCAATAAAAATCCAAATCTATTCCGTAATTTTAGTGTTTAAAATTTTTTATTGAAAAATATTATGGGATATTTTTTTACTTCCGAATCTGTGTCTGAAGGACATCCGGACAAAGTCGCAGATCAAATTTCTGACGCAATTCTTGATAATATTATCTTTCAAGATTCGCAATCTAAAGTGGCATGTGAAACGTTGGTGACAACGGGACAAGTTGTGCTTGCCGGTGAAATCAAAACTTCGGCAAATGTAGATGTGCAACGCATAGCACGTGGTGTAATCAATCGAATTGGTTATAATAAAAGTGAATATATGTTTGATGGAAATTCGTGCGGAATTTTTTCGGCTTTGCACGAACAATCGGCAGACATAAATCGTGGCGTGGAGCGTGCTAATCCGATGGATCAAGGAGCCGGAGATCAAGGAATGATGTTCGGATATGCATGTAACGAAACTGAAAATTTGATGCCGATTTCGTTGGATTTATCTCACGCATTATTATTGGAATTGGCAAAAATTCGTCGCGAAGGAAAAGTAATGACATATCTTCGTCCTGATGCCAAAAGTCAAGTAACGATAGAATATGATGACAATAATAAGCCAAAGCGAGTTGATACGATTGTTATTTCAACACAACATGATGAATTTGTTTCTTTAGATGGAAAAACTCAAGAGATGGCAGATGAACAAATGTTGGCTCAAATCAAATCTGATGTTGAAAAATATTTGATTCCAAGAGTAAAACAATTAGATTCAAAATATGCATCTTTGATCGGTGATGACATTAAATTATTTGTCAATCCTACGGGAAAATTTGTTATTGGAGGACCTCATGGAGACACAGGACTTACTGGGCGAAAAATCATTGTCGATACTTATGGCGGAAAAGGAGCTCATGGTGGAGGTGCTTTTTCGGGAAAAGATCCAAGCAAAGTCGATCGTTCGGCTGCGTATGCTTGTCGTCATATTGCGAAAAATGTTGTTGCGGCAGGTTTGGCAGAAGAAGTTTTGGTGCAAGTTGCTTATGCAATTGGCGTTGCCAAACCAATGAATTTGTATATCAATACATTTGGAACGAGCAAAGTTGCAATGTCTGATGGAGAAATGGCAGATAAGTTGTTGGAAATCTTTGATATGCGTCCAAAAGCAATAGAAGAGCGACTTTCGTTGCGAAATCCAATTTATGAAGAAACTGCAGCATACGGACACATGGGACGAAAATCGGAAAAGAAAAAGAAAACTTTTGTGCTTCCAAACGGACAAATGAAAGAATGTGAAGTAGAATTGTTTACTTGGGAAAAAGTTGATTTTGCAGAGCAATTAAAAGCTGAATTTTTGAAATAAAAAAGATATTTTTAGAAGAAAAAAAGAAACACAATGCAAGATTTGTGTTTCTTTTTTTTCTTGATTTTTAGGAGAAAACTCCGTATCTTAGCACACTTTTTAGGCTTATTGTCAAAATGTATGGAACAAATTCTGGAAAAAGATTTACAAATAGCAGTAGAAACGATACAAAACGGAGGTGTGATTCTTTATCCTACGGATACAATTTGGGGCATTGGTTGTGATGCAAGAAATGAGAAAGCCGTACAAAGAATTTTTCAAATAAAAAAAAGACAAGAGGCAAAGACGATGCTTTTGTTGGCGAGCAATTGGGAACAGTTGCAAAAAGTGGTCGGAAGCGAAAGCCAAAAGGCAAAAGAAATCATTCAACAATCGAATCGTCCGACAACAATAATTTATCCGAAGGCAAAAAATATTGTTCCTCAATTGATTGCAGAAGATGGAAGTGTTGGCGTGCGAATTACAGCGGAAAGATTTTCTTGTCGATTGTGCGAATTGGTTGGTTTTCCGATTGTGTCAACGTCGGCAAATATTAGTGGAGAATTTTCGCCAAGAGTTTTTTCTGAAATTTCTGAAGAAATAAAAGTTCAGGTGGATTATGTCGTAAAATATCGACGAGAAGATACTTTTCTTTCAAAATCTTCAAAAATTTTGAAACTGCAAGAAGATACAATTTTAATTATTCGAGAATAAAAATGCAATTTATTACACGCGATATGGAGGTTTGTCAAAAAAGGAAATATATCCTGATTGACATTTTTGCATCTGTTATTGTATGGGTGCTTTTTTTTCTATATCGTGTATTTGTTTTAGAACTTAACTTTTATCCTCCGAATATTTATTTTTGGATTTTATTGTGTTTTTATCCATTGGGTTGGAGTTTTTTGCATTATCTTTCAGGATATTACAATAAACCGTATAAAAAATCGCGATTGCAAGAATTTTTTACAACTTTCATCACCACGTTGATTGGTTGTATGTTTTTGTTTTTCGTTTTATTGTTAGACGACCCATTGGATTCAATGGATTGGCACAAAAAAAGCATCGGAGTTCTTTTCTTTTTGCAATTCACGTTTACGTATATATTTCGTTTGATTATTACAACAATTGTGACCAAACGTATTCATCGTAGAGAAATTGGTTACAAAACGCTTGTAATTGGAACGGGGAATAGAGCGAAACGTTTTTTTTCAGAATTAAAGCGAATGCCACAATCTTTGGGTTATGTGATTGATGGATTCATTTACATAGGAGGAAAAAAAGCTGTGCCTCGACCGATGATTTGTGGATTAAAATCTGATCTTTCGTTGCTTTTGAAAGAACGACAAATAGATACAATCGTTTTAGCATCGGAAGAAATTTCGGTGGAAGTTTTGAACGAATGGTTGCCAATGTTGTATTCTTATAGAATAAATATTTTACTATTGCCGGAAATGTATGAGGTTTTGATGCGAGGGGTGAAAATAGACACAATTCATGGCACTCCATTGATTGATCTTGCTTGTTGTCCGATGCCACAATGGCAACAAAATGTAAAACGATTAAGTGATTTTTGTTTTTCGGCAATAGCATTACTTTTGTTGAGTCCCGTGTTTTTGATTATTGCTTTTTTGGTAAAAAAGAGTTCGAAAGGTCCGATTTTTTATAAGCAAAAAAGAGTGGGGCGTTATGGAGAATTATTTACAATTTACAAATTCAGATCAATGTATTTGAATGAAGAAAACAACAAATTGGTTGTGGATAATGATTCGAGAATCACGCCATTAGGAAAAATTTTGAGAAAATATAGAATAGACGAATTGCCACAATTGTGGAATATTCTGAAAGGCGACATGTCGTTGGTTGGACCGCGTCCGGAACAACCTTATTTTGTGAAACAAATTGTAAAAATAGATCCTCATTATCAATTATTGTTTCGATTAAAGCCTGGATTAACTTCGTGGGGAATGGTCAAATATGGTTATGCAAATAATATTCAACGCATGGTTGAACGGGCAAAATATGATCATTTGTATATGGGGAATATGAATTTGTTGATTGATATTAAAATAATTATTTATACAATAAAAACGGTTTTGTCCGGAAGAGGACAATAGAATTGAATTTTAAAGTTTGACACGAAAAGAGAAAATAAGACTTATCGGGACGGATACGTATGAGTATTTGATTCGTTGGAGAGAACAACATATTAGTCAGAAGAATTTTATAATTCTTCTGAGTTTTGTTGTGGGAATTGTAACTGCCATAGCAGCGATCTTACTTAAAAATCTTATTCATTTCATTCAAGGTTTGTTGCAAAATCATGTCAGTGTAGAGCATGCAAGTTATTTGTACTTGATTTTTCCGGCAGTTGGAATTTTGTTGGCGAGTTTATTTGTGCGTTTTGTTGTAAAAGATGATATCAGTCATGGAATTACAAAAATTCTTTTTGCTATATCTCAACGAAAAGCACGGATAAAACCTCACAACATGTGGTCGAGTGTGGTTGCAAGTGCGTTGACGATTGGTTTTGG
Source organism: Paludibacteraceae bacterium (assembly GCA_017646805.1). Classification (GTDB taxonomy): domain Bacteria; phylum Bacteroidota; class Bacteroidia; order Bacteroidales; family Paludibacteraceae; genus UBA4363. The sequence continues at coordinate 19,910 of JAGCLW010000010.1, read as the reverse complement.
AGGTTCGGTAGGAGCCGAAGCACCGATTGTTTTGACAGGATCTGCTATTGGTTCGAATCTTGGTCGTTTTTTTAAAATGGATCAAAAAACGTTGATGTTGATGGTTGGTTGTGGAGCGGCAGGTGCGATTGCCGGAATTTTCAACGCACCTATAGCGGGAGTTGTTTTTACGTTGGAAGTGCTTATGGTGGATATGACGATGACGTCGCTTATTCCTCTTTTGATTTCGGCCGTGACGGCAACTTCGATTTCTTATTTTTTCATGGGAAAAGCGGCAATGTTTCAATTTGAAGCGACCGCACCATTTGCATTGAGTAGAATACCTTACTTGTTGATTTTGGGAGTCGTTTGCGGATTGGTTTCTCTTTATTTTACACGAGGAATGAATGCGTGTGAGAATTTGTTTCGGAAAATGACAAATTCGTATACAAAATTGGTTGTTGGTGGAGTTGTTTTAAGTGTTTTGATTTTCTTCCTTCCTTCGTTGTATGGAGAAGGATATACGACAATTTCATTTTTGTTAAACGAACATCCTGACAAATTGCTTGAAGGAAGTTTTTTCTACGAATATCGTAATGTTGCGGGAATTGTATTTTTATATTTGTTTTTAACTATTTTGTTCAAAATAGTTGCGACAAGTGCAACAAATGGTGCCGGAGGAACGGGTGGAATTTTTGCTCCAAGTTTGTTTGTTGGAGCAATTACCGGATTTCTTGTTGCTCATGTATTGATTTATTTTGGCGTGCCGATTCCAGCTCGCAATTTTGCTCTTGCCGGAATGGCAGGTGTGATGTCGGCAGTGATGCATGCTCCGTTAACCGGAATTTTCTTGATAGCAGAAATTACGAGCGGATACAATCTTTTTATGCCACTTATGATTACTTCCGTCGTTGCATATTTGACGATTGTTATTTTTGAACCTCATAGTCTTTATTCAATGCGATTGGCAAAAAAAGGAGAGTTGATAACGCATCACAAAGACAAAGCGGTGTTGACAATGTTGACAATAACCGACGTGATAGAAACAAACATGCAGGTTGTGAATCCTAATATGACTTTGAGAGAATTTGTTGCTGTCATTCCGCAATCAAAGCGAAATATTTTCCCTGTTGTTGACGAAGATGGTGTTTTTGTTGGTGCGGTACATATCGATGAAATACGAAACATTTTGTTCAGACAAGAATTGTATGATCGATTTTACGTGAAACGATTTATGACTTCTCCTCCGGCTCATCTTTTGGTTGAAGATACAATGGAAAAAGCAATGAGTGTTTTTGATCGTACAAATGCGTGGAACTTGCCCGTTATAGATGCGTATGGTCGTTATGTTGGATACGTGTCAAAATCACGAATTTTTGGTTCGTATCGTGAAATTCTTGTTAAATATTCCGATGATTAGAAAAAAAATAAAAAAATATATAAATGAAAAAATTTAAAGAATATCAAAATTTTAATCTTTCCGAAATCAATAAAGAAGTTCTTGCCGATTGGCAAAAAAACAATCTTTTTCTTAAAAGTGTAGAAGAAAGAGAAGGTGCTGATTCGTTTGTCTTTTTTGAAGGACCGCCATCGGCAAATGGAATGCCGGGGATTCATCATGTAATGGCTCGTACGATTAAAGATACGTTTTGTCGTTATAAGACGATGAAAGGATTTCAAGTAAAACGTAAAGCCGGTTGGGATACGCATGGTCTTCCTGTGGAGTTGAGTGTGGAAAAAATGTTGGGAATCACGAAAGAAGATATTGGGACAAAAATTTCGGTAGATGAGTACAATGCAGCATGTCGTAAGGAAGTGATGAAATATACAAAAGAATGGACTTCTCTTACAGAAAAAATGGGTTATTGGGTTGATCTTAATAATCCGTATATCACATACGACAACAAATACATCGAAACTCTTTGGTATTTGCTCAAGCAATTGTATGATAAGAAATATCTTTATAAAGGATATACGATTCAACCATATTCGCCGGCAGCAGGAACGGGACTTTCGAGTCATGAATTAAATCAACCGGGTTGTTATCGTGATGTGAAAGATACAACTTGTACGGCTCAATTTCTTGTTGAGGAAAATAATCATCAAATCGTTGAGCAAATTCTTTCAAAAGCAGACGAAGGTTTTTCGCAAATATCTATTTTGGCTTGGACAACAACGCCATGGACGTTGCCTTCTAATACAGCACTTTGTGTCGGACCGAAGATAGATTATGTAGCGGTAGAAAGTTTCAATCCGTACACTGGCTCGCCAATGATTTATATTGTTGCAAAAGCACGTCTTTCGGCATATTTCAATGCTGCCGGAGAAGTGACAGAAGGTGGAGAAGTGACGTTGGAAAATTATTCGGTTGGAGACAAATTGATTCCATATAAAGTCATTGCTGAATATAAAGGAGAAGATCTTTTAGGAATACATTATGCTCAACTTTTTCCTTGGGTTGATCCGGTTGATTTTGTTGATGGAAAAGTTGTCAATCGTAGAAAAGATGCATTTCGTGTTATTGCCGGAGATTATGTAACTACTGAAGACGGAACCGGAATTGTGCATATTGCACCTACATTTGGAGCGGACGATGCTTTTGTCGCAAAAGCGGCAGGTGTCCCATCTTTATTTTTGATTAACGACAAAAATGAGACGCGTCCAATGGTTGATTTTACCGGAAAATATTGGAACGTCGCAGATTTGAATGCGGATTTTGTTGCCTCTTCGGTTAATTTATCTGCATATAAAGAATATGAAGGAGCTTGGGTAAAAAATGCGTATGATCCTCAATTTACCGTTGATGGGAAATACGATGAAATAGCCGCTTCAAAAGCCGAAAATCTTGATGTTCGGCTTTCGTTGGCAATGAAAGCTCAAGGTTTGGCATTTAAGATTGAAAAACATACACACAATTATCCACATTGTTGGCGTACGGATAAGCCTGTTCTTTATTATCCACTTGATAGTTGGTTTATCCGAACAACGGCTTGTCGTGAAGAAATGATAAATCTTAATAAGACAATCAATTGGAAACCGGAATCTACCGGAACAGGTCGTTTTGGCAAATGGTTGGAAAATCTGAACGATTGGAATCTTAGTCGTAGTCGTTATTGGGGAACTCCGCTTCCAATTTGGCGTACGGAAGATGGGAAAGAAGAAATTTGTATCGGTTCGGTAGAAGAGTTGATTAACGAAATTAACAAATCAATCAATGCAGGATTGATGTCGGAAAATCCGTACAAAAATTTTAAAGTTGGCGATTTTTCGGAAGAAAATTATGATCCAAAAAACATCGATCTTCACCGTCCTTATGTTGATAATATTATTCTCGTTTCTCCTTCAGGAAAACCTATGAAACGAGAATTGGATCTAATTGATGTTTGGTTTGATTCGGGAGCAATGCCGTATGCACAAGTGCATTATCCGTTTGAAACGAAAGATGCTGATTTTACGGCAGATTTCATTTCGGAAGGAGTAGATCAAACTCGAGGTTGGTTTTTCACGTTGCATGCCATTCATACGATGATTGAAGGAAATGTGGCATTCAAAAATGTAATTTCCAACGGATTGGTTTTGGATAAAAATGGCAACAAAATGTCGAAACGATTGGGTAATGCCATCGATCCTTTTGGTGCAATTGAGAAATATGGTTCGGATCCGCTTCGTTGGTACATGATGACGAATGCAAGTCCGTGGGATAACTTGAAGTTTGATACGGAAGGAGTAGAGGAAGTGCGTCGCAAATTTTTTGGTACGCTCTACAATACGTATTCATTTTTTGCTCTTTATGCAAATGTTGATGGATTTACGACAGAAGAACCTCAAGTAGAAATCTCAAAACGTCCGGAAATTGATCGTTGGATTATTTCTTTGCTCAATTCATTGATTAAGTCGGTTGATGAGGCTTATGCTTCTTATGAGCCAACAAAGGCCGGACGTTTGATTGCTGATTTTGTTGGCGATAATCTTTCCAATTGGTATGTTCGTTTGAATCGAAAACGTTTTTGGGGAGGAGAAATGAATGAAGATAAACTTTCTGCTTATCAAACTCTTTATACATGTTTGATTGAAATCAGCAAGTTGATGGCTCCGATTGCTCCATTTTATGCGGATAAATTATATCGAGATCTTACAGGAAAAGAAAGCGTTCATTTGGATTTGTTCCCAAAATATGATTCAGCATTGATTGATACATATCTTGAAGAATGTATGGCTCTTGCTCAACAATCTTCGTCAATGATTCTTGCTTTGCGTCGTAAGGCAGAAAAGAAAGTGCGTCAACCGCTTCAGCGTGCAGTTATTCCGGCTCCGGATAACAAAACGCTCGATCAACTCAAATATATTGCCGATTTGGTCAAAGCAGAAGTGAATGTCAAAGAATTGCAAGTTGTAACCGATGAAGATAATGCGGTAAAATTGGTAAAAAAAATTAAGCCAAACTTCAAAACTTTGGGCAAAAAATATGGAAAGCAAATGAAAGAAATTGCCTCCATTGTCAATGCTTTTTCACAAGACCAAATCGCAGAAATCGAACGTAATGGTCAAATTCTTCTTCCTTTGGAATCGGGCGAAGTTGTCGTTGAAATCGCCGATGTTGAAATTGCAACGGAAGATATGCCGGGTTGGTTGGTTGCTAACGAAGGAACGCTCACTATTGCTCTTGATATAGAAGTAACCGAATCGCTTCGACAAGAAGGAATTGCTCGTGAGTTAGTCAATCGTATTCAAAACATTCGTAAATCAAGCGGTTTTGAAATAACGGATAAGATTGCGATAGAAATTGAATCAAACGAGGAGATTAACGATGCAATCAATGCTTTTTCACAATATATTTCTTCTCAAGTTTTGGCAACTTCAATCACAATTGTTGATTCTCTTGCAGATGCTACAGAACTTGATTTTGAAGATTTTGTTGTAAAAGTAAAAGTTTTCAAGTAAAAATATTTTCTTAAAAAAAACGAGAGGTATCATGAAAATAAAATGATACCTCTTTTTTTTGTATTGTAGGATAATTACATTTATATAATGTTATTTGTACATCATCAAAGGTATCAAATTTTTCTTATTAGTTAATAAAAGGATTAAAAAATGAGTAAAAATATTTTTTATTACAAAAAATGTTGTATCTTTGCACCGCTAACGCAGAAATACGTTGCGGATGTGGCGTAATTGGTAGCCGCGCTAGACTTAGGATCTAGTGCCGCGAGGCGTGGGGGTTCGAGTCCCTTCATCCGCACAAGAAAGAGTAGTCAATATTGACTGCTCTTTTTTTTTGTGTTTATTAGTGAAATAAATAGAGTTTTTTTTTGCAGAATTTGAAGAAATAGTTTATTTTTGTTGTGTAAAATTAAATTGTATAAAATAAATATATATAAAAGTTATGAATATATATGATTTTAAGGTAAAAGATGGAAAGGGAAACGATTTCCCTATGTCAAATTTTAAAGGTAAGGTATTGTTGATTGTAAATACAGCAACGGGTTGCGGATTTACGCCACAATACAAAGGTTTGCAGGAATTATACGATAAGTATAGAGAGCAAGGTTTTGAGATTTTGGATTTTCCATGCAATCAATTTGCTCATCAAGCTCCGGGCACAAATGAGGATATTGATAATTTTTGTACGCTAAAGTATAATACTACATTTCCTCGTTTTGCTAAAATAGATGTGAATGGAGAGAATGAAGATCCTCTTTTTCGTTTTTTGAAACAAGAAAAAGGCGGTTTTATGAATGATAATATCAAGTGGAATTTTACGAAGTTTCTTGTCTCTCGTGAAGGTTGTGTGGTTAATCGATATGCACCAATTACTAAACCGGAAAAGATAGAACAAGATATATTTGAATTGTTATGAATGAGAAGTTAAGACTTAAAAATCAACTTTGTTTTCCGATGTATGCTTGTGCCAAGGAAATCGTGCGTAGATATACTCCTTTGCTTGAGCCTTTTGGGCTTACGTATACTCAATATATTACGATGATGGTGCTTTGGGAGCATAAAACCATAACGATTAAAGATTTAGGGAAATGTTTATTTCTTGATTCGGGAACACTTACTCCGATGTTGAAAAAGATGGAGCGTAGTGGTTGGATTCTTCGCACAAGATCAAAAGAGGATGAACGAATAGTTGTTGTTTCTATTACGGAATGTGGTGAGGAATTGCAAGATAAAGTTGCCGAAGTGCCAATAAAGATGGCGAAATGCGTAGAGTTTGAAAGTGAGGACGCAATGCAATTATATACTTTACTTAACAAGATGATGAAAACTTTTTAATAATTATATTGTATGGCAGATTATAAATGTACAAATTGTCCAATGAGGGCAAAGTTTGAGAAGAATCCAAAATCATTTCTTGGTCGGTTTTGGCGTTGGCACATCAATTTTTGTCCGGGTTGGAAAGGGTATTTCAATTCGCTTTCGCCTGAAGAAAAGGAGACTTTAAGAGATAAATATCATTTCACAAAATACTGATTCAATGTTGGTGTCAAGAAAAATTCTTTTTGCTTTACGGTTTATGGTTGCAACAATACGTTTGTGAATAATATTTTTCAACAAAAGAGATAATCAAAACATTGTCTCTTTTTTTTTGTGTGTTTTTGCAGAAAAGTGTTTTTGTTTTTTATTCAAAATAAAGTTTTTGAATTTTAGTTTCTAATTCTTTTGTATCTTTGCAACCAATGTGTGTTACAACGTATAGAAGCGTGAAATTTTTATGAAAAAGATTTTAATATTGAATGGTCCAAATCTTAATCTTTTGGGTCGCCGGGAACCATCGGTTTATGGAAATCGAACATTTTCGGATTTTTTTGAAGAATTGAAAAAGAAATATGATTCGGAGGTGGAATTATTTTTTTTTCAATCTAATCATGAGGGAGCATTGATTGACAAATTGCATGAGGTTGGTTTTTCGTTTGATGGAATTGTGTTTAACGCAGGAGCGTATACGCACACTTCTATCGCAATACAAGATGCAATCAAGGCGATAGAAACTCCGGTGATAGAAGTTCATATTTCAAATGTGTTTGCACGAGAAGAGATGCGACATCATTCGTTTCTTTCTCCAGTTGTGAAAGGAGTTCTTTGTGGATTTGGACTACAAGGATATGAGTTGGCAATTAAATCGTTATTGTAACCTAAGATCAGATGACTAAATTAACTAAAATAGTGGCAACGATTTCGGATCTTCGTTGCGATGTAGATTTTATTCGTGGTCTTTATGAGGCAGGAATGAATGTGGTGCGTACAAATACCGCACATATCGATGATGAAGGATTTGCTCGAGTGGTAAACAATGTGCGTGCGGTTTCAAAAAAGATTGCAATTCTTGTTGATACAAAAGGTCCTGAAATTCGTACGACAAAAACAGAAAGTGGAGAAGCTATACAATTGTATGCCGGAAGTCGAGTAAAAGTAGTTGGAAACATTGATCAATTGACAACCGAACAATGTATTGCAGTATCGTACAAAGATATTGTGAAAGATTTGTCAGTCGGTTGCGATTTGTTGTTTGATGATGGAGAAATAGATGTTAAAGTGATAGAAAAACATGATGATGGATTGATTTGTGAAATATTGAATGATGGGAAATTGGGTTCTCGCAAAAGTGTGAATGTTCCCGGAGTACGAATCAATTTGCCATCGCTTACTCCGAAAGACATTCATAACATAGAATTGGCGGTAAAGCACAATGTGGATTTTATTGCACATTCTTTTGTGCGTAACAAACAAGATGTTCTTGATGTTCAAGCGATTTTGGATAAATATAACAGCGATATTAAAATTATTGCTAAAATAGAAAATCAAGAGGGAGTAGACAATATTGATGAAATTCTTGAAGTTGCATACGGAATTATGGTAGCTCGTGGAGATTTGGGAATCGAGGTGCCACAAGAAAAAATACCGGGAATTCAGCGAGCATTGATTCGTCGTGCGGTGAATTTTAAAAAACCGGTTATCGTTGCAACGCAAATGCTTCATTCGATGATTAATAATCCAAGACCAACGAGAGCAGAGGTGACAGATGTGGCAAATGCAATTTATTATCGTACTGATGCCATTATGCTTAGTGGCGAAACAGCGTATGGAAAATACCCGAAAGAAGCGGTTGAAACGATGGCTCGTATTGCCGAAGAAGCAGAAAAAGGCAAAGTCCCTGAAAATGACATTAAAGTAAATTTTGATCCTTCAGAGCATGACACTACGTCTTTTTTGGCAAAACAAGCGGCAAAAGCTGCCACTGAAATCGGCACAAAAGCAATCATAACAGATAGTTATACCGGAAGAACGGCACGATACCTTGCGGCTTTTCGTTGTAGCAATCCCGTGTTGGCAATTTGTTATAAAGAAAGTACAATGCGACATTTGGCACTTTCGTATGGAGTGATGGCGAGTCATCAACCGGAGCGAGAAAACAATCGAGAATATTTGCTTGAAGCAATGAGCGAATTACGAGAAAAAGGGAAAATCAAAGACGAAGATTTTATTTCGTATCTCAGCGGAAGTTTTGGAGCGGGAAATGGAACTTCTTTCCTTGAAATCAATCAAGTAGAAAAAATTCTTGGCGATGAAAAACGCTTTGTATTGCCCGATTTTAAACACAATTAATTAGTTGAAATTCATTTTTTTAGTAAAAATTTTGAGTAAAATTATTTTTTTTCAATTAAGAAAATTAGTGTATATTTGCACGGCAGAAAAAAAATAATAAGAAATATAAAATTAATAAATAATAAAAAAATTAACCATGGCTAAAGTAACAGTTGTTGGTGCCGGAAACGTTGGTGCAACTTGTGCAAACTGCGTGGCACAAAAAGACATTGTAAAAGAAGTTGTTCTTCTTGACATTAAAGAAGGAGTTTCTGAAGGGAAAGCACTTGATATGTGGGAAACTGCCCCAATCAATATTTATGACACTCGTATCAAAGGAGTGACGAACGATTATGCTGCAACAGCAGATTCAGATGTTGTTGTCATCACTTCTGGTCTTCCTCGTAAACCGGGAATGTCGCGTGACGATCTTATCGGAGTAAACGCAGGAATTGTTAAATCGGTTACAGAAAATGTAATTAAATATTCTCCAAATGCTAAAATCATCATTGTATCAAATCCTCTTGATGTAATGTGTTATTGTGCATATCTTACAGCAAAAGTTGATGCATCAAAAGTCTTTGGTATGGCGGGAATTCTTGACACTGCTCGTTATAAAGCATTTCTTGCAGAAGAGTTGAACGTGTCGCCAAAAGATATTCAAGCACTTCTTCTTGGAGGACATGGAGACACTATGGTTCCACTTCCACGATATACAACAGTAGGAGGAATTCCTGTGACAGAATTGGTAGATGCAGATAAATTGAATGCAATTATCGAACGTACAAAAGTTGGAGGAGGAGAACTTGTTAAATTGATGGGAACATCAGCATGGTATGCTCCGGGAGCTGCGGCTGCACAAATGGTAGAAGCAGTTATTTGTGATAGTCGTCGAGTAGTTCCTGTTTGTGCAATGCTTAACGGAGAATATGGATACGAAAATATTTATCTTGGAGTTCCTGTTGTGCTTGGAGCAAATGGTATTGAAAAAATCATTGAAGTAAAACTTACAGACGAAGAAAAAGCACTTCTTGATGCTTCTGCACAAGCCGTTAAGAGTGTAATGAAAGTTCTTGATGATATGCAATAATATCAAAAATAGAAGTTTATTATAAAAAGAAAAAAGGTGGGTTTTTGATAGCCTGCCTTTTTTTGTATTGAAGAAAAAAATTTTATTATGCATAATTCATTTTACAAAGAGCTTGATCTGATTCTTTCAGAAGAATTAGAAGAGAAGTCATCTTTGATTGCGACATATTGTTCGTTGTCCGAAATTTTCACTATGGTTGTACAGACTGCGGTGAAGGATAGTGTTGAGACATTTTCCGGTATGGCGGCAATGTTGGATTATGTGTTTAAAGTATATCCGCTTGATCGTGTTCATTTTCGTCCGTTGCAAAATTTTCGATCTTTTGTTCGTCAATTTCCAAAAAGAGATAACGATACGGAAGAGCAAGTCTTTTTGGAAACTTTAAAGTTGCGACTTCCTGATGATGTGCGTTGCATTGCTCATTTGATTCAAGCGGTATATAATTGTCCGATTCCTTCTTTTCTTTCTCAAAAATTTGTTCGTACGTACCAACGTATTCCTTTTCATAAAGGGCGATTGTTGTCTTCTTATTTGAGAGTTGTGGTTAATTCGGTAGATGAGCAGTTTATTTATTGTTCAGTATTGAATGAAGAGGAGCCGGAGGAGTTGAAAGTGAAGTATGATTTTGAGTTTTATTCTGGTTGTAATTGGAATTATTTGAAGTCAATTCTTGTTCCGTATTCGCAATTAAATTTGATAAAACCGAGAAAAGAGGAAGGAGTTGTTTTTCCGGAAATGATTATTTTTCAACCGGATTATTTGGTGGATATTTCGGCAATAGCTTCGTGTTTCAAACCATACGGAAATAATTTTCTAAATCGCTTGATTGATCGTATTCGTCCGAAAGAAACGACCGTTCCGATTCTTTTGGGAAAATTTGCCGGACAACTTTTAGATGAGGCTTTGCATTCGTTATTGATTGATTATAAGACGTCTGTCAAGACTTTTTTTAAAACAAATGCTGTGGATATTGCTTTGATTGATGAAGAGGATTTGATGGATTTTCATCAAGCGGCAAAAGTACAAATGGCGAATATTCAACAATTTTTTCAGCGACAACAATTTTTAGGAAGAGAGGAAAGTCGATTGAATTTGCAAGTTGAACCATCGTTTTTTTCTGAAATGTTGGGATTGCAAGGACGTATGGATTTGCTTTCATTTTCGTCAGCTCATACGTTTGTTTTTGAACAAAAATCCGGAAAAATGGACGAGTATCACGGCAAGATGCGAGAAGAACATTATGTGCAAATTTTGCTTTATATGTTGTTGTTGCATTATAATTATGACCTTAGTTATGAACAACAAATGTCGTGTTATTTGTTTTATTCAAAATATGATTTGTCGCAAGGATTGATTCGAATTACAAATGCTCCGCAGTTGCTTTTTGAAGCAATACGATTGCGTAATTTGATGGTGGCGGCGGAGTTTCGTTACGCAAAAGGAGAAGCGGCGAATATTTTGTTGGAATTGCAACCGGAGAATTTGAGAGAAAAAATTTCCGAAGATTCCATTTTATGGACAGAATATGTTTTGCCGGAATTGTCTCAAACGTTGTCTTTGATTCAGCAAGCAGACGATCTTTCAAAGGCATATTATTTTCGGTTTCTTCAATTTTTGCATCAAGAACATTTGTTGGCAAAAGTTGGTTCGCCGACAAAATTGGGTAGCGGATTTGCTTCTTCGTGGCATACGGCAATGATGGATAAAATCGCACAAGGAAATTTGTTTGTCGATTTGAATATTGTGGATTTTTTGGATAAAAATGAGAATCCGATAACGGAAAATTCTCCGATCGATTATGTGGTTTTTCAACAAAAAGAATGGTCTTTTGATGAAAATATTTCAAATTTTAGAAAAGGAGATATTGTTGTTTTTTATCGATATTCAATAGATGCTGAGCCAAATATTTGTCAGCAAATGGTGGTTCGTGGAGTGTTGAAGGAGTTTCTTCCTAATGGAAAAATTTTGGTGCAGTTGCGTGCTTCACAATCAAATCCAAAGGTTTTGAAAAATGAAAAAGGTTTTGCGTGGGCGATGGAGCATGATTTTTTAGAATCGTCGCAATCGGTGCTGTATTCGGTGTTGTATTCAATTTTGGAAGCAAACGAAGAGCGTCGGTCGTTGTTGTTGACAAAGCGTTTGCCAGAAGTAGATTTGTCTTGTTCGTTGATTGGAAATTACGACAAAAAAGGAGAAAATTATTATAATTCTCTTGTGCGAAAAGCGATTCAGGCAAAAGATTATTTTTTGCTTGTAGGACCTCCAGGGACAGGAAAAACGTCTCGTGGATTGATGTATATTTTGCAAGAACAATTATTGCAGTCGGATCTTCCAATATTGCTTACGGCATATACTAATCGTGCGGTAGATGAGATTTGTGATAAATTGGTGGCATATAATCAAGCAAATTCGGATTCTCCGATTGAATTTTTGCGATTAGGTTCGCGTTCGGCAACGGATAATTTTTATGCGTCTTATTTTCTTGCACAAAAAGTGGAAGACAATTGTAAAACAAAAGCAGAGGTTATTGATTTGTTGAAAAAAACACGGGTTTTTGTAGGAACAACGTCTTCTGTTCTTGCAAATCTTCGGTTGACAAAATTGTTGCATTTTTCGATGGCGATTGTAGATGAGGCTTCGCAGTTGATTGAGCCACAGATGGTTGGATTGTTTTGTGCGAAAGATGGAGAAGGAAATAATGCGATTGACAAGTTTGTTTTGATTGGTGATTATAAACAATTGCCAGCAGTTGTTCTTCAGACAGAAAAGCAATCGGCGGTGACGGATTCGCTTTTGCAAGAAATTGGATTGCAAAATTGTCGTAATTCATTGTTTGAGCGATTGTATTGTCGAAATACAAATTCGGATATTGTATTTGTGATGACGCGACAAGGTCGTATGCATAAGCAAGTTTCGGGTTTTTCAAACGAGAAGTTTTATGGTGGTGAGTTAAAACCTTTGCTTGCTCGTCAAAAGAAAGCGTTGAGTTTTTCTGTTTATGACGAAGAGTCAAAACTTTTTTCTTTGTTGGCAACAAATCGTACAGCGTTTATTTCTGTTGAGCAAGAAAAAAAGATTTTATCGGATAAAGTGAATAGAGCGGAAGCACGATTGATTGCACAAATGGTGATTGCCGTGAAAACGCTTTATTTGAAAAATGACAAAGAATTTTTGGCAGACCAAACGATTGGTGTGATTGTGCCGTATCGCAATCAAATTTCTGCCATTCGATCGGAGTTGCAAAATTTTGATTGTGAGGAATATAACGAAATTACGATCGATACGGTAGAGCGATTTCAAGGAAGCGAACGAGATGTGATTATTTATGGATTTACGATTCAGCGAGCATATCAACTTTCTTTTCTTACAAGTAATGTGATTTTGGAAAATAATCAGTTGATTGATCGTAAATTAAATGTTGCTTTGACTCGGGCTCGAGAACAATTGTTTGTTGTTGGCAATGTGGATTTATTGTCGCAATTTCCTTTGTTTAAGCAATTGGTTGATGATTACGAATCAAAAGGATTGTTGTTTGATTCAAATGATTTGGAATTTTAAAAATCGAACCAATTCAAAATAAATCGAAACATTTTCACTCGATCTTCTCCCAAAACGTTGTGTTTGTGTTTTTTATAAAATTTTGTTTGAAAAGAATATTCATTTTTTTTCGCAGAAGAAATAAATCGTTCGGCGTGTTCAAATTTGACAATATCGTCTTCTTCGCAATGAATGAGTAAAAGAGGAAGTTGTTTTTCTTTGTGTTTGCACGAAGACCAGATTTTGCAAAGATTATTTTTTTCGTAACCGGAAAGATTTTGAGTTGGCGTGTTCATATAGCGTTCGCCATACATTACTTCGTATTTTGACCAATCAGTCACGGAACCTCCGGCTACAGCTTTGCGAAAATAATTTGTTTTCAGAAAAAGTTGCAAACTCATAAATCCACCAAAACTCCAACCGAAAAGATTTATATTTTCCTTATCGACGAAAGGAAGTTTGCGTAAAAATTCTATGCCTTTTATTTGATCTTCAAAAGGAATTTTTCCGATGTTTTGATAGATTGTTTGTTCGAAAAATTGTCCTCGATTGGCACTTCCTCGATTGTCTAAACAAAAACTGATGATGCCTTTTGAGGAAAGAAATTGTTCCAATCCTCTTCCTCCATGATTCCACTGATTACGAATCATTTGCACGTGAGGTCCTCCATAGACGTAGTAGAATACGGGATATTTTTTTGTTTTGTCAAATTGTGCCGGGAAAGTTAGTCGATAATACAATTCTGTTTTTTCGTCGGCTGCTTTGATTGTTCCGATTTTTGTTTCTCCTAAAGTTAGATTTTTGTAAGGATTTTTTGCCCGAAACAATGTTTTTTCTGTTTTTTTGCAAAGATCCAATTCTTTGGCAACGTATGGTGTTTGAATATTGCTGTAAGAGTAGAAAAGTTTTGTTTTTTCAGGAGATAAAAAGGCTTCGCATGTTCCATTTTTTTTGTTTATCTGAACGATTTTTTTTGTTTGCAGATGAACGCGAAAAAGGTTTTGTTCCAAAGCATTTGTTTTTGTTCCGATGAAGAAAATGTTTTTTTCTCGAAACCCAACAATCTTGTTTACTTCCCAAATCCCGGAGGTTATTGTTTGTGGAATTTGTTTTTCTTTGTTGAGATCAAACAAAAAAATATGACAAAATCCGGTATGTCTACTTTGCCAAACAAAGTGATTTTCATCAATAAAAAGAGGCGTGTGTTCGGGTTCCAAATAATGTAAATTGTTTTCTTTTGCGGTTGTTTCAAACAGACAAAATTTTTCGTTTGTTTCGGTGTGATATTTCATCAAGCGAAGATGATTTTGTTCTCGGTTTAATTCGCAAACGAGCAAAAAATCGTCTTGCGGACAAAATGTGATGCAACAAAGATAATATCCCCAAGTTTCTAAATAACGAGTGTTTTTTTGTTCGTCTGCAATTCCCAATCGTACAGATTCTGCTTCTTCACCAACATTTGGATAGCGAAATTTTTCTCCGGAAGGAGTCGTGTATTGATTCACTTTTTGGTCGTTTATTTCATAAAAAGCAATCAATTTTTTGTTGTTGCTACGAAAATGAGATTCTTTTACGCCAAATTCTTGACGATAAGGCGTTGGTGTGTTTATTCCCGATTTTTTCCTTTTTGTTTTTTCTTGAAAACAAAAATCAATCGTTTCATTTTTATATCGAACACAATATATTTGTTGCGGTTTTAAATAGTGTTTGGAAGTATGAATAAAATTTTCAAGATTCATATTTTTTGATTTTTTGGCAAAAATATTATTTCTTTTTTTCATTTCGTTTTTTTTCTCAAATATATTTATCTTTGCGTAATCAAAAAAAAGTCATGATACCATCTTCAGAACTTATTATCAATCCCGATGGATCGGTTTTTCATTTGCACATGAAGCCGGAACAACTTGCCGACAAAATTATTCTTGTTGGAGATCCTTCCCGAGTAAAATTGATTGAAACGAAAATGGATAAAATTATTTTCTCCGGAGGAAATCGAGAGTTTCAATGGATCACGGCCGACTATCACGGAGAGTTGATTACGGTTGTCTCTTCCGGAATCGGGACGGATAACATTGATATTGTCTTGACAGAATTAGATGCTCTTGCCAATGTCGATTTTTCTACTCGAGAAATAAAAGCCACTCATCGCACATTGACAATTGTCCGAATTGGAACTTGCGGTGCAATGCAAGCCGACACATATCTTGGTTCTTTTATCGTGACAGAAATAAGTGTTGGACTTGATGGATTGCTTAATTTTTATGGAAATACGGAAGTCGTTTTTGATCAAGAAATGGAACGCACGTTTATTGATCATGTAAAATGGAATCCGCGAAAAGCAAATCCTTATTGTGTTTATAGCAATTCAGATTTAAACAAACAATTGTTTGACAATCCGCCATCAAATACTAAAATTGTGCGAGGAATAACTCTTGCGGCTCCGGGATTTTACGGTCCGCAAGGTCGAATTGTGCGACTTTCTCTCGACGATAACGAAATCAATTCAAAGTTGAGAACTTTTCGTTACAAAGGATTGAGAATAGAAAATTATGAAATGGAAAGTAGTGCGGTGATTGGATTGGCATCTCTTTTAGGACATCGAGCAACAACCGTTTGTTGTGCCATTGCCGGACGAGCAGAAGGCTCTGTCAATACCGAATACAAAGATGGAGTGTCGCAATTGATTGATTTGATTCTTTCAAGATTTTAAAATTAGTAATAAAGTTGATTTACGATTTATTAAATATTACGGTTTCGCCAGAAGATGCTGTCAATAAAGAAAATCTTCGTTTGATTGCGGCAAGAAAACTTCGGATTTCTCCGATTAAAATTTCTGATATTTTAATCGTGAAAAAATCAATCGATGCACGCCAACGTGAGATTAAAGTGATATTATCGTTGAAAATCGGTGTGGGCGAAAGCATTTCTCCAAAATCTATTTATAAATATTCATATCAATATGGAGATGTGTCTTCTGCTCCATCTGTCATTGTCGTCGGAGCAGGTCCGGCAGGACTTTTTGCCGCTCTTCGTTTGATAGAATTAGGGTTTCGTCCAATTGTAATCGAACGAGGAAAATCTGTAAGTGAGCGAAAAAAAGACATTGCGTTGATGAATCGTAATCAAGGATTGAATACTGAAAGTAATTATAGTTTTGGAGAAGGCGGAGCCGGAACGTTTTCGGATGGAAAACTTTATACTCGATCGAAGAAAAAAGGTTCGATTCGTCGGATTCTTGAAATTTTTCATCTATTTGGAGCTCAAGACGAAATTCTTTACGAGGCACATCCTCATATTGGAACGGATCGTTTGCCGATTATTATAAAAAACATGCGAGAAAAAATAATCGCTTGCGGAGGAGAAGTTCGATTTGAAACTAAAATGGTGGAACTTTTGATTCAAGATAATTTTGTTCGGGGAATTTTGTTAGAAAACGGAGAGAAAATTTTATCTTCTTCAGTCATTCTTGCAACGGGTCATTCTGCTCGAGATGTGTATCAAATGTTGTATACAAAGAATATCGCACTTGAGGCAAAAGGCTTTGCAATGGGCGTGAGAGTTGAACACCCACAAGTGTTGATTGATTTAATTCAATATCATTCTAAACAGCGAAATAAATATCTTCCGGCAGCTTCGTATTCTCTCGTTGCACAAAGTGACGGACGAGGAGTATATTCGTTTTGCATGTGTCCGGGCGGACATATTGTTCCTGCTTCAACGGAAGAAGGAGGAATTGTTGTTAATGGAATGTCTGCCAGTCATAGAGGTGGAAAATTAGCCAATAGTGGAATTGTCGTAGAAATTCAACCGGAAGATATTCCCGATTACACGGAAAAATATGGCGTTATGGGAGGTTTGAAATTTCAACAATATGTAGAAAATTTGGCATTTCTTAATAATGGAGGAGGAAAAGACCTTAAAGCTCCGGCTCAACGATTAAAAGATTTTGTAGAAGGGCGACTTTCCGATTCTTTGCCAGAGACAACATATCTTCCGGGTATAATTTCCTCGCCAATGCATTTTTGGCTTCCCGAACAGATTAGTTCTCGTTTGCGAGATGGTTTTCGGCAGTTTAATCGTAAAATGCGAGGATTTTTGACAAACGAAGCAATTGTTGTTGGAGTTGAAAGTCGTTCGTCTTCGCCATTGCGTATTCCAAGAAATCGAGAAACATTTCAACACATTTCCCTTGACGGTCTTTACCCTTGTGGAGAAGGAGCCGGATATGCCGGAGGAATAACATCTTCTGCAATGGATGGAGAGGCTTGTGCAGAAGCAATCGCAAAAAAAATGTTATAATAAATAATTGTGTAATATATAAAATTTCATCTATGCTTTTTGATCAAATTAGTAACGACATTAAACAAGCAATGCTTGCAAAAGACAAAGTTGCACTTAATGCACTTCGTAATGTAAAAAAAGAATTTTTAGAAGCAAAAACAGCTAAAGGTGGCGAAGATTTTGATGATGTTGCGGCTCAAAAAATTCTGCAAAAAATGGTAAAAAAAGGAAAAGACACCGCAGCGATTTTTATTGCTCAAGGTCGTCAAGATTTGGCTGATGAAGAATTAGCACAAGTGGCGGTTTTTGAAAAATATTTGCCGGAACAAATGTCTAATGAAGAATTAGAATCCGTTTTGAAAGAAATCATTGCTCAAATTGGAGCTTCTTCTGCACAAGATATGGGTAAAGTGATGGCCGTAGCGACGAAACAACTTGCAGGAAAAGCAGAAGGACGTGCAATTTCAAATAAAGTAAAAGAATTATTAGGCTGAAAATTCATAAAAAACTCGTGGAATATACCGGATTCGTTTTGGGTTAGATTCCAAACGTTTGTCGGAATGCAATTTTTTACTATTTGAATAAATATTGTATATTTGTGGCAGTAAAGAAAGCTTTTTACGACCATAAGCCTGAGACTTCCGGCGGTTGTAAGAGGCTTTCTTCTTTTTTTTATCAAATAGAATTTTTCGTGTTCCTGCTGCTCCTTTGGCTTTTGGAACAATACGGCTACGCATTCCGCTCTTTGTTTTATATTTTACGGTGTGAGTTTGCCTGCGTTTTACCTGTTGCCATGGTTTACCAAAAAAGCCTTCGTCTTGAAAGTTCTTTTTGAATAGCCGTACAGCCTCGTTGCCTATGATGATGGGAAGATCGTGATCAATGGCTTGTTTTAGTTCGATTTGGAGTTGTGCAAACGGATTCTTTTGTCTCATGATTCGTTAACTTTTTCATAATATTCAGTAAAATTTTCAAACTTCATACAATATAGCTTATTGCTATCTTCTTGCTTAAATTGTACATATTTATCACCTTGGTGAACTTTTTTATTGGTGATGCGAAACCATAATATGGTGGGTTCCTGAAAAACATTTTCATATATGATTCCTTTAAACCTATCATTAGGTTTTAGATCCCTGAATAATTTGTTTTGCTTTTGTATCTGTATCAAATACCTAATTCCAAAAAATATTGGTATTAAAATAAAAGTACCAAATAATGATAAAATCAAAGTAAGTAGTAGTGTTTTCATATCTTAAAAAATTGTCGTATCTTTGCAAGTGGGAATCTTTACTTGATCATTGGGGCGTGATCGTCTGTGAGAGTATTGTATTCCCCTTTTTTTTTAGTCGTAGCTTGTTATATTTTTGCTTATAGTGTATAGGTAATAGTTTCCATCTTCGTGTAAAATAATATTTAAGAACGTTTCGATGCCATTTGCAAGGGTAATTTCTGAATAGTAATATTTCTTAAACTTCTTTTTTAAACGAAGAACTTTTCCTCTATTATGCGATAAATCAACTTCGGCTTCGGAGATGTATTTTGCGTTTCTAAAGTATTTTTCAGGGTTGTTTAGCACCTCATTTTTGAGCCAATAGAGATTTTTTCTTCCGAGCATAGAGTAAGCCGTTTCGGAAATTCCCCAGTCGGCAAAACGTACCTCTCTTATTTCTCCATCAATTTCACACGGATAAGACTGTTGTAACAATGGATGTTGTTTTGCTATCTTTTTAATGTTTTTGTGAGCGGCAACTTCACATTTTTCTTCTACTTTATCCCTTTCTCTTCGGTTTTGTCCGCTGTTTTTCACATACGCACAGTTGTCGGAGAAGATCTGCCGTGTTTGTGCGGGGTTGCCTTCGAGTCCGTTGTGGCGTACGGGAGTTTCGGGGTTTCCGTCGGTTACGGGATCGGCGGTTTCTTCCCAGTCACACTTGCAGTTCCAGAGGTTGCCGGGCTGGTTTTGTGCCCAAAAGGGATCGTCTTTTGCCCATACGCGGTTGTAAAACAGCATGTGTTGCTCTCTTGGGGTAGCACTACGGCTTGGTAGCCAACGCAAATTTGGGAACAAACGCATGTTGTCGGGAGCCGAAAACTCCTCAAACTGCTTTGCTGTACGGCATCGGCTTACGGTGGTGTTGTACTCCGCTGCCTGATAGCGGTTAAAGGCGTGCAACACCTTTCTCCCCTTATCTATGTATCCATCTTCGGCAATTTGCTTACGCACCTGCTGTGTGGCGTGATAAGCCTTGTAGGCTGCAAAACGGCTTACGTAGTTTTGATGTTTTGTGATGATAAAAAAATATTTAACATAAATCCGTTGTAATCAACAAGTTGTATAAATATCAAAAATAAAAACAAAAAAATAATTCAAAAAAAGTTTGGAGGGAAAGAAAAAAGGTATTATTTTTGCACCCGCTTTTGGACGGAGAGGGGG
>JAGCLW010000070.1 GCA_017646805.1 Paludibacteraceae bacterium | reverse complement strand
TACCCAACAATGGCTTACCGGCTTTCAATTGTTCGATTGCCTTGTTCTTGATACTTTCAAAGTCAAATTCACTCATAAAAAAACTGTGTTAGCAAAGTTAATAATATTTTTCTTTGCTGACACAGTTTAATTTACACCCTCCTTTCAGTCAAATAAACTTAATTGTAGGTTTGTGTTTTTCCCTAAATCCGTAAGGAAACCTTTTTTGCCTTTCTTTTCAGCTACTTTTTTTAAATCAATTCTCATTAATATATCTTTTGTAATCATTCGTTTTGCATCTTTGAAAGTAATGCTTTTTAATAGATTTTCAACGAGGTCAGAATTTAAAAGTTCCCACACATATTCAGCTTGTTCTAAGGTGTCAAATCCAATGAAGTAACAAGTGTCGTCCAGCATGACTGGTTTCCCATTCTGGGGTTTTACGAGACAGAAATGAAATGTCTTATACAAGCCTGAAATGGCTATTTTATAGGGTTTGAAAGAATATTCTCCAACGCCAAATATTGAAAAATCACATTTCCCTTTATAAATGCTTGATTTTCTCATTCGGAATAAATCAATGTGGTCATTAAGATATTTATATGTTTGCGGAAACTCTTTTATATAAGAAGTGTTCTGCCCAATAAATTTTTGTGTAACAATCGTCATTTTCCGTGTTAATTTTGCTACTGTTGTCTTTAAATCAGAGCTTTTTAACAAAGGATAAATAAGATTATCTTCAAGGGTAAACCGTTCTCCTAACTTATTGCAAAATATATTGCCTTCAGACTCTATTTCCATGACTTTTGAACAATCGTGTTTAATCCCTTGTCGCCACACAAAAGGAGAGATTCCATCTACTTCATTGTTTAATGATAAAACAGACATAAATTTATTATCCTTCCATCCAAAATCACATTTTATTTCAGAAGAATAGAAATCTGACTCTTGACATGAATATTCGGTGTTCTTGTTTAACTCACAAATAAATAAAGCTGCATCAACACTTACATCAAACTCTTTTTTACTGTCGATGTTTTGTTTTTTCATATTTGCGATTGGCAACTTAAGTTTTGGAATGTCATGAACAATGTTTTTGATGACAGAGTTTTTTACCAAAAATGCCATGTTTCCGGTACAATCCCCGAAATTCCTCAGCAAATCAATCGTTATATATTCTGCAATATCAAAGTTCCCCTTCCCAGTCATTGCATCAAGTCCTTTATGTTGTTTAAAGTTTGATTTTTGAGGGAGGTTTTTAGAATCCATCATACCCAATGCAGAATTGGTTACCCATGGTGGATTTCCTATAATCAGTAGTTCTTTTTTTGCAATTGATTTCTTTATTGAGAGATAATCAAAATCGAATATGCTTGAATGAATAATATAAATATTAGGAATCTTTCTATTGGGATTCAAGAGAAAATAATCCAGAATGTTAAATTTTGATTGCCAAATGTGTTTTTTTTGTATTTCTACGCCATATATTGCTTCAATGTCATCAAATGCATCCAACGCAGCAATAATAAAATGTCCTTTACCGCAAGTCGGCTCAATAACAATTTTTGGAGAAACTCCGCTGTTTTTAAGATTTTCTGCAATCTGAAAAGTTAAATTCTGGTTTGTTTGAAAATCTCCATATTCTGCATCACTTTCGCAAACTTCATTAGTAAATTGTTCATTAAGTTTGTTAGTTAGTTGCAATAGCTCTGAATTGTTCTCAAAAAATGCTTTAATCCCGCATTGCTCTTGAAGATACTTGTTAGCATCTTCTACGGAGACTAAAATGTTTTTTTTATTCTTAAAAAAACAAAATACAGATTCACTGATATAGGTGTTAAAAAAAATCATTTTTCAATATTCTCATCAATGATTTTGTTAATGCCAGACACGTTTTTCGTTAGAGAAACAACTCTCTGATATTGCAACCTCCACTGCAATGCATTAGATATGGTTAAATATCCTTGTTTAGGAGGATTTTTCATTATCATTTTTGCCATGTTTTGCAAAGTTATTTCATCTGCCGGAATGTTTTTATCAGTTAAATACGCAACTATATCCTCTTCGTTAGCTTTATCTTTTATCATTTCACGCAAACGGTAAGTGGTTGTATAATCAGCAGTTCGTTCACTTGATATAAACGTGCAACTCACAAAGTGTAATGTTGTAGTTTTGGTTTTAGGATTATCAATTTTATTATATACAAAAACCAGTAAATTGTAACCTAAACCAAAAATTTTTTGTTTTGCATCTTTATATGGACATGATGATTGAGGTTGCTTTATTGATGTTACTTTTATGTCAGTCAAAATATCCTTCGATGGTAAGTCAATGCCACTTGCGGAAGAACCGATAGTTACTATGTATTTGGAATTTAATTGTTGTTGGAATTTGTGTTCTACGTATGTTCCTACGGCCTTCCCGTCTGTTATTCCGTACAATTCGCTGTTTTTAATTTTTGATTCTGCTATACAGAATTGTTTTGCTTCTTCACGCAATGTTTCAATTGTTAGCTTCGTTTTTTTGGTCATATATTTTTGTTTGAATGTTAATCAATGAACATAGAATAATCTGTTGAAATGATTAATTATGTTTCAAGAGATAAAGAGCTTAGGATTATTAGGGTGTACTGTAAAAACGAAGTGTAACCATAAGCATCCATAACTCCCCTACAAAGGTCTAAAATAATTTCATAAATTACAAATATTATACTACCTTTGACTTTCGAAAAAACTTTTGCAGTAGCCATAATGAGGTTCAGGTTATTCGCTAAAAGTGTTTTTATAGAACCTCACTAATAAAAATGGAAGGAAATAGTATTATTAACACGACACCTGCGGGAAAAGTTGATGCACAAAAGTGGCTGAGGTTTTCTGAGGTTTTGACGCTCTCGCTTGGAGCCGGTCTCCTGTTGAGCGGAATCATATTTTTCTTTGCCTACAACTGGGAAACGATTCATCGTTTTGTAAAGATGGGAATTGTGGCGGCT
>JAGCLW010000069.1 GCA_017646805.1 Paludibacteraceae bacterium | reverse complement strand
TTTTGATAAAAAAATAAAAAGTAAAAAATATGAATAAGTATCAAGTTGATGAAAATGGTAATTATGGTAAATTCGGTGGTTCGTATATTCCGGAAGTGCTTTACCAAAATTTTAAAGAATTAGAAGAACAATATCTTGCAATTATTCAAGATGAACAATTTCAGAAAGAGTTTAATCAACTTTTGCGTGATTATGTTGGTCGTCCATCTCCGCTTTATTTTGCTCAACGATTGTCGGATATTGTTGGTGCAAAAGTGTATTTGAAACGAGAAGATTTGAATCATACCGGAGCTCATAAAATCAATAATACGATTGGTCAAATTTTGATGGCAAAAAAAATGGGAAAACGTCGTATTATTGCAGAAACAGGAGCCGGTCAACATGGTGTTGCAACGGCAACTGTCTGTGCGTTGATGGGAATGGAATGTTCGGTTTATATGGGTGAAACAGATGTAAAACGTCAGTTCTTGAATGTGCAAAAAATGCGAATGCTTGGAGCTGAAGTTGTTGCTGTCACATCGGGGAATAAGACGTTGAAAGATGCTACGAATGAGGCATTTAGAGAATGGTGTAATCACCCTCAAGATACGTTTTACATTATTGGTTCGGTCGTTGGACCTCATCCATATCCGGATATGGTGGCTCGTTTTCAGTCGGTGATTAGTGAAGAAATCAAAAAGCAATTACTTGAGCAAGAAGGTCGTGAAAATCCTGATTATTTGATTGCTTGTGTAGGAGGAGGAAGTAATGCGGCCGGAACGTTTTATCATTATTTAGATAATGAAGAAGTAAAATTGATTGAGGCGGAAGCTGCTGGTTTGGGAGTCGATACAAATATGACGGCGGCAACGATTACGATAGGAACGGAGGGCGTGTTGCATGGTTCGCGAACGTTGCTAATGCAAACGGAAGATGGTCAGATTATAGAGCCATATTCTATTTCTGCCGGATTGGATTATCCGGGAGTAGGACCGATGCATGCTCATTTAGCAACAATTGGTCGGGCTCAAGTGGTGGCAATTACAGATGATGAGGCTCTTGCGGCAGCGTTTGAATTGACTCGAACAGAAGGAATTATTCCTGCCATAGAATCGTCTCATGCTTTGGCGGCACTCCATAAGTTTGATTTTAAGAAAGATGATGTTATTGTGTTGACTGTTTCGGGTCGAGGAGATAAAGATATGCCAACATATATTGATCGTTTTGTTCAAGAATAAAATTTTTTAACAGAAAAAACAAAACTTATGCAATTTCATGTAAAAGTAAATACGAAACGATTGTTGGGTGATTTGCAAACTCCAATAGGTATTTATTTGAAAATAAGGGATTTGTATGCACAATCAGCATTGTTGGAAAGTACGGATTTTTCTTCTGCTGAGAATAGCAATTCGTATATAGCATTTTGTCCGATTGCTCAATTTTTGGTAAAAGATGGGGAGATTTTGACATCGTTTCTTTCCGAAAAAAAGAAGGAAAAAGTGGTTGATAAAAATTCGGTGCCGGATTGTTTTTATCAATTTCTTCAATCGTTTTCTATCGAACAAAAAAGCGTTGAACCGGCGGTTGTAAACGGATTTTTTGGTTATTCTTCGTACGAAGCGGTTCGTTATTTTGAAGACATAAATTTGTGTGCGACAAAGCGTTTGGAAAATGATTTGCCTCAAATTCAATATACTTTTTACAAGTATATCATTGCGTTGAATCATTTTAAGAATGAGATTCAAATTATTGAGAATTTGATTGATTCTGATGAGCAATCTCATTTGTTGGATATTGAGCGAATTTTGGAAAGTCCGAATATTTCGCAATATAAATTTTCAATTGTAGGAGAAGAAAAAACTTCGATTTCTGATGAGCAATATATTGAAATGGTGGAGCGAGGCAAACAACATTGTTTTCGCGGAGATGTTTTTCAAATTGTATTGTCTCGTCGTTATGAACAACAATTTCAAGGTGATGATATTATGCTTTATCGGACGTTGAGAAGTATAAATCCGTCTCCATATTTGTTTTATTTTGATATGGGAAATTGTCGGATTTTGGGTTCTTCGCCGGAAGTTCATTTGCGAGTGAAAAATGATAAGGCATATATTATGCCGATAGCGGGAACTTTTCGACGTTCGGGAAATGAGCAAGATGATTTGTTGTTGGCAGAACAATTGCGAAATGATCCAAAAGAAAATGCGGAACATGTGATGTTGGTCGATTTGGCACGAAATGATTTGAGTCGAAATGCGGAAAATGTTCAAGTGGAAGAATTTAGATCGGTTCAATTTTTTTCACACGTGTTGCATTTGGTTTCAAAAGTCAGTGGTTCGCTTGCAAAAGATACGAATGTAATGAAATTATTTGCCGACACTTTTCCCGCAGGGACATTATCGGGAGCTCCCAAAGTGAGAGCGTTGCAATTGATAGATGAAATTGAACCTCATGATCGAGGATTTTATGGCGGTTGCATTGGTTATATAGGTTTTGATGGAGCATTTGATCAAGCAATTACGATTCGCTCTTTTTTAAGTCGGAATAATACGCTTTATTATCAGGCGGGAGCCGGAATTGTGGCAAAATCGGTTTCGAAAAATGAATTGCAAGAAGTAAAAAATAAGTTGGCAGCATTGAGAATGGCAATTCAAAAAGCAGAAAAAAAATAAAAAAACAACAATGAAAAACACACCTTATTCATTTTCGGATTTACGAGTCGTTGTCATTGACAATTATGATTCGTTCACGTACAACATTGTTCATTTGTTGAAAGATTTGGGCGTGAAAAAAATCGTAGTTTTGCGAAATGATCAGTTTCAATTGTCTGATCTTGAATCGTTTGACAAAATTATACTTTCTCCCGGACCCGGAATTCCTTCGGAGGCTGGATTGCTTTTGTCAGTCATAGAACGATATGCTTCTACAAAAAGTATATTGGGAATTTGTTTGGGCGAACAAGCAATAGGTGAGTTTTTCGGAGCTAAATTGGAAAATTTATCTGAAGTTTATCATGGAATAGCAACGCCAATTGAAATTTTGAAAAATGAAAATGGAATTTTCAAGGATTTTCCATCAAAAATTCAAGTCGGTCGCTATCATTCTTGGGTGGTTAGTTCGTCGCAATTTCCTGATTGTTTGGAAATTACGGCATCTTCGGAAGATGGTTGCATTATGGCGTTGAAACATCGAAAATATGATGTACAAGGCGTTCAATTTCACCCGGAATCTGTTTTGACACCAGAAGGAAAACGTATTTTATTTAATTTTTTGAAGGGATTATGAAACAACTTTTAACCCGATTATTCGATTATGGCAATTTGACAAAAGAGGAATCGATGATGGTCATGCAAAATATTGCCAAAGGAAAATATAATGATGAGCAAATAGCTTCGTTTATCACGGTTTATTTGATGCGAGCTATTACGCTTGATGAATTGCTTGGTTTTCGAGAAGCACTATTGTCTACTGCTCAACGTATAGATTTTTCTGATTACGAAACTATTGATATTGTCGGAACGGGAGGTGATGGAAAAAATACGTTTAATATTTCCACTTTAGCATGTTTTGTTGTTGCAGGATTGGGTTATAAAGTGACAAAACACGGCAATTATGGAGCGTCTTCTATTTCTGGAGCATCAAATGTGTTGGAGTATTTAGGTGTAAGATTTACGACAAAAGAAGATGTTTTGCGACGTTCTTTGGATTGTTCTAATATGGCATTTTTGCATGCTCCGTTGTTTAATCCGGCAATGAAACGTGTTGCTCCGATACGAAAATCTTTGGCGGTGCGTACTTTTTTTAATGTTTTAGGTCCTTTGATTTCTCCAATACAACCTAAATATCAAATGTTAGGAGTGTATAGTTTGACAATGTTGCGATTGTATAATTATATTTCTCAGCAAACAGGACAATGTTTTGCGTTGGTTCATAGTCTTGATGGATATGATGAAGTGTCATTGACGTCTTCGGTTAAGATTTTGACTAATAATCAAGAATTGGTGCTTGAGCCGTCGGATTTTGGCAGTGAAAAGTTGTGTCAAAATGATATTTTTGGAGGAAACTCGATAGAAGAAGCTGCTTGTATTTTTCGGAAAATATTGAATAATGAAGCAACTTTGCAACAAAAAAATGTAGTAATTGCAAATTCGGCGATTGCTTTGCAATTGTTGAATTCTTCATTATCTTTGGACGATGCTGTTTTGATGGCAAGAGAGTCAATTGATTCCGGAAAAGCCAAAGAAGCATTTTTGAAATTTTTAGAAATAAATTCGTGATTTAGTAGTGAATATTCTTGATAAAATAGTGGCGAATAAGCGAAAGGAAGTTGCAGAACGAAAATTGCTTTTGCCGATTTCGAAAATGATTTTTGAACCGAAAAAGTCATTGTCGTTGAAGCAGGCATTGCTTTGTTCTTCTTCAGGAATTATTGCCGAATTTAAGCGTAAATCGCCATCCAAAGGTTGGATTCATCAAGATGCAAATATTGTTCGTGTTGTGGGTGGATATTCAGAAAATGGTGCGACGGGAATTTCTTGTTTGACTGATTTTCAGTATTTTGGAGGAACGAATGAGGATTTTTTGCAAGCAAGAAAAGTGTCCGCTTGTCCGATGTTGCGAAAAGATTTTGTGATTGATGAATATCAACTTTATGAAGCAAAAATGATTGGAGCAGATGTTGTGTTGTTGATTGCTGCGGCGTTGACAAAAGCGGAGGTAAAACGATTTACTTTGCTCGCACATCAGTTGGGGTTGGAGGTGTTGTTGGAAATACACAATGAGCAGGAGTTGGATTGGATTTGTGATGAAGTGGATTTGGTAGGAGTAAATAATCGCAATTTGAAAACATTTGTGACCGATGTTCAGATTTCAATCGATTTGGCATCAAAAATTCCTGCGGAATTTGTTAAAATTAGTGAGTCGGGAATTTCTTCTGTAGAGACGGTTCGTCGGTTGCGAACGTTTGGATTTCAAGGTTTTTTGATGGGAGAAAATTTTATGAAAAATACGCAACCGGAAGAAGCCTTACGTCAGTTTGTAAATGCGTTGAATTAGAAATTATGAATCGAATGCTTGTAAAAGTTTGCGGAATGTGTGAGTCCGAAAATATTCAAGAGATTGCCGATTTGCAACCGGATTTTATGGGTTTTATTTTTTATCCGCGATCTCCTCGATATGTTGCACGATTGTCAAAAGATACGCTTGCTTGTTTGCCTCAAACGATTAAAAAAGTTGGTGTTTTTGTTAACGAGCCATTGGATTTTGTGCGAGCGACAATAGAACAATATTCTCTTGATGCAGTTCAATTTCATGCCGACGAGACTCCGTTGCAATGTTTGCAAATTCGAGAAGAAGGTTGTTTGGTGATTAAGGCATTTTCGATTTCTTCGGTAGATGATTTTGCAATTTTGGAAGAATACGAAGATTGTTGTGATTATTTTTTATTTGATACAAAATCAAGTAATTATGGCGGTTCGGGAGTAAAATTTGATTGGTCTTTGTTGAATTATTATACGGGAACAACGCCGTTTTTATTGAGTGGAGGAATTGGAATTGAGGATGTTTCTTTGATAACACAAGTATCTCATTCTCAATTTGTTGGAGTGGATGTAAATTCTCATTTTGAGATAGAGCCTGGAGTGAAAGATGTTGAGTTGGTGTCTCAATTTTTAAATAGAATAAATAAAACAAAATAATAGTTATGAATCGTATAAACAAATTATTTGCAGAAAAGAAAAAAGGTGTTCTTTCTGTGTATTTTACAGCGGGTTATCCTACGTTGGATTCTACAATGGAAAATCTTATAGAATTGTCTAATGCGGGAGTGGATTTTATAGAAGTTGGAGTTCCTTTTTCTGATCCATTGGCTGATGGACCTGTGATTCAACATTCGTGTCAAAAGGCTTTGGAAAATGGAATGTCGGTTCGAAAAATGTTTGAACAATTGAAAGATTTGAGACAACATACACAAGTTCCGGTTATTTTGATGGGATATATCAATCCGATTCTTCAATTTGGGTTTGAAAATTATTGTAAAAAATCAAAAGAAGTTGGCGTTGATGGTTTTATTATTCCAGATCTTCCTCTTGGTGAGTATTTGTCTGATTTTAAGCCAATTGCAGAAAAATATGAATTGGAATGTTTTAATTTGATTACACCGGCGACTTCGGACGAGCGTATTCGATTTATAGATAGTGTTTCGAATGGATTTATTTATATGGTTTCGAGCACAAGTACCACAGGACCGCAATCTTCGTTTGCATCGCAAGAAGCGTATTTTGATCGAATTCAAGCCATGAATTTGAAAAATCCGACAATGGTTGGTTTTGGAATTTCAAATAAAGCGACATGCGATAGTGCGTGTTCGCATTCTTCTGGAGCAATCGTTGGTAGTGCTTATATTAAAGCTATTGAGGAAACAGGCAATATCAAACAAGCTGTGGATTTATTGTTGACTCAATTAGGTCGAAAATAATTTAATAAATAAAAATAAATAGGAGGATTTTTTATGGCACCTATAAAGGAATCAATATCAGCTGGTTGGCAATCGTTTTTGAAAGGATTGAAGCGTTTTGCGATTTTTGGCTCAATTATTTTGGTAATTATTCTTGGAATCTTGTTTTATTTCAACTATTATTTTGTAGTTGGAGAAGGTGTAAAAGCTGGTGAGTTGAATTATTTTGTCTATAAAGGATATGTTTTTAAAACGTATGAAGGAAAATTGATTCAAGCAGGATTAAAATCAAAACAAGGCACAGCTATGGAAAGTAATGAGTTTAAATTTTCAGT
The DNA here is from genome assembly GCA_017646805.1 of Paludibacteraceae bacterium. Classification (GTDB taxonomy): domain Bacteria; phylum Bacteroidota; class Bacteroidia; order Bacteroidales; family Paludibacteraceae; genus UBA4363. The sequence continues at coordinate 2,583 of JAGCLW010000069.1, read as the reverse complement.
GACAGATTCCGTAGTTGCAAATAAATTGATGCGTAGTGGAGGTCGAGTTCTTGAATTGCATTATAAAGAATACAAATCTCCGCTTCCTTGGCGAGGAGTGAGTGAGTTTATTGTTGATGAAATTTTGGAATAATTATAATAAAGACGCAATAGTTATTTGTTGCGTCTTTTTTTTATTTTTTTTATGGAACAAGTTCAGTTTTTAGATATTTTTGAAGAAAATGTATTGCAACAATTGTTGCGGATAACTACATCGGGAGGCTTGTTGGACGGACAATTGTTGGCTTCCGAAGATATAGATTTTCGTTGGAATGATTTTGCTCCGGAATATATGGCTGACGCGATAAAGGAAATTGCTCAATATCCAACGGTTTCAATTGCTTGGGCTGGATATTTGGGTCTTGCCATTGCCGATGTTTGGGATACGGATTTTGACGTATTTACGCAAATTTCATACGATTCCTTTTATGGATTTCAAGGTTTTGACGACATGGACGAGCATATCATACGTGATTTATTGTGTCTTTCGTTGGATAGTGCTGAAGCAAAACAAATAGAATGTGTGTTACGGCAATGTGCTCAATGTGCTGTAAGTTTGATTCATCGCGAACAAATCGAACCACAAAGTCCTTTGGCATTTCATGTATTTGCACGAACGGTTAAATCCATGTATCGTGTCGGAGCTGCAATTCAATTGAAGCGTTTGGGATATAGTTTTGAGAAATTATAAATAGATTTTTTTCGTAGTCAAAAAGTTATAAAATAAAAAAAAAGATACCTAAACGGTATCTTTTTTTTTATTTTATTTTCTATTTATTAATAAACATCTTTTACACAACGAACTGACATTGCCATATTTTTCGAATCTCCTTCTGTGATATAAATTCCATCACTTTCTGCGTATAAATATACACTTTTTGCGGTAAATTCATCATTTGGAGTTGCTGTCCAAAAACAAGCTTTTCTACCCATATCAAAGGTTTCTTCGCCTTGACTATAACTTGTTGGAAGAGCAGAGAATCCTGTAGAATTTGTGCCGTTCATATCGTTTGCCCAACCAAAATTTGCTTTCAAAGCATCTCCAACTTCTTTTTCTTGTTTTTCAATATATTTTATCAAAACATTCCATTCGGCTTCTGTCGGAATATGGTATCCATTAGGACAAATTCCTTGTCTGAAAACTCCTTTTTGTTGTTCTTTATCCCAAAGTTCATCATCATTTTCTTCAATACCCATAGCAGCTTCCCAAGAGTAGTGATATCCAGAAAGATTTCTAAGTTCTTCAGTCATGTTTTTATCATACATGGAAGTCGAGTGTTGTGGGTTGTTGTAGTAAGCTCCTACGTATTTATCCGCACTATATGCGATTTGATTAGAAGCTTCGCTAAGTATTGAATATGTTGTTGATTTAAGGTTTGCTCCTATCCAATATTGTGTTCCAATTTTGATGACAGGATAAGAATTTCCTTCGCTATCGTCAACCGTTGTAATTGTGTGAGCTTCAATGATTGATTGTTGTTGAGCTCCTTCTGACAAGATGTCTTTGTCCTCTTGGCAAGATGCAAAAAATAATGCAACGAAACTGCAAACAAGAATGTGGACAAGATTTTTTTTCATGATAAATTTGAGATATTGATGATTTTGTGTTGAAAAGCATATGGTTTCTTGTTGAAAACATGCTTTTTTATGTTGTTGGGGCAAAGATAAGTAATATTTTCTTATATTAAACGATTTTTAACAGTTTTTTTTTGTAAAAATAATAGGTTTTGTTTTATTTTTTTTTGTATTTAACTGATTTGTAAGTATTTGTATTTTTTGATTTTGGTAAAAAAATAAAAAAAGACGCTAAAAAAGCGTCTTTTGTGGAATTAATAAAATTTAATATCAGAAATAACCGTTTGTCCTATTGTTGAATTGATTTTTTGAATGAGCGAATGTCGTTGATTCTGCACTTCGTGAGCTAATACGGAGGATTTGATTTTAACGTATAAGATTTTGTTTTTAACGAAACATTCTCCTAAAAAGGGTTGTAGCGTTTCGGGAAAACAATTTTTCCAAAGATCCATTGCTTGTATTTCTCCGTAGCGAGAGTTGGCTAAAATGGGTTGAAGTGTTTCTGTTAGTATTTCGCCTAAATTTTTAGTGTCTTTTCTTTTCATGAGACTATCTTAATTTGATGATATCTCCTTCGTTTACTTGTTTTCCGTAAACGATGTTGTTGAGTTTGTAGAGTTCACGAACTCTGATTCCTTCTTTTTGTGAGATTATATAAACGGTTTCTCCGGCTTTTACTGTGTAACTTGCTTTGTTTCCTTTTTTCTTTTTCTTTGCGAGAAATACGATGTCGCCATTTTTTGGCTCGGCGCCATATTGTACTTCGTTTGCTTTTAGCACTTCGTTTTCAAATAATCCAAATTCTTCGGCAATGGATTCGTAAGTATCTCCTGGCAAGGCTGTTACACATTTTACGCCGTTGATTTTCATTATTTGATGAGTTCTGTAAGCTGGTATTTCGGCTAAAAATTCGTTGTTTTCTGAAAAGATTTTGTTTTTGATTTGAGCAATGCTATCTCGTTCTTTTTT
>JAGCLW010000009.1 GCA_017646805.1 Paludibacteraceae bacterium | reverse complement strand
TGGCATGACAGAAACAGTTTCGCATATTGCTTTGCGAAAAATAAATGGAATGGAAAAACAAAACGCATTTTATCCTTTGCAAGGTGTTGAAATTCAGTTAAATAAGAAAAAATGTATCATTATTTCGGCAAAAGATTTGTTGGGAGAAAAAGTTTTGGTTACACATGATTTGGGAGAAATGTTTGACGATGGTTCATTTTTGATCAATGGTCGTTTGGATAATATTATAAACAGTGGAGGAATTAAGGTTTGTCCGGAGCGAGCGGAGGCATTGATTTCGTCTTGTGTAGATGGAGAATTTTTGATTTCGTCTTGTGTAGATGAGCGATTGGGAGAGTGTTTGGTTTTGGTAAGCGAACAAAAAATAACAGATGAAATTTTATTGAATATCAATTCGATTTTGAAGTTAGCATGTATTCCTTCAATAAAGAAAACAAAAGTTATCAATCCGTTGCCTCGTACAAAAACTCAAAAAATTGATCGTTTACGAGTGAAACAAAATTTATTAAAACAAAATTAAAAATTAACACATTACAAAAAAAATATGGGACATCTTCCTTCTTTAATATCGAATCTTGCAATTATTTTGATGACGGCCGGGATTATTACGATTTTGTTTAAATCGATTAAACAACCGGTTGTTTTGGGTTATATTTTGGCTGGAATTATTGTTGGACCGTCGCTTCATTTTTTTGAAATTACCAACATGAAAGAGGTTAGTACGTGGGCGGAGATTGGTGTGATTTTTTTATTGTTTGCACTTGGGTTGGAATTTAGTTTTAAGAAATTGTTTAATATAGGTTCCGTTGCGTTTATCACTGCGTTTACTATTGTTATAGGAATGGTTTCGTTGGGTTTTTTTACGGGGAAAATGTTAGGTTGGAGTGGAATCAATTGTTTGTTTTTAGGAGGCATGATGGCCATGTCATCTACGACTATCATCGTTAAATCGTTTAATGATATGGGGCTGAAAAGTCAGCAATTTGCCGGAATGGTGGTTGGAGTGTTGATTGTGGAAGATTTGTTTGCTGTAGTATTGATGGTTTTGTTGTCAACATTTGCGATTTCGTCTGATTTTTCTGGAGGAGATCTTGTAATGAATATTTTACGCTTGTTTATGTTTATTTTGATTTGGTTTGTCTGTGGGATTTATTTGCTACCAACCATATTTAAGAAAACGCGTAAATATCTTAATGATGAGACACTTTTAATCCTATCCGTTGCATTGTGTTTGATGATGGTTTTACTTGCTACAAATACCGGTTTTTCGGCAGCACTTGGAGCTTTTGTAATGGGGTCGCTTTTGGCAGAAACGATAGAAGCCGAACGAATAGAGCATTTGGTTTCTCCGGTAAAAGATTTGTTTGGAGCGGTATTTTTTGTCTCTGTCGGAATGATGATAGATCCGATGATGTTGTTATATAATTGGAAATCAATATTATTGATAACAATTATGGTCATGGCAGGACAAATATTTTTTGGTTCGATGGGAATGATATTTTCCGGACAACCTTTGAAAGTGGCTATGCAATCCGGATTTTCTCTTGCTCAAGTTGGAGAATTTGCATTTATCATTGCACAATTAGGATTAACTCTTGGAGTAACAAATAAGGATCTTTATCCTACAATTGTTGCAGTTTCGGCGATAACTACATTTTTTACTCCGTATTTGATACAATCTTCTACTTCTGCGTATGAAAAATTTTCTACTCGATTGCCCAAAAGGACATTGCGTATTTTGGAAAATTTGTCTTTTACGTCAAAATTAGGAAATTCAGGATTTCGGTCGGAGTTGATAAAAACGATTTTAGGAATCATTATTTTGCATTCAACAATTATTATTGCAATTATAATTTTTGGAATCACATATCTTCAACCATTTCTTTATCAATTCGTCTCTAATGAGCAATGGGCTAACATTTTATGTGCAACGATTATATTGATTTGTATGGCTCCGTTTTTGCGAGCTCTTATGGTCAAAAAGAATAAAACGATCAAACAATATTTAGCAGAAAATAATGTCAACAAAGGAGCTCTTGTAGGATTGATTGTTGTGCGGATTTTTCTTTGTTTGATTATGGTAATGTTCGTTCTTAGTCATTTTTTCCATTTTGGTTGGATTGTAGTTGGACTGATTGCGATTTCTTTTATTGTTTTCACGATGCTTTCTAAAAAATTAAAACGAAGTTCTATTCTTATCGAAAAACACTTTTTATCCAATTTAACCGAACGAGAACAACATTTTGATTCAAAAAAAGCCATTCGTAAAGATAGTGTAAATCGTCTTTTGGCGAGAGATATTCATCTTGCTGAATTTGTTGTGCATCCTCAATCTCCGAATGTCGGTCGGTCGTTGAAAGAAATTGATATACGAAAAAAATATGATGTGCAAATTGTTTCAATCATTCGTGGAGAAATGCATATCAACGTGCCTGGAGGAGAAGAATTTCTTTATCCGTACGACAAATTGGTTGTTTGTGGAACCGACGAACAATTAAAGCGTTTTACGTTAATGGTGGAACAAATTTCGCACAAAGAGTCAAATCGTGAAGATGTTATTTTGGAACAAATTCAGATTGATGAACATTCTTTGTTGCTTAATCAAACGATATTATCTTCTCGTTTAAGAGAATTGTATGGTTGTATGTTGATCGGAATAGAGCGAGAAGGACAGACAACTCTCGGTCTGGATATCAATACAATTTTTCAATTAGGAGATATTTTGTTGCTCGTTGGAGAAAAGCAAAAAATAAATGAATTGTACAGTCTTGGATAATATGCGACAATTTTTAGACATATTATTAAAAGTTATACTATCGATTTTTGTTTTGGTAGTATCATCTTCGATTTCTTTGTCCGTAGAGACAAAAAATTGGGTTGATACTCAACAAGATCAGTTGTTTGAGGCAACTTCTTTCAACGATCAAGCAATTCAAACATCGAGAATTAGTCTTCCTTCGGTTGCTCGGAAATTACCGACAAAACGATTGATTTCATTTTCGTTTGAGTCAATTTCCATTGATAAAAATTTAAGTACTCAAACAACAGGAAAATTATTTCTTTTGTGGATACATACAAAAGAAGCAAAACCTTATTACATACGTCATTTAAGGTTGATTATTTATCCATTTTTAACTTTTTTGTGATCTTTTTGTAGAAAGAAAAATTTTTTATAAAACTTTTTATGAATGAACAAAAAAATATTAAAAATATGGATTTAGCAACTACAATTATTGGACTTGTGATACTTTTAATCTTCATTTTGCCATTTGTTGTTTTGGCAATGAAGAGTAAGAAAAAAAATGATTCAAGTGAATCAGATTCTTTAAGTATATAAAAAAAAAATTTTTATAAAGGTTATTTAGTTGTTGCAAGGCGAAGTTTTTTCTTCGCCTTGTTTTTTTATGACAAAAATGTCTAAAATCAATAAGTTTGCTTTGTTTTCGTGACAAATTTGTCGCAAATAACATTTGGCAAAAGCTTTGATAATGTTGTATCGATAAAAAATTTAAAACCTAAAAAAATATGAATATGAACACTAATCAACGTAACAATGAAGAGCAAAAAGCTATTCAAAAATTTGCGATTAATCTTTGTGAGAAAGCAAAAAATGGGAAACTCGACCCAGTAATTGGTCGAGATGATGAGATTCGGCGGGTTTTGCAAATTCTTTCACGTAGAACAAAAAATAATCCGTTGCTTATTGGAGAACCAGGTACGGGAAAAACTGCGATTGCAGAAGGTTTGGCACAAAAAATTGTTGTGGGAGAAGTGCCTGATAATTTGAAAAACAAACAAATCTATTCGCTTGATATGGCTGCATTGATTGCAGGATCATCGTATCAAGGTGAATTTGAAAAAAGGCTTAAAGCAGTTGTTGAAGAGGTAAAAGATAGTGCCGGCGGCATAATTCTTTTTATCGACGAAATTCATACTCTTGTTGGAGCCGGAAAATCCAGCGGAGCAATGGACGCCGCAAATATATTGAAACCGGCACTTGCTCGTGGAGAATTGCGTTCGATAGGAGCTACGACGTTGAATGAATATCAAGAATATTTTGAAAAAGATAAAGCATTGGAACGTCGATTTCAAAAAATTTTAATAGAAGAACCAGACGAACAAGCTGCAATTGCAATTTTGAGAGGAATAAAAGAGCGTTATGAAAATCATCATAAAGTGCGAATCAAAGATGAAGCAGTTGTTGCAGCAGTGGAACTTTCTTCTCGATATATTTCTGATCGTTTTTTGCCAGACAAAGCAATTGATTTGATGGACGAAGCTTCGGCTCAATTAAGAATGCAAATTGATAGTCTTCCCGAAATTTTGGAAGATGCAAAGCGTGATATTGCACAATTAGAAATAGAAAGAGAGGCTATTCGCAGAGAAAACAACAAAAAACGATTGGATGAAATTACGGAAGAGATAAAAAAAATAAAGTCGGAAACTGAAGTTCTTCAAAAACAATGGGACGAACAAAAAAGCGTTATCAATCGTATTCAGCAATTAAAAATTGAGATTGAAACATTGAAGTTTGAAGCTCAAAAAGCCGAACGAGAATCTAATTTTGCAAAAGTTGCAGAGATTCGTTACGGAAAATTGATCGAAGTAGAAAAGCAACTTGAAGAATTGCAACAGCGAACCATGGATAATAAAAATAACGTTTTTAATCGAAAAGAAGAAGTTGATCGAGAATCCATAGCGGAAGTGGTTAGTCGTTGGACAGGAATTCCAGTGGCAAAAATGGTTAAAGGCGAAAAAGAAAAATTACTCAATCTTGAAATGGAATTACACAAACGAGTGATTGGTCAAGACGAAGCCATTTCGGCCGTATCAAATGCTGTTCGTCGTTCTCGTGCCGGATTGCAAGATCCGAAACGTCCGATAGGATCGTTTATTTTTCTTGGTACAACCGGTGTCGGAAAAACGGAATTGGCAAAGGCTCTTGCCGGATTTTTGTTTGATGATGATAATGCGATGACTCGTATTGATATGAGTGAATATCAAGAAAAACATAGCGTTTCGCGTCTGATTGGAGCTCCTCCTGGATACATTGGATACGAAGAAGGAGGACAATTGACCGAAGCCGTTCGTCGCAAACCATATTCGGTTGTTCTGTTTGATGAAATCGAAAAAGCTCACCCAGATGTATTCAATACATTATTGCAAGTGCTTGATGATGGGCGACTTACGGATAATAAAGGAAGGGTGGTGAATTTTAAAAATACAATTATTATTCTTACATCAAATATTGGTTCGGTACAAATTCAACAACATTTTTCAAAACTAAACGATAATAATAGGGAAGAAATAATTGAAGCTGCAAAAAGAGATGTTTTTGACCTCCTAAAACAAACTATTCGTCCGGAATTTTTGAATCGTATAGATGAAACAATCATGTTTACTCCGTTAAATGAAGAGGAAATCAAACAAATTGTACGTATTCAAATCAAAGGAATCGAACATTTATTGGAAAATAACGAAATCACACTTAATTTGACCGAAAAAGCCGTTGATTGGATTGCCAAAAGAGGTTATGATCCACAATTTGGAGCTCGTCCTGTCAAACGAATTATTCAACGTACATTGTTAGACAAACTCAGTATCAAAATACTTTCGGAAGAAGTAGATCAAAACAAACCAATCGTAATTGATGTTGAGAATGATGAATTAGCGATGAAAAACGAATAAAAAAAACGTTAACTGCTTATCTCATAATAAAAATGGTGAGATAGGCAGTTTTTTGTTTTGAAAAATTTTTTATAAAAAAAATAATTGTAATTTTGTTATTCGGTTTTATAAAAAAAATTTTTTGTATGAAAATTAGAGAAATAATAGCAACAATTTCTGATTTTGCTCCGGAATATTTGAAAGAAACGTATGATAATGTAGGACTTCTTGTGGGCAATCCTGATAGTGAAGCGACAGCTGCGTTGCTGACAATCGATGTGACTGAAGCAGTCGTTGATGAAGCTATTTCGTTAGGGTGCAATTTGATCATCACACATCATCCGATAATGTTTAGAGGAATTAAGCAACTGCATGGTAGAAACGAAGAAGAACGATTGCTAATCAAAGTTATCAAACATGATATTGCCATTTATGCGGCTCATACCAATTTAGATAATGCTTATTTGGGAGTATCATTTAAAATGGCAGAAAAGCTAAATTTACAGAATATAAAACCTTTGAAATCAATTGATTGTGAGCAAAAAAATGGAATTGGAGTAGTCGGATTTTTAGAACAAAAAATAGATGAAATTTCTTTTTTGACACAATTGAAAAAATGTTTTCAATGTAATCAAATTCGTCATACAAAATTACTTGAAAAACCGATACAAAAAATTGCTTTATGTGGAGGAAGTGGAGCAGAATTTATTGATTTGGCGAAACAAGAGAATGCCGATATTTACATTACGGGAGACTTAAAATATCATGATTTTTTCAAAGCTGAAAATTCGATTCTGTTAGTAGATATAGGTCATTTTGAAAGTGAACAATATACAAAAGAAATATTTTTTGAACAAATATCAAAAAATTTTCCTACCTTTGCGTCTCATTATTCAAAAGTGAATACAAATCCAATAAAATTTCTATAAGTAATGGCTAACGAAAAAGAATTTACTATTGAAGAAAAATTGACCGCATTGTCTCAATTGCAAGCGGTATATACAGAAATTGATAAGATAAAAACGCTACGTGGAGAACTTCCTTTGGAAGTACAAGATTTGGAAGATGAAATAGCCGGTCTCACTACACGTATTGAAAAATATAATAATGATATTTCGGTACAAAAGACAGAAATTAACATAAAAAAAGCCGAAATAGAAGACGCTAAAGCTCTTATTGAGAAATACAAAGAACAACAAGAAAATGTTCGCAACAATCGTGAGTTTGACTTTTTAAATAAAGAAATTGAATTTAAATCTCTTGAAATTGAGTTGGCTGAAAAGCGAATCAAAGAATTCTCTGCAGAGATAACAAATAAAGAGTTGGATAAAGAAAAAGCGGTTGAAAATCTTAATGATAAAAAAGAAGCTCTTGATCAAAAGAAAAAAGAGTTGGAAGAAATCATTAGTGAAACAAAACAAGATGAAGAAAAATTGATCGCTAAAACTCAAAAAATTGAAAAGAACATTGATAGTCGATTGTTAGATGCGTTTAAACGTATTAGAAAAAATGCTCGAAACGGTTTGGCTGTTGTTGGAGTAGAACGTAATGCTTGTGGTGGTTGTTTTAATAAAATTCCGGCACAACGTCAGTTGGATATTAAATCGAGAAAAAAGATTATCGTATGTGAGTACTGCGGTCGAATTCTTGTAGATTCATCAGAAAATAAGTAAAAAATAATATATAAGTAAAAAAGGGACAGTCCTGAGGATTGTCCCTTTTTTGTTTTTTTTTCAAATTTAATTATTGTTAAGATACTGATATTTTTTTTTGAGAAAAGTGAAGAGTAGGGGATTCAAACAAAAAAAATATAAAAATAAAAAATTACTAATTGTAAAGGAAAAGAAACTCGATTTTATACATTTTATAAATAGACTTAAGCTATATTTTTTACATATTATACATAAAAGAAGAGTTTTTTCATGAATGAATATACAATTTTACAAATGTAATACGTGTGAAATTATATATATTGTATATTACAATCATAAGACACTTTTAATTATATAAAATATTGAAAATCAATTAAATAAATGTTAATGTTTAAATTTTTGTTTAATTATAATTTAAGTTTTTTAACATTTAAAGCATTTTTTGTAAACAAAACGCATATTTTATTTGCTTTTTATTTAAAAATCAGTGAGTTATATATCTTTTAATGAAGTATTATTATAATTATTCTTTTTATTATTTTGACTACTAAAATATTGAAAGAATAACATTTATTTTGATAGTATTTTAGTTTATTTAATAGCAGAATTCTCCTTTTTATAAGTGTTTGTTTATTTGTTATTTTCGGATATAGATATAATCAAGAAATAAGGGTGAAGTCTCTTTTATAAAAGATTTAACCTTTACAATTTATAATGCATTGTATTTTATAAATTGTATATGCAATTTACATTTTGTTATTTTACAAAATAAAAGTAAAGTTTGCATTTGTAAATTATTATTTTTACATTTGCAAAGCAATAAATTTTTATATTATGTCAATGCAATTTGATTTACAAATAAAAGAAATGGCCAATCGAATAAAAATGTTGATGGAGCAAAAAATGATTTCAAAAACTGCTTTTGCTGAATCGATTGGGATTACGGGAGCTCAGCTTTCGCATATTTATAGTGGGCGAAACAATGTGAGTTTGGCAATTGCCATGCAGGTTCTTAATGCGTATCCTGAAGTGAATATCGAATGGTTGTTGTATGGCAAAGGACAAATGAGTCGGTTGGATAATTTGAATGACAAACAAGGTTTTGTGTCAGAAGATAAAATTCAAGGAAAAATAAATTTTGAGAATTTGGATTCTAATTCTGAAATATCGAATTTTTCTCCGCAAACGGATTTTGGTTTGAATCAACCGGAAAATTTGAAAACAGATGAAATTCAAACTCTAAAACAACAAATAGAGGTTTTGTCTCAAAAGTTAGAATTAGCGGAGGCTAAAATTTGTCAACGTAGAATTAAACGTGTCATTGTTTATTATGATGATAATTCGTTTGATGAATTTGAAAATTGATTTTTCCTATAATTTATATTATGTTAAGTTTTATTTAGAGAAAAGACTCTTCTTTTTTATTTTGTCAACATACACTACTAATTTGCTTTTTTTTATAGTATTTTTATTTACATCAATGCTATTATTGTTCCGATGATAAAAAACGAAAAACTGACAACGTTTAAGTTTATATATTTTAAATATTGATTTGATTCTGATTGGTCGTAACAAAATACTTGTGGACGAAATCGTTTTAGTAAAAAATAACTAATCATTGCCGATATAATTCCAACTATGGCACCGCATAGAATGTCAAGCGGAAAATGTACTCCAAGATAAATTCGAGAATACGCAGTTAGTGTTGCCCAACTAATAATTGTGAATCTAAAAAATCGATGTTTGAACAACAAACAAAAAAGCGTTGCCAAACCAAATGTGTTTGAGGCATGAGATGATACAAATCCATATAAACCTCCCCTATAATTATTCACAATATGTACCAAATTTTTGATTGTTGGGTCATGTGTTGGGCGAAGACGCTCAACCAATGGTTTTAAAATTCCTGAAGCAATTTGATCGGCAAGCAATATAGTGAGAATTATGCTAAAAAATACAAAAATACCATCCTTTCGCAATTTGTTTATCGTATAAATCACAAGAATGACCAAAGCTGGGATCCATGTTTTAAGATGGGTGAAATTCCACCAAAAACAATCGCCCCAAGAGGAATATTGACCGTTGAAAAAGAGAAAAATTTCTTTATCTAACGAAATGATTTGTTCTAAAAAATTCATAAAACAGATTTTTCTTTGTGATTGTTTTTTTTTAGCTAATTCGCATTGTCAACGCTACCCTTTTTCGTGTTAAATCGACTTCGAGAACTTTGACATTTACTTCCTGACCGATACGAACTATTTGCGTGGGATCGTTTATAAATTTGTCTGCCAATTGTGAAATATGCACCAGACCATTTTCTTTTATTCCTACATCGACAAAAACACCAAAATTGGTAATGTTGGTTACTAAACCGGGAAGAATTTGTCCTTCTTTTAAATCTTCAATTTTTGAAATGGTTGGGTCAAACATAAACACTTTGATTCCTTTTCGTGGATCTCGTCCGGGTTTGTCCAATTCTTTCATTATATCCGTTAATGTTGGCAAACCAATTTTTTCCGAAACATATTGATTTAAATCGATTTGTTCTCGTAAGGTTTTGTTTTCAATTAGTTCTTTTACAGAGACTTGGCAATCTTTTGCCATGCGTTCGACTACATGGTAACTTTCCGGGTGAACGGCAGAATTGTCCAACGGATTTTCGGCTCCATTGATACGAAGAAATCCTGCACACTGCTCAAATGATTTTTTCCCCATTTTTGCAACGTTCAACAATTCATTTCGTGACGAAAATGCCCCATTTTCTGTGCGATAATCCACAATGTTTTGTGCCAATTGTGGACCTAATCCGGAAACATAAACCAAAAGATGTTTGCTTGCAGTATTCAGTTCCACTCCTACTCTGTTTACGCAGGATTCCACAGTTTGATCAAGGGTTTGTTTCAATCGAGATTGATCTACATCGTGTTGATATTGCCCCACTCCTATTGATTTTGGATCAATTTTGACCAATTCTGCCAAAGGATCCATCAATCGTCGAGCAATCGAAACGGCTCCTCTGACCGTAACATCATAATCCGGAAATTCTTCACGAGCTACTTTTGATGCCGAATAAATGCTTGCTCCGTTTTCGCTGACAACAAAGACTTTTAACTCACGATCGTAGCGAATATTTTGAATAAAATGTTCTGTTTCGCGACTTGCGGTGCCGTTTCCTATGGCGATGGCTTCTATTTTGTATTGTTCAACTAATTTTTGAATTTTGCGTGTTGCCAACGATTTTTCGTTTTTAGGAGGATGAGGATAAATCGTCTCGTTGTGTAATAGATTTCCTTGATTATCAAGACAAACCACTTTGCAACCGGTGCGATAACCTGGATCAATTCCCATGACACGTTTTTGTCCGAGTGGCGGAGCCAACAACAATTGTTGTGCATTTTCTGCAAAAACTCGAATGGCTTCCGTATCGGATTTTTCTTTTTGTATTCCCGCAAATTCATTTTCAATTGAAGGTTTAATCAAACGCTTGTAAGCGTCTGCAACAGAAAGATTTACTTGTTTTGAACAATCATTGTCCGTTCGTACGAAAATGCGGTTTAAACGTTCGATGCAATGATCATCTTCGGGAGAAATGGAGACTTTTAAAAAGCCTTCGCTCTCTCCTCTTCTCATTGCTAAATATCGGTGTGAAGAACATCGACGCAACGGTTCGGAAAGGTCAAAATAATCACGATATTTATTTCCTTCTTCCTCTTTTCCTTTTATCACTTTAGAACTGATGATTGCTTCTCTCGAAAAAATGTTACGCACAGCGTTGCGAGCATTTGTAGATTCGCTGATCCATTCTGCCATAATGTCTCTGGCTCCTTTTAGAGCATCGTCTTCTGATTCTATTTCGTTGGAAACGAATCGATTAGCTACCGAACAAACATCTAAATCGTTTTGTTTCATGAGCATTTTTGCCAAAGGTTCAAGACCTTTTTCTTTTGCAATTTCGGCTCGTGTACGACGTTTGGGTTTGAATGGTAAATAAATATCTTCAAGAGCGATTGCGTCATAGCATTGTTCGATTTGAGAACGCAATTCGTCGGTGAGTTTTCCTTGTTCTTCGATTGTTGTGAGAATCGTTTCTTTGCGTTTGGTAAGTTCGCAAAGTTTTGTATGTTGATTTTGAATTGCGGCAATTTGTATTTCATCGAGATTGCCCGTCATTTCTTTTCGATAACGACTAATAAATGGAATGGTTGCTCCTTCGGAAAGTAATTTGATTGTATTTTCTACTTGACGCAATGAGATATTCAGGTTGTTTGAAATGATATTTAACACGGTATGAAAAATTTTTTTTTAATTGTATGCAAATATAGCAACAAACGGGCGAAAAACTTCATGTCTATATTTGAAAAACAAAAAAAAGAGAAAAGGATTTTTGTCCTTTTCTCTTTATTGTCAATTCTGCGAATAAATAAATTATTCTGCAGCAGCTTCTTCTGCAACTTCTTCAGCAGCGGCAGCGGCTTGTGCTTCAAGAGCTTCTGCTTTTTTCTTTGCGATAGCTTCTGCTTTTGCTTTGTTTTTAGCTACTTCTTCTTCGTTGCGTTTTTTATCTGCAATTTGTTTGTCTGCATTTTGTTTTGCTAAGAACGAATCTGCGGCAGCATTCTTTTCTGCTTTCCATGCAGCAAATTTTGCTTCTGCTGTAGCTTGGTCAAACGCACCTTTTTTTACTCCACCAAGCAAGTGTTTCATCAAATAAACACCTTCGTCAGAAAGAATGTTTTTCACTGTTTGAGTTGGTTGTGCTCCATTCAACACCCATTTTAGAGCTGCTTCAAAGTTCAATTGAACTGTTGCAGGATTAGTGTTTGGGTTGTAAGAACCAACACGTTCAATAAATTTTCCATCACGAGGAGCTCTAACGTCTGCTGCTACGATGTGATAGAATGCGTAATTTTTACGCCCATGTCTTTGCAATCTTAATTTAGTTGCCATTTTTGTTTTTTTTATAAATAATTAGACATATTGCTTTTTCTCGAAAAGCGGTGCAAAGATAATATTTTTTTTGTGATTTGCAATGTTTTAAGTTTTAAAATCGAGAGTTTGGTGGAGACTCACGACTGGCAGTATTCAGTAAAAGGACATTCGTACGGATTCTGGCAATGGTCGCCCGGTGCCACGTTGGGCGATTTGCGACTGTTTGCCAAAACCTTTTTGAACGTTTTTATGTTTTCCTTGACAAAGTCCTGACGCTCCAAAACTTGCGGTAAAATGGACTCTTTTACAAATAATTTGTGAATATCGCAGTTCTTAAGCGTTAAATCCTTTAAAGGGGTGTTTAGCTCTTCGACATACTCGTTGTTGAGATAGATGAGGAAAATGTCTTTTAACGGAACATGTTCATTGATTACATAATATTGCAAAGCGGCGTCCGTCAGATAAATGTCGCTAATGTGGTCTGTCGATTTCACCTCGTATGCAATATAGTTTCCGTCCTCGTACGCTAAAATATCTAAAGCCGCGAATACGTCGTTTGTTTTGAATGCAGCTTCGTAGATGAACCGGATCTTTTGTTTCAGTAATTTCTCTGTTCGTTCAATCCATGAGTGCTGTTTGATGGCGTAGGGGATTTTAGAAACTGTAAAAGGCGTTTTTGCTTGAAGGTGTTTTGTTCTAATATTGTTGAACTTATCGCTTGCATCTATTCCATCGGGAAAGAGATGTTGGGCTAATTCTCCGATGATATGACCTCTGTCGAATTTGCTTTGCGTCTCAACTGATACTTTTCTCTCAGCATACTTGTATTTGTGCAGCCACATCAGTTTGGTGCATTGGCACCCCATGACAAAAGAAGATTTGGAAAGGGTAGCAGTTTTTAGATGCGTGCTGATGATCTTCCTCCATTGATTGGATGCAATGGAAGCCGTTTCCTTGAATATATTTCCGAAGTCTGACATAATTCTGATGATTAAGGGTTG
>JAGCLW010000068.1 GCA_017646805.1 Paludibacteraceae bacterium | reverse complement strand
CCGAACAGATAGGAACCATTAAAAAAGAGCAGAAATATCAGAAAGCTCTCGGTCTTATGGACGAAGGAAAATATAAAGAGGCTTTGACTCAATATCAAAAGGCGGCTTCGTGTGCAACCGAAGATAAAGAACGTTTGTCAAATGCGTTTTATAATGCTGGAAATGCACTTTATCAAGAACAAGATTATCAACAAAGTTTGGAGGCTTATAAGCAAGCATTGAAATTAAATCCCAAAGATGAGGAATGTCGTTATAATTATGCTTTGGCAAAAGCAAAATTAAAACAACAACAGCAGCAACAACAAAATCAGCAATCAAATAAAGAGCAGAAACAAGATCAACAACAACAAAATCAAAATCAACAGCAAGAGCAGGAAAATAACGATCAACGCCAACAACAGCAACAAGATAATCAAATGACGGAAGAAAATGCAGAGCAAATTCTTGATGCTCTTCTTCAAGATGAAAAAGAAGTGCAAGAGCGTGTCAAAGAACAACAAATGCAGAACATGAAACGTCGTCGAGTAGAAAAAGATTGGTAATTTGTCATATTATTAACAATTATTGTTTTGATGAAACGAGTTTATTTTTTTATATATTTTTTTGTATTTTCAATTGCAACAT
Organism: Paludibacteraceae bacterium; assembly: GCA_017646805.1. GTDB lineage: Bacteria > Bacteroidota > Bacteroidia > Bacteroidales > Paludibacteraceae > UBA4363. The sequence continues at coordinate 14,874 of JAGCLW010000068.1, read as the reverse complement.
TTGCCGTATCATTTAAAGCTGTAGCACCAGATGTTGTGACAGAAGGCGAAACTTTTCGTTTGGTTTATTCGGTTGATGAGCGAGATGCTCAAGATTTGCGTGTGCCGGATATGACTGATTTTGAGATTTTGGCAGGACCATTCACGTCTCGAAATCAAAGTATGCAAATTATAAACGGAAAAATGTCTTCGTCTTATACCGAGTCATACACATATACGTTGATTGCAAAACGCGTAGGACAATTGAAAATTCCGGCAGCAAGTATTGTGGTTGACAAACAAAAATATACTTCAAATGCCGTTTCGATACAAGTATTACCAGCAGAAGACAATGCAAATGTTGGTACAAATCAACGTCAACAATCTTCATCATCTCAATCGGAAAATAGATCGTCTTCAAATTCATTTACCTCAGAAAATATTTTTATTCGTGCCATTCCATCAAAAACAAAAGTGATGGAGCAAGACTATGTTTTATTGACGTACAAATTATACACGGTGCTTGATTTAGTACGAATAACCGATGCTACTTTGCCCGATTTTAAAGGTTTTTTGAAACAAGAAATAGAGCAAGGTGATGCTCAAATGAAATATGAAAATTATAAGGGGAAAAATTATGCTACTTTAGTACTTTATCAAGTATTGTTGTATCCTCAACAAAGTGGTGATATAACTGTTGAAAAAGGAGATTATTCATTTTTGTTCCGTATTCGTACACAATCGAATCACGGATTTTTCGGATTTTTTGACAATTATCAACATGTAGAGAAAAAAATAACATTCCCTTCGGTTAAAATTCATGTTGATCCGTTGCCAAATCCTAAACCAACTGATTTTACGGGAGGTGTTGGTAATTTTACATTGTCATCGTATATTTCGGAAAAAAAGGTTGCAACAAATGATCCGATCACGATTCGTTATACGTTGAAAGGTAATGGAAATATAAAATTAACGAAATTGCCAAATGTGGAATTTCCTGCTGATTTTGAAGTTTATGATCCAAAACAAGATAATGTAATTAGTAATACGACTTCGGGAATGAGTGGCGAAAAATCGGTGGAATATCTCGTAATTCCTCGAAGTGCCGGAGATTTTACGATTCCGGAAATGCAATTCTCATATTATGACACGAGACAAAATGCGTATAAAACATTGACATCGCCATCGTACACCATTAAGGTAAATCCATCGAACGAAGGAACGCAAAATGGAGGTGTGCAAACAACGTTTGTCAATCAAGAACAATTAAAAGTTTTAGGAAACGATATTCGTTATATTCGTCCCGAAGAGCCTATTGTTCTGAAAAAAGGAGAATTTTTCTTTCAATCATTTGCCTATTGGGCAAGTTTGATCGGAATGATTATCTTATCAATTTTAATATTTTTCTTTTTCCGTAAACATTTGAAAGATAGTTCAGATTTGATTGCATCAAAAAACAAAAGAGCAAATCGTTTAGCTATTAAGCGATTAAAGGTTGCAAAAAAAATGATGATGATGGAAGATGAAAGTCGTTTTTATGAAGAAACGTTAAAGGCTCTTTGGGGATTTGTTGGCGATAAATTGAATATTCCGGTGGCAGAATTGTCCAAAGACAATATTCGTGATGTTTTTGAACAAAATGCGGTTGATCAAAATTATATTGATTCATTTTTTGAAATAGTTTCAATTTGTGAATATGCTCAATATGCACCATCAATGGCGGGAACTTCAATGCAAGAAGTTTATGCAAAAGCAATTGAGATTATTACATCATTTAAAGCAAAATAAATTTAGAATAATGAAAAAAATAGCTTGTATATTCTTGATTTTCTTTAGTTGTTTTTTTTCCATTTTTGCACAAGAAAAGACGGTCGGAGAATTGAATGATTTAGCTGTAGAGTATTATAAATCAGGTGCTTTTGACAAAGCAATTGATTGTTATAAATCAATACTTGGAGAAAATGGTGAAAGTGCAGAAGTGTATTACAATCTTGGTAATGCCTATTACAAAAAAAATGATGTGGCACATTCGATTTTGTATTACGAACGAGCACTATTGTTGGATCCGTCAATGAAAGATGCTTCGCATAATTTGATATTAGCAAATGCACGCACGCAAGATAAAATAGATGAAATTCCCACATTTTTTCTCACATCGTGGTGGAATGCCTTATCTTCACTTGCAGATACGGACACTTGGGCAAGATGTAGTTTGATTTTCTTTTTTGTTTTTATAATTTGTGTTTTTGTTTATTTCTTCAGTAAAAAAGTAGTCGCTCGTAAAGTAGGATTCTATACGGGACTTTTGATGTTGTTTTTGTGTATCAATGTCTATTTTTTAGCAAATACACAAAAAAATAAATTAGAAGAAAGAAATTTTGCCATCGTAATGTCTCCGAGTGTCACCGTAAATAGTACTCCTGATGAGCAAGGAACAAAATTGTTTGTATTGCACGAAGGTGTTAAGGTGAAGATAATTAGTACGTTAGGATTGTGGGTGGAAATTAAACTTTCAGATGGAAGTATTGGTTGGTTAAAATCTTCGGATATAGAAATTATTTAACGAATATTTTTTATGAAAAACAGACTTCTTGAACTTCGTCAACTTTTGCATCAGTATAATTATGAGTATTATGTGTTGTCTCAACCTACAATCTCTGATTATGAATTTGACATGATGCTTAAAGAATTGCAACAATTGGAGTCTGAATATCCAGATTTGTATGATCCAACATCTCCAACCAATAGAGTTGGAAGTGATATTAGTACGGATTTTAAACAAGTAAAGCATTCATTCCCAATGCTTTCGTTGGGAAATACATATTCGCAAGAAGAAGTGATAGATTTTTTGAATCGTGCCAAAAAACTCGTTCCGGAAGATATGGAGATTGTTTGCGAATTGAAATATGATGGAACATCAATTTCATTGACTTATGAAGATGGAATGTTGGTGCGAGCAATTACTCGTGGAGATGGCGAACAAGGAGATGATGTGACGGCTAACGTAAAAACAATACGAACGATTCCGCTTCGCTTGCAAGGACAAGATTTTCCAAAAACAATGGAAGTTCGAGGAGAAGTTTTAATGCCTTGGAATGTCTTTGAACGTTTGAATCAAGAACGGGAAGAACAAGAAGAATCACTTTTTGCTAATCCTCGAAATGCAGCATCGGGAACAATTAAATTGCAAAATTCCAAAGAAGTTTCTCGCCGTAAATTAGATGCCTATTTATATTCGTTGTTGGGAACTCAGTTGCCTTCTAAGACGCATTATGAAAATCTTCAATTATTAAAATCATGGGGATTCAAAGTTTCTGATGCCGTTAAGGTGTGTAAAAATATTGATGAAGTATTTGAATTTATCAATTATTGGAATGTAGAACGAAAAAATCTTCCCGTAGCAACAGATGGTATCGTTCTTAAAATCAATTCTTTAGCACAACAAGAAGAATTGGGTTTTACATCAAAAACTCCACGTTGGGCAATTGCGTATAAATTTCAAGCAGAACGAGCATGTACAAGATTAAATTCCATAGATTTTCAAGTTGGTCGAACAGGAGCCGTCACTCCGGTTGCAAATCTTGATCCCGTTCAATTGTCTGGCACGATAGTAAAAAGAGCAAGTCTGCATAATGATGATTTTATTCAAGGTTTGGATTTGTATATTGGAGATATGGTGTATGTTGAAAAAGGAGGAGAGATTATACCTAAAATTGTAGGCGTTGATTTAGACGCTCGATTATTGATAGGAGATAAAGTGCGATTTATTTCCAAATGTCCGGAATGTAATACAACTCTTATTCGATACGATGGAGAAGCTGCACATTATTGCCCTAATCAAATGTATTGTCCTCCGCAAATAAAGGGACGTATCGAACATTTTGTTTCGCGAAAAGCAATGAATATCAACATAGGAAAAGAATCCATTGAGTTGTTGTATTCAAAAGGTTTGATCAATAATGTGGCAGATTTGTATTCTTTAACTTTGGAGGATTTAATTTCTCTTGAACGTTGGGGACAAAAGAGTGCTGAAAATTTGTTGAAAAGTTTGGAAGAATCCAAAAAAGTTGAATTTCATCGTGTTTTGTTTGCTCTTGGAATTCGGTTTGTTGGGGCTACCGTAGCAAAAAGAATTACAAATCAACTTTCCTCTATGGAAGCAATTTCTTCTGCCACGATAGAACAATTGATGGAAATCGATGACGTTGGCGAGCGAGTGGCAAATAGCATTGTGGATTTTTTTTCAAATGAACAAAATGTAGATATAGTTAATCGTTTGAAACAAATCGGATTGCAAATGGAAGGTGAAAAATCGGAAGAGTTAATTTCGGATAAACTTTCCGGATTTTTAATCGTAATCAGTGGAACTTTTTCTCAATTTTCGCGAGATGAATTAAAATTGATGATAGAGAAAAATGGTGGAAAAAATGTAAGTTCAATTTCTTCAAAAACATCATTTTTAGTCGCTGGAGAAAATATGGGTCCTTCAAAATTGGAAAAAGCAAAATCTTTAGGCTTGAAAATTTTATCAGAAACAGAATTTCTTAATTTGTTAAAATAATGTTTGCAAATTTTAAAAAATATATAGCAAAAAAAATAATCTTAAAAGAGATAGAAAAACAAACTTCGATACACTCTTATGGATTTTGTCCGCTCTCTTCGGTGAAAACGGTATTGTTGTTGGCAGAATCCGACGAAGACGAAAAAAATCAAGAATTGCATGCGTTTAAGGAACAATTAAAGGCTGAAGGAAAAAAAGTTATCGTATGGGCATTTGCAAATAAGAAAGAAATTTTGTCGCCAATTTTTCCTGAATTTCGATTATTTTCATTGTCGGATTTGTCGTGGTTTGGTTTACCTAAACGTGAATTAGTTGATCAGTTTGAAGCGATAGAAACCGATTTGGTTATTTCTTTGGATATGAATGATTCTTTGGTATTGGATTTTTTGTTGGCAAAGTCAAAAGCAAAAATGAAAGTATCAAAAGAAAAAGGAATGAAACAACTAGCAAATTTTATGTTGTCAATAGGAAAAGATGACAATAGAAAATATTTTTTTGAACAAGTATTATTTTATTTAAATAGCATACAAACAAAGAATTAAATTAGTATCTTTGTGCTTGATTTTAGAAAAAGGATTTATGATTGCTAATATAACAACGAAAAAATTGGTGGGAATGGGAGTCGCTCTTGTAACTCCTTTTACAGCAGATGGATCAGTGGATTTTGATGCTCTTGGCAGATTGGTGGAATATCAAATAAAAAATAAAGCTGATTATCTCGTTATACTTGGAACTACGGCAGAAACACCAACTTTGTTGGAGCAAGAAAAAGAAGCGATAAAAAGTTTTATTGTAGAACGTGTGGCAGGACGAGTTCCGCTTGTACTTGGCGTAGGAGGAAATTGTACGGCTTCGGTTGTTGAGCAAGCAAAAAATGTTGATCCTCGTACATTTAGTGCAATTCTTTCGGTTACTCCATATTATAATAAACCATCTCAAGAAGGAATTTATCAACATTATAAAGCAGTAGCAGAATCTTCGTCTGTTCCGGTAATTCTTTATAACGTTCCAGGACGTACAGGAGTGAATATGACAGCACAAACAACGCTTCGTTTAGCTCGCGAATTTGACAATATTGTGGCGATAAAAGAAGCGTCAGGAAATATCACTCAAATGGACGAAATTATCGAAAACAAACCAGAAAATTTTGTGGTTATTTCGGGTGATGATGGAGTGACTTTCCCGTTGATTACACTTGGTGCTGTAGGTGTAATTTCTGTGATTGGAAACGCATTTCCGGCAGAATTTAGCAAAATGGTTCGACTTGCACTTAATGGCGAATATGAAAGTGCACGAAAGATTCACGCTAAGTTCAATGAATTGTTTAGCCTTTTGTTTGTCGACGGAAACCCTGCAGGAGTGAAGTCGATGCTTTCGATGATGGGATTTATAGAAAACAGACTTCGGTTGCCATTAGTTCCGACATCAATAGCGACAGATGAACGCATGAAACAAATTCTTGATACTTTGTAAATAAATTATAATTATAAAATGAAGAAGACGGATAATCTTAGATGAGTCCGTCTTTTTTTTCTATGATTTTTATGAAAACAAAAATTCTTCTTCATACGTGTTGTGCTCCATGTTCGTCTGCGATTGTAGAATGGTTGATACAACATGATTATGAGCCGATTATTTTTTATCATAATCCCAATATTTTTCCTTATGAAGAGTATGAAATACGCAAAAAGGAAAGCAAACGATTTGCTGAATCATTACATCTTCAGTGGATTGAAGGAGAAAATAATCACGAATTGTGGTTAAAGAAAATGGAAGGTTTGGAAGATCAACCGGAACGGGGAAGTCGTTGTTTGGAATGTTTTAGATATAGAATGTTGGCAACTGCTCAATGTGCAAAATCGTTGGGAATTTCGTTATTTGCAACAACGTTGGCTTCTTCTCGATGGAAATCTCTTTCTCAAATTGCAATTGCCGGTCATGAAGCGGTAGATAGAGTAGGAGGCGATTTGCAGTTTTTTGATAAAAATTGGAGAAAAAATGGATTGCAAAATCGACGAAATGAATTGTTGAAGCAGTATGATTTTTATAATCAACAATATTGTGGTTGTGAATTTTCCATGAAAAAATAAAAAAGAGGTATTGAATTTCAATACCTCTTTTTTTTAAATATCCATTTTTATTTCATTTAAAGATGAAAAATTATTTTCTTTCATGTAATTTCTAATTCCTTCGGCGACTTTTATTGTAATGGCAGGATCGATAAAGTTGGCTGTCCCGATTTCAATAGCTTTAGCTCCGGCTAAAAGAAATTCAATAGCGTCAGTTTCGTTCATAATTCCGCCTAATCCTATTACGGGAATATTGATAGCATTGCTTACTTGCCATACCATTCTGAGGGCAACAGGTTTTACACAAGCTCCGGACATTCCTCCTGTGATTGTGGATAAAATAGGTTTTCGTTTTTTTGCATCAATTGCCATTCCCAACATTGTGTTGATTAGAGAAACGGAATCCGCTCCAGCTGATTCTACGGCTTTAGCGATGGATACGATGTCTGTTACATTGGGTGTGAGTTTTACGATTAAATGTTTTTTGTATACTTTTCGCACTTCGCTAACGACTTCTTTTGCTTGATTTGGATCGGTGCCGAAGCCCATTCCTCCTTTTTTTACATTGGGACAAGAAATGTTGAGTTCGATTGCCGGAATTTTTTCTAAATCATTGATTTTTTCGGCAGTAGCAACATAATCTTCAATGCAAGAACCCGAAACGTTTACGATAATATTCGTGTCAATATCTTTTATTTCCGGATAAATATGTTCAATAAAATAATCAACGCCTTTGTTTTGTAACCCAACGGCATTCAGCATTCCGGAAGGAGTTTCGGCCATTCGAGGATAAGGATTTCCTTCTCGATGATGAAGTGTTGTTCCTTTGACGATAATTCCTCCAATTTGAGAGAGATCTACAAAATCTGCAAATTCAATTCCATATCCAAATGTTCCAGAGGCGGTCATTACGGGATTTTTCAAAACTAATCCTTTGCCAAGATCTATTGTTGTATTCATTTTTATTAAAGTTTGTGAGGTTTTCTTGTGAATTTTTACCATTTTAAATTTTTAGAATTAAAAACAGGACCGTCGGAACAAACGCAACGATGACCATCTTTGGTATCTTCTACACAACAGAGACATGCTCCGACACCGCAAGCCATTTTATTTTCAAGCGAAACTTCGCAATCTATTTGTTTTTCGGTTGCTAATTTGGCGATGGCTTTCATCATTGGTGTAGGTCCGCAAGTGAAAATTTGATCAAAAGATTCTTTTTCCCAAACGCTGTGTTGTGTGACAAAACCTTTTTCGCCAACCGAACCGTCTTCAGTTGTTGTCAGTACGCGACCAAATTTTTCAAACATTTCTAATTCCAATAAGTCTTTTGCACTACGGGCTCCGAGCAAAAATGTTGGTTCAATGCCTTTTTCTTTTAGTTTTGCTCCTAATTCAAGCATTGGAGCAACGCCAACACCTCCGCCAATAAGAAGTGGTTTTGAAAAGTTTTTTTCAATCGAAAAACCATTTCCAAGAGGGTAGACGATATTAAGAAATTCGCCGGATTTGATTTTACTTAATTGTTCGGTTCCTTTGCCGACTTTTTGAATCAAAAGCCATATTTCATTTTTTTCTTTATCTGTGTAATGAATTGAAATTGGACGACGAAGAAAAACATCTTTCGATCCATCAATTCTTATTTCGACAAACTGACCGGCTTTCGTTTCGGCTAAAGGTTGATCTGATGTGAGTTTTAAAAGAAAATACGAATTGTTAAGGTGTTGATTTTCTTTCACTTGTAAATCTGCAATATATTTTTTCATAAATATAAATTTTATAGACGATTGTTATAATTTGAAATTTCCTTTCCAAACGAAAGCATTATCGAAGGCGATTTGAGGAAGGTTAAAATCCTTTTTAAACAAGCCAAAGACGCTTGATCCGCTTCCAGACATAGAGGCATACGTTGCTCCGATTTCGTATAATTGCTCTTTGATTCTTTTTATTTCCGGATAGAATTTGAAAATGCTGAGTTCAAAATCATTTTTTATGTTGTTTTTCCAATTGCTAACGTTTTGATTGATAAGTTCTTCTAAACGAATTTCCGGATAATGAGGTTGGCAGTTGTTGTATGCTTCTTTTGTGGAAACGTGAATGTTGGGTTTGATTAAAACGATGTTGAAATCGGATAAATCAAGATTGATAGGTTTGAATTTTGTTCCTTTTTCGTAAGCAAAAGTTGGTTTGTTTTTGATAAAAAAAGGACAATCGCTACCTAAATTTTCAGCGTATTTTTCCATTTGATTTTCATTCAATTTTAAATCAAAATAGTCGTTGAGCATCATAATCATGAATGCGGCATCGGAACTTCCTCCTCCTAATCCGGCACCAAAAGGAATGTTTTTTTGTAAATGAATGTGAAGATTCGGAAGTTTGAAATCGTTAGCAATCATTCTATACGCTTTCATGATTAAATTGTCTTCCGGATTGCCATCGATTAACATTCCTGATTGTGAAAATTTTGTATTTGTTGCATTGGGCAAAACGATAAATTCTAACGAATCAGTCAGATCGATTGGACAAAAAATTGTCTCAATATTGTGAAATCCATCGTTTCGTTTTTCTACAATGTTAAGTCCTAAATTTATTTTTGCATTGGGAAATGAAATCATATTTTTATTGATTGATTAGCGTAAAATCGTAAGGATAACGAGTTGTGTTTTTGAATTGAATAGTTATTCCGTCAAACAAAGTACAATTTTCTCCGATATTGTTTAAGTCTGATTTTGTGCGTAGTGTACAAGTTTCAAATTTTAAATTATGTTCAAATTCTTCTTTTATTTTTAGCGATAATTCTTCTTCCCAACTTCCTGCAATGATGGAATTTTTGATAATGGAATTGGTTATGGAATGTGTTTTTTCTCCGAAATAATTTTCTATAAGTAAAGCTACATTTTTTCGATTATTATTTGGATAATAGTTGGCAATGGTTGTATTTTCAATATTGATTGTTCCGCCAAAACAGCGAATGCAATTTTCTCCACAATTAGAAATTATGGAATTTTCAATCGTTAAATTTGCGTTTTGAGTAGCGATTCCATAACCGGAAAAATTATGAATTTCGCAATTTTTGATGGAAATTGATGGAATAAAAGTCGTGTCCATCCACAAATCGATACCATGAGTTCCACTTCGCATTTTGACAAAAGATAATTCGTGTTTGCCAGGAGATTGAAATAAAATTCCTCCCCATTGATTGCTCAAAGAATCGTATGGAACTCCTTCGAAAATGAAATCTGTTCGGTCTGATCGCATGACAATAGGTTGTTCTGCTGTTCCGTTTGCTCTTAACAATCCATTTATAATCATCTTAGAACCAATATGATAGTAGAGTTTTGCTCCGGGTTCGATGGTTAAATTTTTGTTGATTGTCAGATCCCCGTAAATTAAATAAGGTTTATCGTTTGAAAAAACAATATCTTCTTCAAAAGTTTTGTTTTTAAGAAGTTCAACATCTTGACTTATTGCCCGTAAAGGCAACGTTTGTATGTTGCCGTTTGTGTTAAAGATAATACTATCAGCAATAAGAATTGGCGTGTTTATTCCATTTTCTTTGCTCGTTAATTGTATAAAAACATACAAACTATCTTTTCCGGCTAATTCTATATTTTGAAATGTTTGATCAATGCGATTTTGTCCGTTTATATTTATTTTGAAAAAAGATTCAGCACCTTGAGCAATTTTTATTGTATTGATTGACAAATTTTGCTTGTTTCGATTATAAACTTTTAATCGAATAGTTGGCGTCGTTATTTGGCTGAATACGGTATCAAATTGTATTGTATCATGCGAAAAAGACAAGGATAATGATGAGTCGAAAGATATTTTATCTTCTTTGCAACTCATTGAAATCATCATTATGAAAAGGGTTAATAATATGTGAATTAGTTTGTTTTTTTTCATTTTTTTATTATTTCGGTCCTTTACGATAGATGATGTAAGCAACGATGGCAAATACAAAGTTAGGCAACCAAACGGCAATCAAAGGGTGAAGACTTCCGTTGACAGAAAACGAAGAACTAAAGGTTTGAAACAAAATGTATACCGCACTTAATATGATTCCGATTCCAAGATTGGCTCCGGTTCCTCCTCTTACTTTTTTTGCAGAAAGAGATGCTCCCATGATTGTTAGGATAAATGCTGCAAATGGCGTGGCAAAACGTTTGTAATATTCGTCTTCAAAAGCGGTCAGATTCCCAACTCCTCGATTGCGTTGTCGATCGATATAAGCACATAATTCCGTATTGTTCATTTGTGGAATTTCTTTTGTGGAAATAAACAAATCCGTAGGTTCAAGGTTTATCAGAGTGTCTAAATGTTGTCCCTGAGTAAGAATTTCTTCTTTTCCTTTGAATTCTCTGATCGTATAGTTTTCCACATGCCAACGATCAAGCGTATCCCATCTCACGGTTGTTGCGATAAGTCGAGAAGTAAGAGTTTTTCCATCGTATTTTTCAAGCGAAAAATTGCGTCCTCTTTTTTGATTCAAATCAAAATTTTGAATATAAAGAATGGTTCCTTTTTTTATTTCCAATTGAATATTGTCTTTGTCTGTGAATTTGATTTTTTTGATGTATTCATTTTCAAATTCAAGCCGTACTTTGTTGGCAGGAGGAATAATGTAGCTACCAAAGATGAAACAAAATATGGCAATTATAGTGGCACAAAATAGATAAGGACGTAGTAGTCGATTAAAACTCATGCCACAGGATTGCATGGCGATGATTTCGCTGTTTCCTGCTAATTTTGAAGTGAAAAAAATGACTGAAATGAAGACAAATAATGAATTAAACATGTTGAAATAAAATGGCAACAAGTTCAGATAATATTTGAATATTATCTTGTCCAAAGGTGCATTATTGTCCATCATCTTATCTAATTTCTCTGTCAAGTCAAAAAGTACCGTGATGGCCATGATGAGTACGATACTTAACAGAAACGTACCCATAAATTTGCGGATAATATACCAATCTATTTTTTTGAACACGATGAAAGTTTTAAATTCTTTGTCCTAATTGTTTGATAATATTGGTTTTCCATGTGGAAAAATCATTTTCCATGATATGTTGTCTTGCCACTCGTACAAGGTCGAGATAAAATGCTAAATTGTGAATTGAAGCAATTTGTAAAGCAAGAAATTCATTGGCATGGAAAAGATGACGAACGTATGCTTTTGAATATATTTTATCAACATAAGATGTTCCGTTTTCGTCGAGAGGAGAAAAATCGTTTGCCCATTTTGCGTTTTTCATATTCATTGTGCCGTTCCAAGTGAATAGCATTCCGTTGCGTCCGTTGCGTGTTGGCATTACGCAATCAAACATGTCAACTCCTCGTTCGATTGCTTCTAAAATGTTTTGCGGAGTTCCGACTCCCATCAAATATCTTGGTTTTTCGGTTGGTAAAATTTCGTTGACAACCTCTATCATTTCATACATTTTTTCCGCAGGTTCTCCAACGGCAAGTCCTCCAATTGCATTTCCAACACAATCTTTTGAAGCAATATATTCGGCTGATTGTCGGCGCAAATCTCGATATGTACATCCTTGAACGATAGGGAATAATGCTTGTTCGTATCCGTATTTAGGTTCGGTTTCGTTAAATCGCTGAACACAACGATCAAGCCAACGATGTGTTAATTCCATGGATTTTTTTGCGTATTGATAATCCGAATCTCCGGGCGGACATTCGTCAAAAGCCATCATAATATCTGCACCAATACTTCGTTCAATATCAATAACTCGTTCGGGAGAAAAAAGATGTTTTGATCCATCAATATGAGAACGAAAATAAGCTCCTTCTTCTTTTAATTTTCGTTGTCCGGAAAGAGAAAAAACTTGAAATCCGCCACTATCTGTAAGGATCGGACCTGTCCATGAGTTAAATTTATGTAACCCACCAACTTGTTCTAAAATTTCAATTCCGGGACGTAGATAAAGATGATATGTATTACCCAAAATGATTTGGGCTTTTATGTCATTTTGTAGTTCGTGAAAATGTACTGCTTTTACGCTACCGACGGTTCCTACCGGCATAAAAATCGGGGTCAAAATTTCGCCATGATCAGTCGTTAATTTTCCTGCTCGAGCATTGGATTTTGGATCGGTATGTTGTAATTCAAATTTCATAAAAATATTGGCTATCGATTTTTGATTCCTAAAGCAAGTTGAGGTTCTGTTTCTATTATATTTCCCAGCTCAATTTGTTCGATTGTATTAAATTTTTGAGGATCGGTAGTTGCACAAACCCTGACGTAATTGTCTGTAAATCCGTGCATTATATCTTTTTTTGTTTCTTCCCAAAGAACGGTTGTTTTTCTTCCGTATTGAGCATCGTAAAATTCCGTTAGTTTTTTATCCGATATTTTCCGTAAAATTTCATTACGAAATTCTCTTTCTTTTTGAGGAATGATTGGAGAAATGTCCAACGCTTTTGTATTTGCACGTTCGCTATACGTGAAAACATGAAGTTGAGAAATGTCCAAATTTTCAATAAATATTTTCGAATCATTGAAGAATTGGTCGGTTTCTCCTCGAGTTCCAACGATTACATCAACGCCGATAAATGCGTGAGGAATTAGTTGTTTAATAGTGTTTATTTTTTGTTTGAAAAGTTCTCGATTGTAGCGTCTTTTCATGATTTTAAGTACATCATTCGAACCCGATTGTAGCGGAATGTGAAAATGAGGCATGAATTTTTTGCTATTTGCCACAAATTGTATTATTTCGTCAGTTAGCAAATTGGGTTCTATGCTTGATATACGATAACGCTCGATTTCTTGAATTTTTTCGAGCGAACGAAGAAGATCGATGAATGATTCTCCTGTATGACGTCCAAAGTCTCCGGTGTTTACTCCGGTTAAAACAATTTCTTTTGCACCATCTTGAGCGGCAATTTTTGCAATCTGAATGGTTTCTTCGATTGTTGCCGAACGACTTTTTCCTCGTGCAAAAGGAATGGTGCAATATGAGCAATAATAATCGCATCCGTCTTGAACTTTTAAGAAATATCTTGTGCGATCGTCATTGCTGACAATAGGTTTGAAATTTTCTATTTGTTTGGTTTCCGTGTGAAGGATTGTTGCTTTATCTTTTCTTTTTTGAGAAAGATAAGCGTCAATATTAAATTTTTCGTTTGCTCCAATTATCAAATCTACATCTAATTGATTTGCAATCTCTTGAGGTTGTAATTGTGCATAGCATCCAATGACAATAATAATTGTTTCAGGATACATTTTTCGATATTTTTTGATGACTTGTCTGCATTTATGATCAGCCGTGTCGGTAACCGAACAAGTGTTGATTATGCACAATGAAGGAGGATTTTTATCTGCTTCATTAGCACGACGAAAACCTCTCTCTATCAGGGATTTTCCGATAGAGGAGGTTTCGGCGAAATTAAGTTTACAACCCAAAGTATGAAATATGAATGTTTTTTCCACAAAAAGGGTTGTTATTTGTTTAGATTTTGAAGATCTTCCGAAATTTCAATGATTGATTTTTTCCAATCTTCAACAATTTTATTGAAATATTTTTTTACTAATTTTTTGTCTTTTTTTCCTCCGTAAGTACAAATGCGAGAAATGAATTCTTGGTTGAAATTTTCTATTTTTACCAAAAGAAGTTCAGTTTTTTCTGTATTTACATTTGGTACAAGAGAAGAAATAACGCATGCTTCTAATATCAATTCTTCTGATGTTGAATTGATATATTTTTTTAATGTTCTACGTTTCATGATGTTTTTTATTTAGGTTGTTTTCCTATGTAAGCAAGGATTCCTCCGTCCACAAAAAGAATTTGTCCGTTGACAAAATTTGATGCTTCCGAAGCAAGGAATACTGTTGGTCCCATTAAGTCTTCCGGCACTCCCCAACGAGCAGCTGGTGTTTTTGCGATGATGAAAGAATCAAATGGATGACGACTTCCATCTGCTTGAGGTTCGCGAAGAGGTGCGGTTTGAGGTGTGGCGATATAACCGGGTCCGATTCCGTTTACTTGAATGTTGTATTCTGCCCATTCGCAAGCAAGATTGCGAGTCAGCATTTTTAATCCACCTTTTGCGGCAGCGTAAGCGGCTACAGTTTCACGACCAAGTTCGCTCATCAAAGAACAAATGTTGATGATTTTTCCGCCACCTTTTGCTATCATTCCGGGAGCGACTGCTTTAGACATGATAAATGCTCCGATAAGGTCGATGTCGATTACTTCTTTAAAATCGGCTAATGACATTTCGGTTGCAGGAATACGTTTGATAATTCCTGCGTTGT
>JAGCLW010000067.1 GCA_017646805.1 Paludibacteraceae bacterium | reverse complement strand
CTAAACCATTCGGCTTTTTGATCTGCGGCACGTTGTAGGTTTAGATTTGAAATTTCGTGATAACGAATAATGTTTACTCTACAAGGAATTCCTTTGAGAAGTTTTACTAATTCATTGACATGTCGAGGAGTGTCGTTTTCTCCTTTAAACAAAGTGTATTCAAATGATAATCTACGTTGATGAGCAAAGTCGTATTCTTTTAAAAATTTAATGATTTTTGTTATTGGATAGGCTTTTTCTGCTGGCATCATAGCTTCTCTTTCGTGGGCTATTGGGTTGTGTAGGCTGATTGCTAAATGGCATTGTGTTTTTTCTAAAAATAATTTTAATCCGGGAATAAGTCCGACACTTGATACCGTTATTCGTTTGGGACTCCAATTTAATCCGTAATCGCTGGTTAAAATTTCAATGGAGTTTAGAAGGTGAGAAATGTTGTCCATAGGTTCTCCCATTCCCATAAAAACGATGTTTGTAAGTTTGTTGCTATCCGGAATAGATAGTACTTGATTGATGATTTCTCCAGCGGTCAAGTTTCCGTCAAAACCTTGTTTGCCGGTCATGCAAAATTGACAATTCATTTTGCAACCAACTTGGCATGAAACGCAAAGTGTTGCACGATCGTCTTCTGGAATAAAAACGGATTCAATATAACCGTTTGTGGTGGGGAAAAGATATTTTTTTGTGCCGTCAATAGATATTGCTTCATGAGAAAAATCGCATCGTCCGACACAATATTTTTCAGACAAAACAAGTCTGTTTTTTTTTGAAATGTTGGTCATGTCATCAATTGTTAGCACTTTCTTTTGATAGATCCATTCTGCAATTTGTTTTGCAGTAAAAGATGGCATTTTGAGAGAATTGACAACTTCTTTTAATTCGTTTATTGTGAGTCCGATTAAGGGAGTTTTTGTCATGTTTTGCAAAAAAATGATGATTTGATAATAAAAACGGAATGAAATAATTTTCTTCATTCCGTTTTTATTTTTTTTTCTTTATAGTATTTTTTTTAATAAAATCTTGAACGATTGTCTTCAATTTCTGCTTTATCTTTTAGTGCTTCAACTGCACGATAAACAGCGTATTTAGAACGCAATTCAAGTGATTGTTTTTCTACCTCTTCGTTGTAAGGACTTGTGTTTGATAATTGGTTGACAATGGCATACACATAGACTCCATTGTTTCCTTTTATTGGAGCAGATATTTTATCTTTTTCTCCAATTGCAATGCTTCCAATTACAGCGTTTTCGTTACCTTCTTTTCCGAATGATGAGCTTGCAAAATTTACTTGACTGACAGTGTCTATTTGTAGATTCATTTTTGTTGCCAATTCATGAATGTTTGAAGTTGTCATGTCTGCAATGAGTTGTTCTGCCTTTTTGTTTTTTCTTGCGAGGTTAGTCACTTCATTTGAAACTGACTCTACCGGACGGTAACCTTTTTCTGTTATGCTAACAAGAGCGGCAACAACAAATTGATTTTGACAATCATATACATCGGAAATTGCGTTTGGTTCATTCTCAAATGCCCAACGTATAATTTCTCTTGAGTTGTTTATCATTCCAAGACGAGGAGAGTTTGCATCTACAGATGGGTAAGGGAATACAGTGTATCCTTTTTCCTTGGCAATAGCTTCAAATTGTTCAATGTTGTTTGCACTTGCGGCAAAAGCTTTTGCTTCGTTGTAGATTGTTCCGTATGTCGCACGACTTGGAGTTACTTCTGATGAGATTACTGCCAATTTAACTTTGTTTACATTTTTAGTTTTTTCAGAAACTTGCATGATTTGGATTGCATTTCCGTCTTTTACGGTGAAGAAATTTCCGTTAAGATTAGAGAAACAAGCATTTTTGATATTTTTGTCCAAACCAGAAACTTTTACCCAACCGATTTCTCCTCCTACTTGAGCAGATTGTGGCATTTGAGAGAATTGTTGTGCAAGAGCGGCAAAGTCGCTACCGTTTTGTATAGCATTGAAAAGACTATCTGCTAATTTTTGAGTTGCTTCTTCTGTGTTTTCGTAAATTACAATATGGCGTAATTTAATTGAGTCTGGTTCAAGGATTCCAGTTTCAACAGCGCGTGCCATTTTGAAAGTGTTTCCGAAAAGTTGAGGTTCAAAAACAGCATCTTTTGAAGCTGAGAATGCGAAGTCTTTCAAATCTGGATCGATTTCGTTTGCTGACAAAGCGACATCTCTGTATGATTTTGAATTGCTATTTACTACGGCGGCAATTTCAGTTGTTGTAGCAAATTCTTCTTTCAAATTTTCAATCCAATTTTTAGCATCAGTAAAGTCTTGTTCGCTTGGATTGAGATTGAAAGCTACATATTTTAAATCACGAGTTTCTGAATTTTGATAGAATCGTTCTTTGTTTTCTTCGTAAACTTTTTGAATTTCTTCTTCTGTAGGTTCAAAATTTTTGTCGTCTAATTCGTGATATTTTTTTGAAACATAAATGACGTCTGAAGTTTTATTTTTCAGTTCATAAGCAAATTTAGTTTCAGAAGAAGTTGTGTTGATTGCTTTAGAAAGAAGAGTTGTGTATTTTTCTTCAAGTCGGCTGTTTTTTACTTCATTTTCAAAGTAAGACCAATAGTTGAAAAGTGCGTTGTATTGCTCAAGCATTTGAGGATCAGTTGGTTTGTTTTCAAGTTGAGCAATTGTTGCAATTAGTATGTTTCGGTCAAACAATCCGTTTTCGTTTGTGAAAATAGGACGTCCGGATATAAGAGGGTGAATATAATCTCCGATAGTAAGATCTGTTAATTCTTCTTCGCTGACAACCATTCCGATTTTATCAGCATCATTTTTTATCAAACTGTTTTTTAGAATGTTTTCCCAAACTGTTTCACGAATGCGTTCGGTCAACGTTTCGTCTATTGTTTGTGTGCGATATTCGATTTTATAAACTTCGGTAAATTGATTTACTGCTGCTTGAAAATCTTCGATGGTTACTTTTTCTCCATCGATTTCTGCAATATTTGCACGAGATTGTTGAACGTAAGTAGAACTACTATTAAGAAGGTCTCCGACGATAAATGCTATCAAAGCGAGACCAATAACTACAAGTAGGAAAACTCCTTTGCTACGAATTTTTTCTAATGTTGCCATTTTTTTATTTTATGTTATTTGTTTTTTTTACGAAAGCTTTGCTAAAATAGCGTGCGAATATACGAATTTTTCTTGAATTGTCAAAAAATAATCTATTGATGAAAAGTGGCTTTATTCTGTCTTTTCAACGGGAATTATTCCTGTTGGTTTTTGTATTGTATATCGAGTCATATCTGCGTTGGACGTAAATCCGATTCCATAAATGATTTTATCTTCTCGTTTGATGGTAATTTCGGTGTCAGAATAAAATTCTTTTTTGTTGTCATCATAGAATAAAAGATCAGTTGTAAAATGTTCGTTTTTTTTGTTTTGAGCATGAACATTTTTTCTGAATTCCCATAATTTTTTTTGCTCATAATAAATCGCACTATCAGCTTGCATGTGGGCATCTGTTTCGTAATTTTCGTTGAATTTATCAAAATCAAGTCCGTTTGGAAATTTCCAAATCGGTTCTTCTGTTTTATCATAAATTTCCCAACGAATAGCGGCGACTTTGTATTTTGTGATTCCAGAGTCGGAAATGAGAGTTGTTACAGTATCAGAAGTGAGCAACGCTTGTTGATCTCTTGATTCTTTTATTTGTTCAAATTCTTGGTTTCCACCGCAACTGATAAAAAAGAACATAACAACCATTATCGTAATGGCTGTTATGTCTTTTATATGATTGTTTCTTTTTTTTGTTGATGAAAAAAACATTTGTGTTTTATCTACATGTTGTTGTTTCTCCGATCCATCCACCTACGGTATATGCAGCTCCTTTATTTAGATCCGGATGCATGAAAATGTCTTGATCTTCAGGGAAATAACGACTATAAGTGTTGATTAGTTTGTTGGCTTCTTCTGTACATGATGGGTCTACTTGTTTTGCTTTTATGAATTTATCGACAGCAACCCAATATACGGTTTTTGAAAGTACAGGATCAGAGTAAATGCCTTTTGATTGGGCGTAAAGTGTTCCAATCAAAATGTATGGTTTTCCTTGATTTGGATTTAATTCAAGAGAAGCACGTGCATGCTCGCGAGCTCCAGAAAAGTTTCTTAAATAAGCCTGCATGATTGATGCAATAAGTAGCTCGTATTCAGCTTTTTTCGTATCAACTGTACTATATTTAATCGCATCTTTCAAGTAGTTGACTGCAGTTTCGTATTGTTCTTTTTGAATATACATATTGGCACATCCTACAGCAGATTCTTCTGTTGGTTGTATTTTGTGTGCAAATTCAGATGCTTGAAAATAGACTGGCGATGTTGTTGCTCCCGCACTTTTGTAAAGATTAAGCGTAGAAACAAGGAAGTTTATGTTGTCTTTGTTTTCAATGATTTTTTCGGCATAAATATTATCAAGTGTTTCTGCAGAAAGAACACGAGTTGCCATGATTGTTTGATCGTTTGTTTCTTTTATTTGAGCATAATAAGACGCATGAGGATTGTTTGCATCGGTAGAAGCTTTGCTCAGAATTTCATTTGTTTTTATGTAATCTGCAATAAGTTGAGGAGCGTGGTTTTTGTCGTTGTAATAGAGATTTGATGAAACCCAAATGTAGTATTGCAAATATGTTCCGTCACAAGCATCTTCAAGACCATTTACGGCTTCTCCAAGCCAAATGTAAGCTTCTTTTTTTAGAGGGTCATTAGGTGTATTGTTTGAGATGTAATCAACGGCTTTGTTTCCAAGAATGCGAGCTTTGGGCATTACTGCATCATCGCCGAAATATTGAATACGACTGTCATAAACTTTCATTAGAAGATCAAAGTATTCTGCTTTTTTTGTTGCATCAGTTTCTTTGGCGATGAAATCATTAAGAATCATAACCCCGTATTTGTAAGTGTTTTTAGACATTTCAGGGCAATTGTTGTAAAGATCTAACCAAGGAAGGTAAGCGTCGGCATAGTTTTTTTGACGAGCAAATTGATAAAATGCAGAAAGGTCTTCTTTGCATTTTTGTTGTTTTGCATCAGCATCAGTTGTTGCAGAAGGAGCGTCTTGTGCAACAGCTGAAAATGAAGTTCCTACAAGAAGCGTAGAAAGAATGATTTTAGAAAATGTTTTCATGATATAATTATTTTTTTATTGTTTGTATATAATTCGTTTATTCAAATTTTCGTTTAAAGAACCAAATTTCATTGAACGAGGCATTTATCGTGAATTTAAAATAATTTTCGGTAATACTATGAGTTAGTTGATTTCCTAAAATATTTCCCATTCGACCATATTCAAATCCGACATTGATCATGGTGCGATTTCCTCGTGCTGGAAATCCCAATCCAAAAGTTATGCCAAATTGATTTACTCCTTTTGATAGTTGGTTAAGATAACCACAAGTTGCATTGGCACCTAATCGGAAAGCCATTCTTTTGTAATAATCTTTGCTGTAAGGATCGTTTGTATATTCAGCTCCAAGTGTTACGCGAAGTCGATCTTGTATGGTGTCTTGAATAGAGAAAAATGCTGCATCTTCCCAATTTTGCCATATTGCATCAACTCCAACAACAAGTTGGTTTTTGTATGAATAACTGATTCCGGCTCCAATAGATAACGGCGTGTAAAAGTCTTTTCCATTTTTTGAAGAAATTGTATCTACTCCGGATGTTTCAACTGTGTATTTTCCGGATAATCGATTTTTCGTTTCTGCAATTGCTCCAATAGTGAGATAGTGATTTTTGTTGATTGGAAAATGTCCTTGTATTCCGTATCGCAGATTGAAATCGACGATGCTGATTTTTGAGTTTTGCAAAGTGGAATAGAAATCTCCAAATGCTGCGTCGTATGTGATTTGGCGAGTATGGTTGATGCTTCCAAACAACAAATATGCATTCACACCGATAGAAATGTATTTTCCACATCGCCCAGCCAATCCTATGTATGCTTGATGTAATCCTCCGGAACCTTTGAAGTTTTTTGTAAAATTAATTGTACTATAGGTTGCTCCGTTGTCTGCGGAATTTGGAACTTCAATACTGCCTGTTTCGGGAAAATCATATCCAATGTAAGAATAAGGTGTTAATCCAATGCTACCGGCTAACCATTTTTCCAACGGAAATTGCATGTTGAAAAATTCGATATTTCCAGTGAAAGATGTTTTTTGTGCGTTTTGAGAATTGGTGTAATTTGAAACTTTTCCCATCATGCCAACTTCAAACATGAAACACATGCTGTCGATGCTTGTGTAACTTGCCGGGTTTGCCATGTTTATACTTCCTTTGTTTCTCATACCGATAGCCGTTCCTCCCATACTTTTGTTTTTTCCGGAGGAATAATTTGTCAATTCTCCTAATCCATAACGGGTGTAGGGAGAATTTGTGTTGTTTTGTGCAAAAATAATTGTATGAGAACAAAAAAGAAGAGTTGCAAGGAGCAGACTCTTTGCAACATTTTTCTTGGATAGTATGTTGTTGTTATTTTTTTTCAATGTTGTGTTTTAATATTGCTAATAATCCGATTAGTACCAATTTTTCGATCGCAAAGGTGGTGTTTTTTATCATATTTTCAAAATAAATTGCATCGCCGCCTGTCAAAATTGTTGTTAAAGAATCATCGTTTAATATTTTTTTTGTTTGATGAATATATCCATTTATTTCAAAAGTAATGCCTTGAGCAACACCGTTGATGATTGCTTCTTTTGTATTTGTTCCGATGGAGAAATTACTAATTTCTTTTAAGGTATGAGATGAAATCAATGGCAATTTCCCTGTGAATTGATTCAGAGCTTGCAATCTTGTTTTTGCTCCGGCCGAAATGTTTCCTCCGAGAAATTCTCCTTGTTTGGTCAAAATGTCGAATGTGATTGCCGTTCCCATATCAATGATGAGACAATTTTGAGAAGGAAAAAGTGTTTTTGCTCCGCAAGCCGCTGCAATTCTATCTAATCCAAGTGTTTCTTTTTGTTTATATAAATTGATGATTGGTAAAGGCGTGTTTTGATTCAAAAAAAAGAATGATAAAGAATGATTTTTCAGCGTATCAATCCATTGAGGTTGAGTTTCTCTTACAGAAGATAAAATAACGTGAGATTGTGGAATTAAATCTAACACTTTTTTTGGCAAAACAGAATCGTTGTCAATCAAAAAAAAATGCTCCGTTTTTGAAAAATCAAAATCTTTCGAAATGAGAATTTTCGTTCGAGAATTTCCTATGTCAACCGCAACGTACAAAAGTGTTTATTTTTGATGAATTTCAATTAATTTTTGAACTCCCGCAAGAATCCCGTTGTAAAAGTTTTTTTCTTTGAATTCCGGAGCTATGAGTTCGTTGGCAATACTTCTACATGCGGCATGAGAAATGATACGTTCCGTGTCTTTTGTCGCCGTAATATGAATCAATCCATGTTTTGAAGAAATGAGCAAAAGCCAGATGTCTCCTTCAAATTCCGGATGATTTTCGGCAAAATTGACGGCAGTATGATGGCAAAATTCTCGAGCATTTTCGTAAGGAGTAATGTCTTGAAATGTTAAAACTACAATGTTCTTTCCGCTTTCTTCGGCAAAAGAAGCAAGTTGAGAATCGATACTTTCTCGATCTCGGAGCGAAAGAAGACCTTCTTCATCAAAAATTCGAGAGTTAAATTCTGCGAAATTATAGACTGTTGTTTTTGCCGAAAGTAGGTTTATGAACAAAAGAAAACATGTTAAAATTGATAGTTTTTTCATAGTAAAATCTTTTTTTTGAAATGCAAAGATATAGAAAAAATATGGAGTTACAAAAATGCTTTTTTTAGTTAAAAAAAACTTTTATTTTCTTATTCTCAATCTAATTATTATTTTTATCTTTGCACGTTTTTGTTTTAAAAAAACAAGCTTTTATCATTACTAATATATTTTTTACTATGAAAAACTTTCAGATGAATATGAGCGTCAAACAACTTGTTGGCCTATTTGTTTCAATAGTTTCATTTTTTCTTTTGTGGTTTGCACCGGATGGTGCTTTAGGAATTTCAAATTTAACAGTTGTAGAGCAACGCGTAATTGCGATTTTTTGTTTTGCGGCTCTTATGTGGATTTTTGAATCAATTCCTATTTGGAGTACTTCGGTATTAACTATTGTTTTGTTGTTGTTGACGGTCAGTGATAGTGGATTCAAATTTATGAATGCCGGATACGATCCGGAAACTCTTGGAGTTTTGGTGAAACATAAAAGTTTGATGGCAACATTTGCCGATCCAATTATCATGTTGTTTCTTGGAGGATTTGTTCTTGCTATCGCCGCAACTCGTTGTGGAATAGATGCTTATATTGCAAAAAATCTTTTGGCTCCATTCGGGACAAAATCTCATTTTGTTATGTTGGGATTCATTTTGTCTACGGCAATTTTCTCAATGTTCATGAGTAATACGGCAACAGCGGCTATGATGCTTGCTATTTTGGCTCCTGTGCTTCGAAACGCAGAAGGTTGCAATGGTGCCGGAAAGGTTGGTTTGACTTTGGCTATTCCGATTGCCGCAAATGTGGGAGGACTTGGGACTCCTATCGGAACTCCTCCTAATGCAATCGCACTTAAATATTTAAATGATCCGGACGGTCTTAATCTTAATATCGGTTTTGGAGAATGGATGATGTTTATGGTGCCATTTGTTTTTGTATTGTTGGCGATAGTTTGGTTTATCTTGTTGAAAATGTTCCCATTTGAACAAAAACGTTTAGAGATAAAGATTGAAAGTAAGTTGGTTTGGGATAGAAACACAATTATTACTTGTATCACATTTTTTGTAACAGTTGTCCTTTGGATGCTTGATAAAGTTACCGGCGTAAACGCCAATACGGTTGCATTGATTCCTCTTGCGATATTCACAGTGACCGGAGTTATTCGGAAAGAAGATTTGAAGGATATTTCTTGGGACGTTCTTTGGTTGGTTGCAGGAGGATTTGCTCTTGGAGTCGGTTTGCAAGAAACGGGATTGGCTAAACATTTGGTTGAATCCATTCCTTTCGGTCAATGGAGTCCGGTGTTGTTGATTGTTGCCTCTGGTTTGATTTGTTGTGTGGTTTCAACATTTATTTCAAATACCGCAACAGCAGCACTTATGATGCCGATTTTGTTTACGATAGGAACATCAATGGAAGCAGAATTGGCGGCATTTGGAGGTGTGACTACTTTATTGATTGGAATTGCAGGTTCTGCGTCGTTGGCTATGGCATTGCCAATTTCGACACCGCCTAATGCATTGGCACATTCTACGGGATTAACACGTCAAGCAGATATGGCAAAAATAGGAATTATTGTTGGAGTCATAGGATTGACATTGTTGTATTTATTATTATTGTTTTTAGGAAAATCATTATTTTAATTTATAATATAAAAGTGTAGAGAGACGCTATTTTTGTAGCGTCTCCTATTTTTTTAATAAAATGTATATGAAACAAAAATTGGTTAGAGTGAAAAGTTGGATTTGTATTCTTTTTTTTGCAATAGGAGGAATTGTTGTAGCTCAAGTAGAAGATTTGCCAAAAGATTCGCTTTCGTTGAAAAAAGAATATGTATCGAAAGAATCTGTAAAAAAAGCAAAATCTAAAAAGATTTTAGAAGAAATAAAAAAACACGTAGAGTTTTATGGAAACGTACGGGTTTATTATTTTTATGACAATCGTGCCATGGTATCTTCAAGTAATGGTTTTGTTGCAAAAGGTCCGATGGACGAAAATATGGGCTATTTTGGTGAAGATTTGAATGCGGAATCGGCATCCAACCTTGCGGCGATGAGTACGAGAATGGGATTGAATGTGAAAGGACCTCGTGTATTGGGAGGAGTTTCTTCGGCGAAGGTGGAATTTGATTTTGCCGGATTTTCTACAAATAATTTTTTGATTCGTCTTCGTCAAGCATATATGAAATTTGATTGGTTGGATAAAAAAGAGGGAACTCATGCTTTGACGTTAGGTCAAACCTGGCATCCGATGGCAGTAGATGCACAACCAACCGTATTGTCAATGGCGGCCGGAGCTCCGTTTAATCCGTTGAATCGTAGTCCTCAATTGCAATATAAATATGGAAACAAATCAGGATTTCATTTACAAGCAGCCGCATTGTTTCAATATCAATATCAATCGATTGCACCAGCCGTAAAAGATGGAATTTCTGCTCGTGCATATAATATTCAATATAACATGATTCCAGAGTGTTATTTGGGAATCGGTTATCAAAATAATGGGTTTAATATTACGGCATCTGCCGATTTTGTAAGTATTCGTCCGCGTACGCGAGCAAGTGTTTTTGTCGGAACCGAAGAGGTTGTAGTTGGTGTAGATGCTAACGGGAATAATGTTACAACGACTAAAAATGTATATGAAGAACGAAAAGTCAGTGACCGATTTGACGGTTTCAATTATAGTTTAGTCCTAAATTATGATAAAAATGATTTTTCTTTCAAAGCAAAAACTATCTTTGGCGAGCAAACTACACATCTCAATATGCTTGGTGGATATGGTGTTATTGATGAATTTGCAGATAATACCTGGAAGTATCAACCGATTCGAATGTCTGCATCTTGGATTGATTTTTCGTATGGAAAAAAAATTAAAGGAGAGTTGTTTCTTGGTTATAGCAAAAATCTTGGAGCAGAAAAAGATTTCATAGATGTAAAAAATAAAATGTGGGCAAAAGATTCAAAAAATATAGACCAAATGATTCGTATAATGCCGGTGATTTCGTATAATCTGAAACATTTTATTTTTGGTTTGGAATATGAATTGGATATGATTAATTATGGAGAATTGCAAGCAAATGGTTCTGTGAAGGGAGATCATTGGGTACTTGGTCATCGTCTTTTGGCATTGGTTCGATATAATTTTTAAAAAAAATAAAAAAACAAGAATAAACACATTAAATTTTGCAATATGAACAGAAGACAACGTATTATTAAATTAACGCAACATTATAAGCAATTTTTTGCGATGGAGCAAGCCGGAGGAATCGTTTTGCTTATTGCAACAATTGCTTCATTGGTGTTGAGTAATACTTCTTTGTCGGAAGAATATTTATCTTTTTGGCAAAAGGATTTAGGCGGTCATTCGTTGAGTCATTGGATAAATGATGGATTGATGGCAATCTTTTTTTTGATGATAGGGTTGGAGTTGGAGCGAGAATTGTATACCGGAGAGTTGTCAAATCCAAAAAATGCTTTATTGCCGATTATTGCCGCAATTGGAGGCATGCTTGTTCCTGCGGGAATTTATTTTGTATTAAATTATGATTCTGAATTTTCGCATGGATTTGGAATCCCGATGGCAACCGATATAGCTTTTGCAATCGGAATATTGTCTTTGTTCGGTAGTCGCATTCCTCCGGCATTAAAGATTTTTTTAACAGCTTTGGCTGTGATTGATGACCTTGGAGCCATTCTTGTTATTGCCATTTTCTATACAGATACGATTGCATTAAATTATTTGGTTGGAGCAATTGCTATCTGGTTGGTATTGATGGCGTTGAATAAGCATGGAGTTAAATGGTTGGCAATTTATTTGGTTGGAGGAGTTGTGATGTGGTGGTTGATGTTGCAATCGGGAATACATGCAACAATTGCCGGAGTTTTATTGGCATTTGCTATTCCTTTTTATGGCAATGAACAATATGTTTCTCCTTCGCACAAAATGGAGCATATTTTACATTATCCTGTTTCTTTTGTTATTTTGCCGCTATTTGCTTTGAGCAACACAACATTAGTCTTTTCGGGCGAATCTATTCCGTCGTTATTATCTGCAAGTAGTTTGGGGATTATTTTGGGATTGTCTTTGGGAAAACCGATAGGAATTTTGTTGTTTACATGGATTAGTGTCAAAATGAAATTTGTCCGTCGACCAATTGGTCTCAGTTGGAAAGGACTTATTGGTGTTGGTATGTTGGCAGGAATCGGATTTACGATGTCAATATTTATTACGCAATTGGCTTTTTCAGACGCAATAGTGCAAGACAATGCGAAGTTGGCTATTTTGATAGGATCTTTAATTTCCGGATTGTCGGGAAGTTTATTTTTGTATTTTTCTCTTCCTTCAAGAAAAAAAGAGATTTATTTGTTGAGGTAGAAAATTATTATTTTTAGGGATTGTATGTAGGGTAGAAAGTCGTTATTTTTGCAACGAAAAAATGACACACAAAGAATGTTGTTTTTAAGTTGATTGATTTTTATAAAAGCAATAACTATTTGAGGTCGTTCTTGAATAGTTATTGTTTTTTTTATACAAAAAAAAATATGAAAGTATTGATCCATCACATTTACGAATATCAAAAAGGGTTGCGACAATTGGTATTGCATACGATGAGTGCGGAAGAACGAGAATTGGCCGAACAGAAAATGAAAGTTCAGGGAATCTCTTATTATATTCAGGAAGTAACGGAGCGAAAAATAAATGTTTTTATGGGAGCAAAAGAGTGTGTAGAGGTGGTTAAGCAAATAGGAAACAAAAGATTGTGCGATTATTCTCCGGAAGAAGATTTTATTCTTGGTTCGATGTTAGGGTATGACAAGCGTCAGCAGTGCGAACGATATTTGAAAAAAAAGAAAGAGCAAAGAATCAATCAATTGCGAATTATTGCTTGATTTTAGAATTGTATTTTTTGCAAATCTCTTCCTATTTGAGCATTGGGAAAAATGGTTTGAATTTCTTTTTCCAATCGTAAAATATCTTCTTTTGTTTTGTAACGAGAAGATAAATGACCTGCAATAAGTTTTTTTACATTAGCCTTTTTTGCAATTAGAGCGGCTTGTTCGGTTGTGGAATGAAGAAATAATTTTGCTCTGGAAATGTAACTTTTCTCGTAAGTCGTTTCGTGATAGAGCAAATCAACGTCTTGAATGAGTGGAATGATTTTTTCGGAATAAGCGGAGTCCGAACAATAAGCATATTTTTTTGGTTTTTCGGCATCAATAATCAAGAGTCGGTTTTTTACACATTTTCCTTCTTCGTCAATATAATCATGACCTTCTTTGATGAGGGGATAATAAGAAAGAGGAATATTCCAATCGTCACAAACTTTTTTATTGATATGAGGTTCTCGAGGTTTTTCTTCAAATAAAAAACCACATGTTGGAATGGAATGTTTGAGAGGAATTGTTGAAACAATAGTGTGATTGTCCTCAAAAATTATTTCATTTTTTCTTGGATTGATATGGTTGAAGTTGATTGAAAAAGATAAATCCGGACAAAAATAATTGATTTGAGGAGTGAGGATTTTTCCCAAATCGCTATGTGCGTGAATGGTAAGTGGTGCACGACGATTTAGCATACTCATTGTGCTAATGAAAGGCAACAGTCCAAAACAATGGTCGCCGTGCAAGTGTGAAATAAAAATGTTGTTGATGCGATTCGTTTTGATTTTTGCTTTCAAAAGTCGTTGTTGAACGCCTTCTCCACAATCGATCATGTAAAAATGTTCTCGAATGTTGAGTATTTGAGCGGAGTTAAAAGCGTGTTCGTTTCCGAGAGCCGAACCGGTTCCAAGAAGGGTTAATTCTGGCATAAATATAATGTTTTGAGAAGAAATTTTATTTTATAATGAAATACAAAAAAAGCACTTGTAAAATTACGAGTGCTTTTTTTTGTGTGGGCCCAACCGGGCTTGAACCGATGACCCCCTGATTATGAGTCAGGTGCTACTAACCAACTGAGCTATGGGCCCTTTGACAAAGATAAAATAAGAATCTAAGAAAAATAAAAAACGAATCCCAGAATAAATAATTATCTTTGCATGACATTTAACAATGTCCCTTTGCAAAAATGCAGTGCAAAAGTAATACTTTTCTTTTAATAAACAAAAAAAACTGTGAAATTAGCGAATTATTTGACTCCTGAAATAAAGGTTGTAATGTTTGATTTGGGCGGTGTTTTGGTGGATTTGAATCAAGACGCTTGCGTGCGTGAATTTGAAAAATTGGGAGTTGAAAATATTCTTGATTATATTAGCAAATACGTTCAAAATGGTTTGTTTTTAGAATTGGAGAGAGGGACGGTGAGTCCTTCTGATTTTTTTGAAAGAGTACGAACGGAATTTGGAATTTTGTCGGCTTCTGATGAGGCAATTCGTTTTGCGTGGAATGCTTTTTTGGTTTCAATTTCAAAAGAAAAATTGTCGTTGATAAAAGAGTTGAAACGTCAGTATCGAGTGATTTTGCTTAGTAATACGAATTTTATTCATTGGGAAGATTGGGTGATGAAGGAATTTTCCCGTTTGGGTTTTTCCGTTGAAGATTGTTTTGATGAATTGTATTTGTCGTATAAAATGCATTTGGCAAAACCGGAGAAAGAAATTTTTCAGAAAGTTCTTGATTTGGAAGGCGTTGAAGCGTCGTCGATTTTATTTCTTGATGATGGAGAAAAAAATATTCAAATGGCTACTCAACTTGGTTTTTGTACTTATCATGTGAAGGAGCATGAAATGTTTGAAAGATGAAACAATTTTTATTAAAAAAAACGATTAAACTTCCGGCAAATTCCAGTGTGGCAACGATAGGTTTTTTTGACGGAGTGCATAAAGGACATCGTTTTTTGCTTCAATATTTGAAATCGGAAGCCGAAAAACGGGGGCTTTCGTCTATGGTGATTTCATTTGATGTTCATCCTAAAACGGTGGTTGAACCGGAGTTTCATTTACCGCTTTTGACAACCAATGAGGAAAAAACGACGTTGATTTCTCAGGAAGGAATTGATGTTTGTGTTTTTTTGCCATTTACGAGAGAAATGGCAGATTTTTCGGCGTATGATTTTTTGCAAAAAATTGTTGTTAATCAATTGGGTGTAAATACGTTGTTGGTTGGTTATGATCATCGTTTTGGAAGAAATAGAGAAGAGGGTTTTGATGAATATGTGAAGTATGGACGTGAGTTTGGTTTGAATGTGATTTCTGTTCCGGCGTATAGTTCGGTTTCGGGAGAGTATGTGTCTTCTTCGGAAATTAGAAGTTTGTTGAAACGTGGAGATTTGCAGACTGCGAATCATTTTTTGGGGCGTTGTTATCGAATTTCCGGAATGGTTGTAGAAGGACATAAAATCGGTCGAAAAATGGGTTTCCCAACGGCAAATATTACATTGAAAGATTCAAAAAAAATGTTGCCACAATCGGGTGTTTATGCAGTGAGGGTTTGGGTTGAAAATCAGTTGTTTGATGGAATGATGAATATCGGTTGTCGTCCGACATTTGGTGAGACTGAAGAGATTGTTGTGGAAGTGCATTTGTTTGATTATTCCGGAGAATTGTATGGAAAAGAAATTGAAGTGGATTTTGTTCAATATGTTCGTCAAGAAATGCGATTTTTGGATATGTTGAGTCTTGAACGACAAATACATCAAGATGAACAACAAATTCGTTTGATTTTGGCAAATTTTAAAAAAGAAAATTTATGGTAAAACATCGTATTGGATTTCTTATTCGTCCGTCCTTATTTACGTTTTGTTTTGTGTTATTTTTGTTTTTGATCGCGTATGTGATTGCGTATGCTTTTGGAAATGAAATGGTCGGTCCAATTCAATCAACCTCTGTTTTTTCTGATGCGATATTGTCGCATTGTTTTGAATATGAAGGTTTAAGTTGGATTTTGGGTGGCGTTTTTGTTGTGGGAATTGCGTATGCGTTGTATTTGTTTAATGAGACGTTTGGGGTTGTTTCGGAGCGGACGTTTTTGCCGTATGTTTTTTTGTTGTTTTTGGTGGCATTTCAGATTGATCAACAAAAGTTTTCGTTTGATAAAATAAGTGCAATTTTATTGTTAATTGTCTTGTGTCGAATGTTTTTTTCGTATAAAGACAAAAATGCTATTGCGTCATCGTTTGCGATAGGAGTTTATATGTCGTTGGCTTCGATTATCAGCGTGGAATATGTATTGTTGTTGCCGATAGTTTGGTGTGCTCAAATTGGAATTTCCGGAGGTTCTATTCGGATGTTTTTGGCAAATCTTTGTGGTT
Source organism: Paludibacteraceae bacterium (assembly GCA_017646805.1). GTDB lineage: Bacteria > Bacteroidota > Bacteroidia > Bacteroidales > Paludibacteraceae > UBA4363. The sequence continues at coordinate 27,772 of JAGCLW010000067.1, read as the reverse complement.
TTTTCTTGTTTCCTTATTTTATTTTAGGTACGCTTTATCTTGTTACGGGAGAGAATATATGGTCGTTTGTGGCAGATTATATTTCACGTCTTTCGATTGAATTTTTTTTCCCGGAATATACGTTTCATAATGCGGTGTTTTATGTGACAATGTTAATTCTTTCGTTGATTGCGTCGTTTCGGATTGGGATAGGATTGCATTACGAAGCAGTGAAAGATAGCAAAATGCACCGTGTGATTATGCTTTTTTTCTTTTGGTGTTTGGGAATGTTCTTTTTGTATCCTCAGTATTCTCATAGTTTTGTTTTCTTGTGTACGATATTTTTATCGCTTCTACTTTCTCATTTATTTACATTAGGTCGAGGTTTGTGGTACAACGTTTTGTTTTGCGTTTTTGTTGGAGGTGGATTGCTTAATTATTTAGGTGTACTTATTTTTAAATAAAAGTTATGGAGTGGTTGGCAGAATGGGGTTATGTAGGATTGTTTATTGCGGCATTTCTTGCAGCAACGGTTTTGCCTTTTGCTTCAGAAGCTGTGTTTTCTGCTGTTGTTTGGGGCATGGGTTCCAATGTGGTGATTTGTGTGATTGTCGCTACGATTGGCAATACTTTGGGCGGAATGACAGGATATTATCTTGGTCGGTTGGGGAAGGTGGATTGGTTGGAAAAGTATTTTAAGGCACCCAAAGAGAAAGTAGATGTGTGGATTCGTCGGATTCGACCGTATGGAGATTGGATTGCCTTTTTTTCATTTTTGCCTGGTGTTGGTGATTTTATCGCTATTGCGGCAGGATTTCTTCGTTGTCGAGTAGTTATCGTGTGTTTGTCGATGGCAATCGGAAAAGGACTTCGTTATTTTTTGTTTGGGTTTTTATTGTAGTCCTTCGGCAACGACAAAATTGCTTCCTCCAACATAAACGACATCGTTAGATTCGGCTTCTGTTTGAGCTTGATTCAGAGCTTCTTTCACGTTGGAGAAAATCTTTCCTTTTAGATCAAATTTCATTGCTAAATTTTGTAAGTCTTTTGCCGGCAAAGCTCTTTTGATATTGGCGTTGCAAAAATAATAAATTGCTTCTTTGGGCATCAAAGACAAAACGGCTTGTATGTCTTTGTCGTTTACCATTCCAAAAACAATTCGGATTTTGTTGGCTTTTAGTTCGCGTAATTGTTGTACAACGTATGCAATTCCGGCTTCGTTGTGTCCGGTGTCGGCAATCGTTAGCGGATTGTTTGCGATTATTTGCCAACGACCCATTAGTCCGGTGAGCGAACAAACGTTTTGCGTGCCGACCAAAATATTTTCTTCTTTTATAGAATAGCCTAAATCAATCAAAACATCAATTCCGGTAAGTACGGTTTTGATGTTTTTTTGTTGATAAAACCCTTTTAATTCTGCGTTTTTTAGAATTTTTTCGTACGAAGAATGTCTCAAAAAATGTTCTTCCGCAAAATAGATTGGAGCATTTTTTTCTTTTGCCGTTTCGGCGAAAATGTTTTTGATATTTTCATTCCCATTTTCTCCGATAATGACAGGCGTTTTTTCTTTTATGATTCCGGCTTTTTCAAATGCAATTTTTTCTAATGTGTCGCCCAAATATTGAACGTGATCTTTGCTTATATTGGTGATGATGCTTAAGTCGGGAGCAATGATATTTGTGCTATCCAAACGACCTCCCAATCCAACTTCAATGATTGCAACATCGACTTTTTCTTCTTTAAAATATTCAAAAGCCATCATCATTGTTGCTTCAAAAAAAGATGGTTGTATTTGATTGAAAATGCCTTTGTTTTTAGCAACAAAATCGCAAACATATTGAGGTCTTATTTTTTCTCCATTGACACGAATCCTTTCGCCAAAATCAATGAGATGAGGCGATGTGTATAATCCGACTTTATAATTTGCACTTTGCAAAATTGCCGCCAACATGTGAGACGTAGAGCCTTTCCCGTTTGTCCCTCCAACGTGAATCGTTCGAAACGCCTTGTGTGGCGAATGAAAATGATTGTCTAAACGAATTGTGTTTGTCAAGCCGGGTTTATACGCTTTTTCTCCGATAAATTGAAATGCCGGACAACAATTGTAGAGATATTCTAATGTTTTTTGATAATTCATTGTGGGTGTTTGATTTGTCGAAATGTCCGATTAAATTTTGGAATTAAAATAGATTGTTTAATAACATGTTTTGATGTTGTTTTTTTTCGTTTTTTCTTTTTACCTTTACACAAGTTTTTTTAGAATATTGTAAGAAAAAATCACGACAAAGATACGATATTCTATCCAATGGGACGAAGAAAAATTTTTGAAAATGTTCAATTATAAATGATACAAAAATGGGTGCAAAGAAAAATTTCGTGTTGGATACCAATGTGATCCTTCATGACCACAAGTGTATTTATAATTTCGAAGAAAACGATATTTATATTCCTATCGTTGTCTTAGAAGAATTGGATCGATTTAAAAAAGGAAATGAACAAATCAATTTTGCGGCTCGTCAATTTGCTCGAGAAATTGATTTGATTGCTGATTCGGATTTGTTTTCAACCGGAGCTTCTCTTGGCGAAGGAAAAGGTCGCTTGTTTATCGTTACGGAAGAATCGTATCCGGAAGTGTTGAAACGTGCATTTTCAGACCGAACTCCGGATCATCGAATTTTGGCTGTTGCCATAACGTTGGCACAAACAAAATCGGAAAAAACGATTTTGGTAACAAAAGATATTAACCTTCGCATGAAAGCGAAGTCGCTTGGCGTTTTGACCGAAGATTATATCAACGACAAGGTGACCAACATGGATATTTTTGAAAAAGAATTTTCAACGTACGATGTTGTTGATCCTTCTTTGATTGATAAATTGTATTCTTCCAACGAAGGAATTTCGCTTTCCGATTTGTCTTTGGAATCTGATGTGGAAGCAAACGAATGTTTTCTGCTAAAATCTTCTCGTGCAAGCGTGATGTGTCGTTACAATCCATTTGAAAACAAAGTGCGACGTGTAGAAAAACAACGTACTTTTGGAATCGAACCTCGCAATGCAGAACAAACTTTCGCAATGGACGTATTGCTTGACGACGATGTTAAATTGGTTGCAATCACGGGTCGGGCAGGTACGGGAAAAACGCTTTTGGCTCTTGCTGCGGCACTTTATAAAAACGAAGAGTACAAACAAATATTGTTGTCTCGTCCGATTGTGGCTCTTGGAGGAAAAGATCTTGGTGCATTGCCGGGAGATGCGACCGAAAAAGTATCGCCCTATATGCAACCGCTTTTCGACAATCTTAACGTAATCAAAAGCAATTTGTCGTATCAAGGAAGAGAAGTGCGAATTATAGAAGAAATGCAACGCGATAAGCGTTTGGTCATCGAAGCACTTGCTTTCATACGAGGACGAAGTTTGGGTGATACATTTTTTATTGTTGATGAGGCTCAAAATCTTACTCCACACGAAGTGAAAACAATCGTGACACGTGCAGGAGAAGGTTCTAAAATTATTTTTACGGGAGATATTCAACAAATTGATTCGCCATATTTGGATCATCAATCCAATGGTTTGGTTTATTTGATTGACAGAATGAAAGGTCAAGATATTTTTGCTCATGTCAATTTGATCAAAGGAGAACGGAGTTATTTGTCCGAATTGGCTTCAAAATTGTTATGATTCGGTCGTAAAAAAGACTTTTTTTCTCTTTATAAAAATATCATATTTGGATATTACGTATTTTTATAATATCTTTGCTATCGGTCAAGAGTGAAAATTTTTCATAATGAAAGTAGTAAAAGTTATACAAATCGATAATCCGGTGTGGTATCGCAAACATTCACTCTTGATGTGTGGGTTACTCTTTGGGGAAGGGGTAACCCACTTTTTTTTTGAATTCTGTAGTTATTCTCCGTCATTCCGTTAATCGTGGCGGTAAAATTACCGCTAACATTAAATTGATAATCAAAAAACGTTTGCCATTTTATTATTTTTTTACTATATTGCAACACAAAATTTGTTATTATGATTCTAATCGCTATCATATTTTGGGTTATAATTATACTTGCAACCATAGGCGGTATTATTACTTTCGTCCGTATTATCAAAGATTGGTGGAATGGAAAATCAAATTCAGGAGGTGATTGCTCTATTAACGGAATCCATCGCATGATTCGAAGATAAATACAGCATCATTTAGTTGCAGTACACCTTTGTAGGCATTACCATTTAGGTTTATAGTAAAATTTAATGATTCGTTTGCCATTTTATTATTTTTTTTATAAATTTGAAGCACAAGAACATAAGATTATGCTTTTCAATTTTTTTGTCATAATAGGTGTTATTTTCTTTTGGTTTTGTGCAATAGGTGCTTTTTGTTGGATAATAAAAGGATTTTACTACTTTTTTATTCTTCCTATACTTGCTATTTTCAGCAAAAAATGGAAGAAAAAATATCGTGATTTTTTTAATGGAGGTTGCGGGACATTTCCTCCTTTTGGGTTATAATCACTAACCCTTTTTACCACCAAACATTCTTGCCAGCATTTCGGCTTGGTTTTTCAATCTCCATTTTTCCCGCTGTGGTTTCCGAAGCTTCGGCTATGGCATTATGGAAAAGCCCTCCTTCACTCGTCGCACTCCTGAAAGCTGCCTCTACCATTCCAACAGAAATAGCCCCTTTTTCCATATCTTTTTTGAGATCTGCAACACTTTTTCCCGTTTGTTTGCTTATCTCTTGCAATGGGTTGAATCCGGCATTCACCATCTGCATTAGGTCTTGACCGGTCAGTTTCCCCGTACTCGACATTTGAGCAAATGCCAACGCGAGCGACTGCATCTTGCCACTATCGCCCATAGCGATGTCGCCTATTTGTTTGAGTGTTTCAAATGCTTTTTCGCCTTCAATGCCAAAAGACATCATTGTGCGTTGTGCCTCTATAAGTCCTGCTTTGTCGTAGGGTGTTACCTTGCCGTATTCCGATATGCGCTCATACATCGCTTCGGCTGCCTCGGCATTGCCTCCAAACAAGGTCTTCAAATTCATCAACTGCAATTCTGCTGCCGATCCTGCCTCGGTGATACCACTGAAAACGTTATTGATTTTACCAACTATGTCACTTGCTAAATTGAATGTAGCAAATGTTTGCGTTAATTTACCTATTCCATTTTGTGTTGCATTGATACTTGCATTAAAATTCCCCATTGCTTCTGACATACCTTCCATTTTAACAGAAAAGTCGCCTCCAATATTAAATAAGTAATTAAATGCTTGCATATTATATTTTTTTAGGTATTTTTGCGTTAGATAAATGTAAAATTACATGTTTGATATTTTGACAACCATATTTGCTTGGATTTTTTGGATTACGTGTGCAATAGGGCTTATAGTTTTATTGATATATTTGATTTCGTTAATTATATATCCATTTTGTCCTAAAAAATTCAAAAAGGGGAGTCCTTTTAGCTTTTTACCTTGGTGGCTATGGTAATCAATATCTTTCTTTACCACCAAACATCCTTGCCAGCATTTCGGCTTGGTTTTTCAACCTCCATTTTTCGAGCCATAGAGCTTGTGCATAGTTCACTGCCCAGTCCTCATAATCGCCCTTTGTTGGGTCTATCCCCAAGTTCGCCCGTATTAAGGCACAGCCTTTTTCAAAACCGTCTTCGCTATCGCGGTCCGAAAGTTGGTGTGCCTCTACAAGTTTTTTAGGCTACTGCGGCAACTATTAAGCATTGTGCCCAGCTGTTTTGTTGCTTCCAAAAAAAGCACTGCATCCTGACGCATAGCCGAACTACCGCCCAGCCAGCAGTTGTCAAACATCACTTCGGAGCTTTTCAACTCGTCAGTCTTTGCCATCTTTGTAACCGCCGACATTGTCTCAAGTCGGGGGCGGTGGAAATATCCCACGTGCAAGTCGCCATCATCGACAACATCAATACGAATAACTTTTCCGTACTGACCTTTCCATTTGTTTATTTGTTCTTCGGTTACACCACCGTCAAAAGTTTCTTTAATCTTGTTTTCCATATTGCTTTTTATTGCAAAAACTTTGGGGTTGATTCGTTTCTTGTTGTCGCTCATTTTTACTTTGTTCGTTCGGTTTTTTCAGAGATATTTTTTATCTTTGTGGCGAAATATAAATTTAAAACATTTACCATTTTGATACAGAATTTTTTTCGCAATATTGCGGGTTTAGTGTCTTCTAAATTTTCGGAAGATGGACAACTTCGTGAGGCTTTAATTGCTTCTGTAAAAGAAAATTATGATGCGATTGGTTGTCAACAATTGTTGGAGAAAAAAGAGAAAATAGCATTTTTGTCTTCGCGATCAACTCCAAATACGGAATTTTCTCATATTTTGTCTTGGATTGATACTTTGAACAAAGAGGAAACGGTTGTTATTTGCGGAGGGCATTCTTTTGCGGAGCGATTTACGTACAATAAGTTAATAGAGCGAGGAGTGTCAACGGTTCTTTTTCTCGAAAGACCGTATGTGTATAAAAACAATACAGCGATGATGAATCAAGCGTTGGAGAAGAATCAATTGTTGATTCTTTCGCCTAAAGAGTCGCTTGGAGGAACGTCGGCGGAGATTGCCCAAGCACGCAATCTTGCTATCATGAAAATTGCCGATAAGGTTGTGGTGGGATATGTTGCTCCAAAAGGAAATCTTTCTCGACAAATAGAAGCAGTTCGTGATGTTGTGGTTTTGTCTCAAAATAAAGACGTTCGTCCTCCGGTAAAATTGCCAATCATAACGGTAAATTTGCGTTATAGTGCCATTGTTTTTGAGGTGAAAGAGGGAGATGATTCTATTTATTTGAAAATTTCTCAACAAAAGAACTTGAAAGAGAAAAAGTCGGTTCGCAAATCATTGTTGCTCAACAAAGCCGAAGTGACTGCTTTTAGAGATCAAATCAGTGCGGTGCATCATTTTTGGCGTAATAGAAAGCGAGGAGGCGAGCAAGAAATGTCGGTTTTGCCGGAGATTATTTCAAATGAATGTCGATTGACAATGGATACAAAAGATGGAGATAAAGGACAATTTCTTCGTATTTTGCAAACTCGTGTAGATGAAAAAAATAAGACCTTTACTCACGATGTCTATGTGAATGAAGAAGAGATTGATTTATTCCATAATGGATTGAATAAAATCATCTATTTGATGAACAAACGTTAATATTATAATTGAATCGACGTGCAAATTAAGCAATTGACTTTGCTCAACTATAAAAACATTCAGCAGGCTGAAATTAGTTTTTCTCCTAAAATCAATTGTTTTATTGGTGAAAATGGAGCGGGGAAAACGAATATTTTGGATGCTCTTTATATGTTGTCTTATTGTAAGAGTCATCGTACAAGTGTTGATTCTCAAAATATTTTGCACGGATTTGATTTTTTTGTGATTCAAGGAGAATATTTGCTTTCCGGAGAACGAGAAGAAAGTATTTATTGTGGTTTAAAAAAAGGGAGAAAAAAGCAATTTAAGCGGAATAAAAAAGAATATCAACGTTTGGCAGAGCATATAGGGATTTTGCCGTTGGTGTTGATTTCTCCGTATGATCATTCGTTGATTAATGACGGAAGTGAGGAGAGACGAAAGTTTGTAGATGGAATCATTTCGCAATACGATCCCCAATATTTGCATTATCTTTTGAATTATAATGTTTTGTTGCATCAGCGAAATGCCGCATTGAAAGCGGAAACGGCAGACGATGATTTGTTAGACGTGCTTGATCAGCAAATGTCTTTTTATGTAGATTATCTTTACGAAAAACGTTGTTTGTTTATAGAGCAATTTCTTCCAATTTTTCAATCCATATACGATTGTTTGTCGTCGGAAAAAGAGAAGGTTTCGTTGTGTTATGTGTCGCAACGGCATAATGAAAAAGCAATAGACGGTTTTTTGTTGCGACGCAATCGAGATCGAGCAATCGGTTACACTACGTTTGGTTCGCACAAAGATGATCTTGAAATGTTGATTGATGATTTTCCTATAAAAAGAGTTGGTAGTCAAGGTCAGAATAAAACTTATTTGGTCGCTTTAAAATTGGCACAATTTGAATTTATGAAAAAATCATCAAATCTTAATCCGCTGCTTTTGCTTGATGATATTTTTGATAAATTGGATTCCAATCGGGTGCGACAGATAATAAAATTGGTTAATCAAAATTCTTTTGGTCAGATTTTCATTACAGATACCAATCGTGAACACATCGATGAGATTCTTCATCAAATAGCTTCGGATGCTAAAATATTTTCGGTAAAGAATGGGGCGGTAGAAGAAGTCGTTAATGTTAATATTTAGGACGTTATGCAAATTTCAAGAAATACAAAAGCTTTTCTTTCGTTGTATTTGATATTCAATATTATTTGTTCATCTATTTATTTGTGGATAATTCATCTCCCAACGTTTGGTGATGGAAATTATTATTCGGATAGTTTGCAACATGTGTTTAGTGGGCAAATGGTTGATATGATCGGAGTTGTTATGTTGATTGGTTGGGTGATGATGGGTGTTTTTATTTTGCAAAAAATACGAGATTATCATAAACGAAGTCATAAAAAAGATAAATCATATAAAAAAACAAGATAATGGTAGATAAAAATCAAAGATATTCTTCTCGTGGAGTTTCAGCGGATAAAGAAGATGTACATAATGCAATAAAAAATATAGACAAAGGATTGTTTCCAAAAGCGTTTTGTAAAATTATTCCTGATTATTTAGGAGGAGATGATGATTATTGCAATATAATGCACGCAGATGGAGCAGGAACAAAATCAGCTCTGGCATATATTTATTGGAAAGAAACCGGAGATTTGTCCGTTTGGAAAGGAATCGCACAAGATGCGTTGATTATGAATATTGATGATCTTCTTTGTGTGGGAGCAACGGATAATATTTTGTTGTCTTCAACTATTGGACGTAACAAAAATTTGATTCCGGGAGAAGTAATTGCGGCAATTATCAATGGAACGGATGAATTGCTTGAGGAGTTGCGAACGATGGGTGTGAATATTTATGCAACCGGAGGAGAAACGGCAGATGTAGGAGACCTTGTGCGAACAATTATCGTTGATAGCACGGTTACTTGTCGAATGAAGCGTTCTGATGTGATTGATAATGCAAATATTCAAGATGGAGATGTGATTGTCGGAATATCATCTTGCGGTCAAGCAACGTATGAAAAAGAATATAACGGAGGAATGGGAAGTAATGGATTGACTTCTGCACGACATGATGTTTTCAACCATTATTTGGCAACAAAATATCCGGAAACGTTTGACCCTTCAGTTCCGGAAGAATTGGTTTATTCCGGAAGTTATAAAGTGACTGATGAGATTTCTTCGCTTGGAATCGATGCGGGAAAATTGGTGTTGTCGCCAACGCGAACATACGCTCCGGTTGTGAAAAAAATGCTTGATGAATTGAAACCATTTATTCATGGAATGGTTCATTGTTCGGGTGGAGCACAAACGAAAATTCTTCATTTTGTAGAAAATCTTCATATCATAAAAGATAATTTGTTTCCAACACCACCGTTGTTTGAAATTATTCAAAAAGAAAGTGGAACGGATTGGAAAGAAATGTATAAAGTATTTAATATGGGGCATCGCTTGGAGGTTTATCTTGCAAAAGAATATGCTCAACAAGTGATTGATATTGCTCGTCAATTTAATATTGATGCTCAAATCATAGGACGTTGCGAAGCGTCAACGAAAAAACATCTTACAATCAAGAGTCAATATGGAACGTTTGAATATTGATTTTTATTAAAAAGTATATATTTTAAAAGCGAGGAGGAAAGTTTTTGATTTACAATCCTCTTCGTTTTTTTATTTCGAGAAAGGAGATAAAAATGGAAAATGATTATCAATCTTTGGAGAATGAATATAATCGAATGATTGCCGAAAATCGTTTGTATGATATTGATGGAGATTTGTTTTTTGATCTTTCGGAATATCATTATATCAATGGTTTTTATAAAGAAGCAATTTCTGTTTTGAAAAATGCACTGAAAGTTTTTCCTGGAGATAATTTGTTTGTTGGACAAATGGCACGGTGTTTGGCATTGGGAGGAAATGTTCAAGACGGACTTGATTATTTGAAAGAAAATGCGGATCCCAACGATTCTGAATCGTATCTTGCTTATGGAGAATTGTATTTGCTTTCAAATAAATTAAATTATGCAGAAAAGGCTTTTGAGAAGGCTTTGCAATTGGAGGAATATCATTTTGATTTGATTTGTGATGTGGCGGATATTTATTATCGTCAATATTTTTTTGAACAAGCAATTGTTTATATTGAAAAAATTTTGAAGAAAAAGCCAAATGATCCAAGTTATTTGAAGAAAATGTTTCTTTCTCTTGCTTTTGTCAAGTCGCCGGAAGATGCGATGACGTTTCTTCAACTTGATCCTTTTGATGCAGAAGTTTGGTTTAATTTGGCTTCGGATCAAATTGCAATGGGAAAACTCGATGAAGGTTTGGACAATTTGAAGACATGTTTAAGTATTGATCCCAAATGTATTTTGGCTTGGAAACATAAGTTTTTTGTGGAATTGAGTTTGAAATTTTCATTGAAAGATGCTTGGAATACGATTCAAGAATATGAGAATGAGTTTCCGGAAGATGAAGTGCTTTGCAGCATGAAGGCACAATATTATTTTTCGGAAGAAGATTTTGAACGAGCAGAATTTTATTCGGATAAGTTGGTGCAATACGAAGTCGATTCTGTTGATCCTTATTGGTTGATGATAAATTGTTGTTATTTTTTGAATAAAAAGGAAAAGTTTCTGAAGTTTTTTGAGAAAGCATTGGCGTTTGATTCTTTGGTTGGATATAAATTTTTTGAAATATATCCCGAAGCAAAACAAGATTTTCCGGAATTAAATCAATTTTTTTAATTTTTAAAATATTTTTATGTTAGAATCTGTAGCATTTGTTCAGTGGTGTTTGGACAATTTGAATTATTGGACGGTAACTTTTTTGATGACAATAGAAAGCTCGTTTATACCATTCCCGTCAGAAATTATTGTCCCTCCGGCAGCTTACAAAGCGGCGACAACGGGAGAGATGAATGTGTTTTTGGTCGTTTTGTTTGCTTCTATTGGAGCTGTGTTGGGAGCATTGATAAATTATGGATTGGCATGTTGGTTGGGTCGTCCAATTGTTTATAAATTTGCGAATAGTCGATTGGGACACATGTGTTTGCTCAATGAAGAAAAAGTGAAAAATGCGGAAGTTTTTTTTGATAAGCATGGAGCCGTTAGCACATTCGTCGGTCGTTTGGTTCCTGCCGTACGTCAGTTGATTTCAATTCCTGCCGGATTGGCTCGAATGTCGTTGTCTAAATTTGTGTTTTTCACGTTGTTTGGTGCTGGAATTTGGAACGTTGTATTGGCAACATTGGGTTATTTTTTGCCGGTTTTTGTGCCAAGTATAAATACGGAAGAGAAATTGATAGAACAAGTCTCTATTTACAGTCATCAAATCGGATATGGAATTTTGATTTGTGTTGTTTTTGTGTTGGGATTTTTAATTTTTAAAGCAATAAAAAAATAGATTTTATGAAAAAATTTGGATTGATTGGATTTCCTTTAAGTAGTTCTTTTTCAAGGAAATATTTTACTGAAAAATTTGATAAAGAATCTATTGATGCACAATATAATCTTTATCCGATAGAGAATGTTGATTTGTTGAAAAATTTGGTCAAAGATAATGATCTTTGCGGATTGAATGTGACAATTCCGTATAAGCAACAAGTGATTCCTTTGCTTGATGAAATGGACGAAACAGCTTCTCAAATCGGTGCTGTTAATGTCATAAAGTTTATTCGAAAAAATAATACATTGACGCTTAAAGGATATAATTCTGATGCGATAGGATTTGAGCAATCTCTTTTGCCATTGTTGCAATCGCAACACAAAAAAGCGTTGGTTTTGGGAACCGGTGGAGCGAGTAAGGCGGTTTCTTATATTTTGAAAAAAAATGGAATAGAAGTGACTTTTGTTTCGCGAACGCCCAAAGAAGGTCAAATTTCGTATCAAGAAATTACTTCTCAAATAATGGCTGAGTATAAGTTGATTGTGAATTGTACGCCACTTGGAATGTATCCGGTTGACGCTTGTCCGGACATTCCGTATGAGTGTTTAACGTCCGAACATTTGCTTTATGATTTGATTTATAATCCTGAAAAAACTTTGTTTTTGGAAAAAGGAGAACAATTTGGGGCAAAAATTAAAAATGGAATGGATATGCTTGTAGGTCAGGCTGTTGCGGCTTGGAATATTTGGAATGAATAAAACTATTCGTTATGAAAAAAATTGTCATATTATTTTTTTTGAGTTGTGTTTCAATGTTTTCAACGGCTCAAATTGCAATCCCGTTTCGTCAGGAATTTATCAATTATTGGGTGCAATTTAAGAATGCGTTAAAGTTTAACGATGCCGATTTTTTATTCTCATCGGTACAAGTGCCGTTTGTCGGAGAAGGTTCGTATTATAATCCGGAAGCAGAACTTGATGAGATTAAAGATAATCACATGCTTATTTTTCCTCCGTATATTCATGAGATGGAATTTGTTCGTTTTGATGCGGTTCTTGTCGAAGGAGAAGATGCTTATGTTTGGTTAGGATATTCGCCAGATGATGATGCTTATTTTTATTCGTACAAAAAAATGCCGGAAGACGAAGGCTCTAATGCAATGACTATGAGTGAAAAATGGTGGTTTAAGAGAGTGGGGAATACTTTTAAATTTTATCGTACATCATTAGAATTTGATTAAAAAAATATTGTGGAGTTATATTCTATTGGGACAACTTTGATTGGTTTATTGGCCGGTTTGTTGTCGGGATTATTTGGAATTGGTGGAGGAATCGTCATGGTTCCGATGTTGATCGCTTTTTTAGGAATGCCGATGTTGAACGCTAATGCAACTTCTTTGGCGGCAATGTTGTTGCCTGTCGGGGCATTGGGTGTTTGGACGTATTACAAGGCTGGATATATCAATCTGAAATATTCGCTTTGGATAGCATTGGGTCTTTTCATCGGTTCGTTTTTTGGAGCGGAATTGGCAATGGTGGTTGACGCACGATTATTGTCGCGATTGTATGCGGTTTTTCTTTTTTATGTTGCTTGTGAATATGTTGAATTATGGAAAGTTTTTTTCAAAAAGAATAAAAAAGAAAACGAAAAAGAACAGCATGGGGAACGAGAATCTCGTCCGTTTTGGTTGTTTGTCATTTTGGGAATTGGAGCCGGAGTGATTGCCGGTTTGTTTGGGAAAGGAGGAGGAATTGTTATTGTTCCGATTTTGGTTAAATTGTTCAAATATCATCCAAAAGCGGCCTCCGCAACTTCTTTGGCAGCATTGCAATTGCCTGTCGGATTGCCAAGTGTGATGGTTTATGCAGAAGGTGGTTATTTGAACTATTTATTTGCAATATTGATGGCTTTGGGAATTGTAGTAGGTGCTTATTTTGGTAGCAAGATGGCGATTCGGTTGCCGTCTAAATATTTTAAGCAAATTTATGCGATTTTTTTATTTGGAGTTTCCATCTATATGTGCTTTATGAAATAATGATTTTGTAGCGTCTTATTTTTTTTAAAATAAGACGTTTTTTGTGGATAAATGTTTATATCTTTGTAAGTTTCAAAAGCATTAAGATTTTTATAGAATAATTGTTATGTACAAGATTCCGATTGTAAAATATGTAAATTTATCAATATGGGTTTATTTTGTCCTTCTTTTGGTGGTGTCCATTATATTTATGGATTATGCGATGGATTTGCAATGGATGTTTTTTGGTGCATTTGAGATTTTGTTTTTTCTTATAGGAATAAAAGTTTTGTGCCAATGGTGGTGGCATATTAGAAATGAAAAAGTGTTTGAAAGAAGCGTGTTTAAGGTAGCTCTTTTTCTTCGTTTGTTTTACGTTGTTTTTTCGTATTTTTTATATATTTATTTTACCGGTGTTCCGTTTGAGTTTGATGCGGGAGATGCTACTTTTTATCATTCTTTTGGTCAAGATATTGCTCGGTTTGGTCTTGATAAATCGTTTGATTTGGCTAAAGAATATGAAGTTCAAATTTCGGATATGGGACATCCCATTTATTTGGGACTGATTTATTCTATTTTGGGAGATGAAATTATCATTCCTCGTCTGATAAATGCCGTTTGGGGAGCATATACATGTGTATTGATTTATCGTTTGGCGAAAAGAAATTTTGGAGAAATACCAGGTCGTTATGCGGCAATAATAGCGGTGTTGTTTCATAATTTTATTTATTATACGGGCTTGCATTTAAAAGAGATTAATATGCTTTTTCTTACGGTTTTGTTTTTGGAGCGTGCAGATGAAGCATTGCGTGGAGAAAAATTATCGTTCTCTTCTTTATGGATGCCAATTGTTGTGGGATTGACAATGTTTTTCTTCCGAACAGTTCTTGGAGCTGTTGCTTTTATTGCTTTATTTGGTTCGATTCTTTTTTCATCAGAGAGAGTTTTGTCTATGGGAAAACGTATTTTGATTGGATTTTTATTGTTCCTCTCATCTTTTATGTTGGTTTCGGATAAGATTGTGGCTGAAGTTTCTGCTTATTGGGAAGCACGAGAAAAAAACCAATCTACGAGTATGGAATGGAGATCGGATCGTGAAGGAGGGAATAAGTTTGCCAAGTATGGTTCGGCATCTCTTTTTGCTCCGGCAGTTTTTGTGATTCCTTTTCCTACAATGGTAGATATTGATACTCAAATGAATCACCAATTTCGTAATGGCGGATATTTGGAAAAACAATTATTGGCTTTTTTTGTGTATATTGCTTTATGGATGTTGTTTGTTAAGTATAAGACTTGGCGTTCTCATTTGTTGTTGCTTTTATTCATGGGAGGATATATGGCGGTTGTTTGTTTGTCTGCTTTTGCCATGTCAGAGCGATTTTATTTGCCGGCAATGCCTGCGTATGTGATTTTTGTGGCATTTGGTATTTCGCAAATGAATAAAACGTACGACAAACTGTATTTGCCATATTTGTGTTTGATTTGTGTTGCTGTTGTTGCATGGAATTGGTTTAAGTTGTCAGGTCGAGGTTTGATTTAATTGTAAGATTTTATTTTTCTTTTGAAAAAATACATTTACATACATATTTTTTTGTTGCTCTGCATTTTGTCTTCATGTAGTGTCGTGAAGTATGTGCCAGCGGATAAATATTTGGTGAATCGAGTGAAGGTTGAGAGTGATATTGATGGAATTACAAAAAGTGTGGTCAAACCGTATTTGTCACAAAATACAAATACCGGAATTTTCGGACGTTGGCGTGTTCAGTTGCAGATTTATAGTTTGTCTGGGCAAGATACAAGTAAGTGGATAAATCGAAAACTTCGAGAAATAGGAGAAGCTCCGGTAATTTATTCTTCGGAACTTACCAATCTTTCAAGACTTAATATTGAACGATTGATGAAGAATAAAGGTTATTCTAATGCTGTTGTAGAAGTAGATACAACGTTTAAGAAAAAAAGAGCGACCATTGTTTATAAAATCACGGGAAATGAACCTTATTTTATTCGTTCGATTAAATATGAAACAAATTTGTCGGAATTACAGCCTTTCGTAGATGCAGACACGTCTCATATATCGGTCAAAGTGGGAGAGTTGTTTGACGCAGACAAATTGGAGGAAGAGCGACAAAGAATGGTAAAAGTCCTTCGTAATCAAGGTTTTTATTATTTTAACAAAGATCATATTTATGTTGAGGCAGATACGGCATTGAATAATCATCAAGTTGATTTGGTTTTTAAGTTTAATCCGATGACGAAAGTGGGCGAAAATGGAGAAGTAAAAACCGTTCCTCATCAACGAATGAAAATTAGAAACGTAGGTTATCTTCCTTGGTATGACAATACTTTGTCTTTGAAAGAGCAAGCTCAAGATAGTTTGGTTTGTGGAAAAACTACTTATTATGATTCGGGAAAACGTAAATTGTGTCCGAAAACGGTTTATATGAAAACGCATATTGTTCCTGGAAAATATTTTTCGGAACAAATGGTTGAACGAACATATTCAAATCTGAACACATTGTCGGTTACAAGATATGTGACAATCAATTTTACAGAGGTAAATGATTCTTTATTAGATTGTTATATCGCTTTAACTCCGGTGAAAGTTCAGACTTTTACGATTGAAGTTGAAGGGAATAATACGGAAGGAGATATTGGAGCGGCTGTGAATGGAACGTATACTCATCGAAATGTGTTTAAACGTTCAAATCAATTTTCTTTAAAATTGCGTGCGGCATATCAACCTATGGGTTATCTCGAAGATTTTTTGTCGGACAAAAGTATTGATGTCGGAGGAGAAGCTTCTTTGCGATTTCCAAGAGCTTTGATTCCGTTTTTGAACGAAAAAACAAGAAAACGGATCCGAGCAATTACAGAAGTCGCAATATCGTATAATTTTCAAACAAATCCGTGGTATACGAGAAATACAGCTGGAATCGGAATGAAATATGTTTGGACTGCCGGTCGTCGAAATGAACGACGATATTCGGTCAATTTGGTGGATCTTTCGTATGTTTATTTGCCGGTTGTTTCTGAGACTTTTCGAAATACGTATTTGAATACATCGTCATTGTCACGTTTTTCGTATGAAGATCACTTTATAATGTCGGCCGGATTTACATTTTCCAAATCTACTCAAAATCGTTCAAAAGAACGTCAGTCGTTTTATACCTACAGAGGAAGCATAGAGACTGCAGGAAACTTACTTCAGGGAATTTGTGCGGCGGCTAATGCACCGAAAAAAGACGGTTCGTATACGATTTTGAATATCCGTTTTGCTCAATATGTAAAAGGCGAATTTGATTTTGCATACAATCATGTAATCAATTCTAAAAATCGATTGGTTTATCATTTTAATGTTGGGTTGGCTTATCCTTATGGAAATGAAACGGTTGTGCCTTTTGAAAAACGATTTTATGCCGGAGGAGCCAACAGTGTGCGTGGTTGGTCGGTTCGTTCGTTAGGTCCGGGAGGTTATGTGACCAATTCAAAACGAAAAGACTTTAATCAAACCGGAGATATAAAATTGGATCTGAATATTGAATATCGATTTAAATTATTTTGGGTTCTTGAAGGGGCGGCATTTTTAGATGCGGGAAATATATGGACGATACGCGAGTATGAAACGCAAAAAGGGGGCGTGTTTAAGTTTGATGAATTTTATAAGCAAATTGCGTTTTCGTATGGTTTAGGCTTGCGATTTGATTTCGATTTTTTCATTCTTCGTTGCGATTTGGGAGCACAATTGTATGATCCGACCAAAAAAGGTCGTGAGCAATGGCGTAATTTAGAGTGGGATAATATGGCATTTCATCTTGCGATTGGATATCCATTTTAGAAGAAAAAATTTTTTCAGTTGAGTTTAAAAGAAAATATATTGAATCAAAATATAAAATGATAAATCATGTTACTTTGATAGCGGGAGCAAGACCAAATTTTGTAAAAATTGCTCCATTGATTCATGCTTTGCAAGAAAAACAAACGATAAAATTTCGTCTTGTGCATACCGGTCAGCATTATGATAAAAATATGTCTGATTCTTTTTTTGAAGATTTAAAAATACCTTTCCCGGATGTAAATTTGGGTTGTGGCGGAGGTTCTCAAGCCGAACAGACTGCAAATATCATGATCGCTTTTGAACGAGATTTGAAGGAAAATCCGACGGATTTGATTGTTGTTGTCGGCGATGTGACGAGTACAATGGCTTGTTCGATTGTGGCAAAAAAAATGAACACGAGAGTAGCTCATGTTGAGGCAGGAATTCGTTCGTTTGATTTGACAATGCCGGAAGAAATCAATCGTATGGTGACGGATTCTTTGACGGATTATTTTTTTACAACAACGACAATTGCTAATGACAATTTGATAAAACAAGGCGTTGATGAAAAAAAGATTTTTTTTGTCGGAAATATAATGATTGATACACTTTTGGCAAATCAATCAAAGTTGAAAAAGCCTTCGGTGGTAGATGAATTTTCTTTAAAAGAAAAACAATATATTGTTCTTACGCTTCATCGTCCGTCAAATGTAGATGAATCTTCGCATCTTAAAAGTTTGATTGATGAAATTGTTAAGAACGTGAGAGATTTGCCAATCATTTTTCCAATACATCCTCGTACGGCAAAATTGTTTGCAGAACTTGGTATTTCTGCGAATAATTTGCATATAGTGGAACCTCTCGGATATTTAGAATTTAATTATTTGGTGAAACATGCAAAGTGCGTAGTGACTGATAGTGGAGGAATTACGGAAGAAACGACAGTGATGGGAGTGCCTTGCATGACATTGAGAGATAATACCGAAAGACCCGAAACGTGTTTTGTCGGGACAAACGAATTGATTGGAACAAATCCGAAAAATATTGCACTGGCTATGAATTTGTTGTTTTCAGGAAAGTGGAAAAAAGGTGCGATTCCAGAATTATGGGACGGTCATACTGCGGAGCGAATCGTTGAAATTTTGGATAAATTATAAAATAAAATTTCGCAAACTATTTTTTTATAAAAACAAAAGATTTTTTTTACATTTTGGTACAGTTGAACGAATCTGTCGCTGATTTCGTAATGAAATAAGAGGAACTTCCGGGCAACAAAGAGCACCATACTTCTTAACGAGAAGTTATCCGTGAGGATAAAGCAGTGTAACAGAAAATGACCGCTTTGTATTTTTGTACAAAGTAAGGGTGAAAAGGTGGGGTAAGAGCCTACCGAAAGAATAGCGATATTCTTTGTCCGTACACCTTATGGGTTGCAATACCATGTATACCGACGCATATATGTAGAGTTGCTCGCTCGATGTCGGGGGGTAGGTAGCTGGAGGCGTTTAGTGATAAACGTCGTAGATAAATGACAGATGGTGCATTTTTTTTGCATTACAGAACCCGGGGTATTGTTTAACTGTACTTTTTTTTTGAATTTTTTTTATATGATTAAGCGATTATATCAATTTCTTGTCTATGACATTTGGCGAATTACGGGTGCAGAATTATCTCGCACGCGTCGTTATTTTTACTCTTTTGTCAAAACATTGGTTTTGGCAATTCGAGGTTTTGAACGAGATCATTTAATGGTGAAAGCTTCCGCTTTGACGTATTATACGTTGTTTGCCATTGTGCCTGTGTTTGCTTTGATTTTTGCAATAGGAAGAGGTTTTGGAATCCAAAGAGAATTGATGTCTTATCTTGCGGTGGAAGATGGAATGACAGTCCAATTATTGCATTTGTTGATGGAATTTGTTGAGCGTTATTTAGAAAATGCCAAAGGCGGTTTGTTTGTCGGTATTGGAATCGTATTTTTGTTGTGGTCTGTAATTTCTGCATTTCGTCATATAGAAAAGATTTTTAATGATATTTGGCAAGTGAAAAAAGATCGTTCGTTGGTAATTCAATTTACGACATATTTTTCGATGGTTTTTTTGTTGCCAATATTGATTCTGACTTCCAGCGGTTTGTCAATTTTGTTACAAACGATATTTTCCAATGAAGAGATGTTTGGCGAATTGAGTCATTTTCTTATACAGACAATAAAAATTCTTCCTTATGTGCTTAATTCGTTGATATTTACCGCATTGTATGCAATCATTCCGAATACACAAGTTAGATTTTCGTCTGCTTTGATAGCGGGAATTTTTACCGGAGTAATGTTTCAAATTTTTCAATTGTTGTATATAAAAGGACAAGTTTTTCTTACTTCGTACAACGTTGTTTATGGAGGATTTGCAGTTATTCCGTTGTTACTTTTATGGTTGCAAATTTCTTGGTTGATTGTTTTGTTAGGTGCAGAATTGTCTTTTTCTGTGCAAAATTTTTCAAATTTTGATTTTGAATTTGATTTGAAAAAGATGAGTCGACGTTATCATGATTTTTTGTTACTTTCGGTAATGACTTTGATCGTCAAACGATTTGTGGAAGAAAAAGAACCTTACACGAGCGAAATGCTTTCGAGTGAAAATGAAATCCCGATTCGTTTGGTGAAAAATTCTGTAAATCAATTGGTTGATGCTGGATTGTTGATTGCGATCGATAAAAATCACACCCGAGTTCGTCAGTTTTTTCCGGCAATTGATGTGAGTAAATTGACGGTTGCGGATTTTTTTGAACGTTTGAATACGCAAGGAGAAGATTTGCTTCAAATAGAGCAAAATGAACATCTTACACCTTATTGGAATGTTTTGCAAAATATGATTCGTAATAATGATTCAAAAAGTTTAACGGTTTTATTGAAAGATCTTTGATTGCAAAAATTTCGTCATATATAGAAAAACAATCTCTTTTGAATTTACGGCAAAAAGTGCTTGTTGCGGTGAGTGGCGGTGCGGATTCTGTGTGTTTGTTGTACGTTTTGAAAGAGTTGGGTTATTCGTGTGTGGTTGCTCATTGTAATTTTCATTTGAGAGGCGACGAGTCCGATCATGATGAAAAATTTGTGCAAAATTTGGCACAACAATGGTCTTTTCCTTATTATAAAAAAGATTTTCAGACGGCACAAATTGCCGTTGAGCAAAAGAAATCAATCGAGTTAGTTGCACGAGAATTGAGATATGCTTGGTTTGACGAATTGAGACGAGATTTGCATTGTCAAGCGATAGCGGTGGCTCATCATCAAGATGATGTTGTAGAGACGTTTTTGATGAATGTTGTTCGAGGAACGGGAATACATGGTCTGACCGGTATAAAACCGAAAAATGGATTTGTTGTTCGACCATTATTGTGTGTGTGTCGCAACGAGATAGAGGATTTTTTGCAAGAAAAATCATTGTCTTTTGTCGTTGATTCAACAAATTTTGAACAAAATTATGTTCGGAATAAATTTCGTCATGCTGTCATTCCGTTGTTGCAAGAAATAAATTCTTCGGCAAAACAAAATATTTTGACAAACGTAGAACGTTTTTTGTCGGCAGAGCAAATTTTTGACGAAAAAGTGGCGGATATTTTGTCGGAAGTAAAACTTGTTTGTGATGAAAACAAAACGGAAGTGAGTGTCCCAAAATTGCTAACGTTTTCGTATTATGCGACGATTTTGCATGAGTGGCTCGCTTCGTATGGTTTTTCGGCTCATCAAGTTCAAGATATTGCATCGAAATTGCCTTACCAAAAAACAGGAAATCGATTTTATTCAAAAGAATTTGTTTTGCTTGTAGATCGATCAAAATTGTGTTTGTATAAAAAAAACAACGTTCCAAAAAAGTTTTTTCCATTCGCTTTGAAAGAATGCAATCGTGCTGATTTTCAAGAAGAATTGAAGAATGGCATTTCTTCAAATGTAATTTTTGTGGATAAGGACAAATTGCAAGAAACGTTGACGCATAGAGTTTGGAAAGAGGGCGATCGTTTTGCTCCTTTTGGCATGAATGGGAAACGAAAAAAAGTGAGCGATTTGTTGATTGATTTAAAACTTTCTTGCGTCGACAAACAGCGTGTTATCGTATTGTTGTCAGCAGATGAAATCGTGTGGGTTGTCGGAGTGAGAAGTTCGGATTTGTTTCGGGTGGATTCAAATACTAAAACCATTTTGCGGATAGAGTATACCGAATAAAATTCGTATCTTTGCGTGATTTTTTTAGAAGAAATTTATTGTGATAAAGAAACTTGATAAATACGTATTATACCATTTTGTTCAAATGTTGTTTGCTACTTTTTTTATTAGTAGCTTCATTCTTTTGATGCAATTTTTGTGGAGTCATATAAACGATATTATCGGGAAAGGAGTCGATTTTATTGTTATCGCAGAATTTTTCTTTTATTCGTTTCTATCAGTAATTCCGCTTTCGTTGCCACTTGCGGTGTTGTTGGCATCACTTATCGTTTTCGGAAATTTTGGTGAAAAAATGGAATTGACAGCCATGAAGGCTGCCGGAATATCTTTGTTCCGAATCATGACACCGATTACGTTGTTAATCATAGGAATTTGTATCGGAGCGTTTTTCTTTTCAAACAACGTGTTGCCAATCAGTCAAAAAAAATTATGGACTTTGATATTTTCTCTTCGTCAAACATCGCCCGAATTGGAAATTCCGGAAGGAGAATTTTATGATGGAATAAAAGGCTACAATATTTATGTTCGTCACAAAGATCGTGATAAAAAATTGCTCAAAGAAGTAATGATTTACGACTTTTCCGATGGATTTAGAAACGCTTCGGTAACCGTAGCCGATTCGGCACGAATGAAAATGGCTGATGATAAAACCTTTTTGCTTATCACGTTGTATAATGGCGAAGCTTTTGAAAATCTAAAAAAGCAAGAAGAATACGAAACCGCACAAAACGTTCCATACCGTCGCGAGCAATTTAGACAAAAACAATTTGTAATTGACTTTGATGCAAACTTTGCTCGTATGGACGAGACGGTGATGGACGATGATTACGATGCAAAAAATATGGCTCGTTTGGATCGCTCTATTGATTCAATGAATCTGCATATAGATAGCATAAAAATGGCTTTTTCTAAAAATTATGTACGAAGTCATTTTTTTGACAGGCGATTCCATCCGGGACTTAGAATTGATACATTTTCGTCCAATGTGCAAAATTACAACACTTATCTATCTCATTTGACGGAAGATGAGTCGCAACACGCATACAATATTGCACGGATAGAGTCTCAAATTGTTAGAGACGAAGTGAATAATCAAATGATGTATCAAGAAGCTGAAGAATATTACGTTATTCGCCATAAAATCGCTTGGCATCGAAAGTTGACTCTTCCTTTTGCATGTTTGATATTTTTCTTTATTGGAGCTCCTCTCGGAGCAATCATTCGTAAAGGAGGTTTAGGCGTTCCAATCGTGATTTCCGTAGGATTATTCATCGTTTATTATGTGATAGATAATTCCGGATTCAAACTTGCACGAGAAGATGTTTGGGAAGTTTGGAAAGGCATTTGGTTAAGCTCGGTTTGCTTGTTGCCGATTGGAATTTTCTTTACGTATAAAGCAGCAAAAGATTCTCCAATATTTAATTCGGAGGCATATATTATTGTTTTTGGAAAAATAAAAAAGTTTTTTAAAAGAAAAGATAAATAATGTTAGATTTTAAATTGAATACAATAGACGAGGCAATCGAAGATTTTCGCAATGGAGAATTTTTGATTGTGGTAGATGATGAAGATCGTGAAAATGAAGGTGATTTTATTATTGCGGCAGAAAAAATTACACCCGAAAAAGTGAATTTTATGCTCAAACATGCTCGAGGTTTGCTTTGTGCTCCGATTACACTTTCGCGTTGCAAAGAACTTGAATTAGAACCTCAGGTAATGGATAATACGTCGATGTTGGGTACGCCATTCACGGTGACTATAGACAAACTTGAAGGTTGTACGACCGGAGTTTCGGCAGCCGATCGTGCCGCAACAATTTTGGCTTTGGCAGATCCTAATTCTACACCACAAACATTCGGTCGTCCGGGACATATCAATCCGCTGTATGCTCAAGACAAAGGCGTTTTGCGTCGTGCAGGACATACCGAGGCAAGTGTGGATTTGGCACGTCTTGCCGGACTTTATCCGGCTGCGGCATTGATGGAGATTATGAATGAAGATGGCACAATGGCACGAATGCCGGAATTGATTGAAATTTCAAAAAAATTTGGAATAAAAATCATAACAATTAAAGATCTTATTGCTTACAGA
The DNA here is from genome assembly GCA_017646805.1 of Paludibacteraceae bacterium. Classification (GTDB taxonomy): domain Bacteria; phylum Bacteroidota; class Bacteroidia; order Bacteroidales; family Paludibacteraceae; genus UBA4363. Next base: position 4,108 of record JAGCLW010000067.1, on the reverse strand, counting down.
TTGAAGCAAGAATCGCTTATCGAACGAGGTGTGAAGGTTCATTTGCCAACGGCATACGGAGATTTTCAACTGATTCCATATCGTCAAAAATCTAATGGATTAGAGCATGTTGCTCTTATAAAAGGTGAATGGGAAGATGGCGAACCGATTTTGGTGAGAGTGCATTCTTCGTGTCTTACCGGAGACGTTTTTGGAAGTTTGCGTTGTGAATGTGGCGACCAATTGCATCGTGCCATGCAAGCGGTAGAAAAAGAAGGGAAAGGAGTTGTGCTTTATCTTAGTCAAGAAGGGCGGGGAATAGGTTTGATGAAAAAAATTGAAGCCTATAAATTGCAAGAAGAAGGCTTGGATACGGTCGATGCCAATATTCATCTTGGTTTTGATGCAGACGAACGTGATTATGGCGTTGGAGCAAGCATTCTTCAAGATTTGGGCGTGACAAAAATGCGATTGATGACAAATAATCCTGTCAAGCGAATTGGTCTTGAATCGTATGGTCTTGAAATCGTCGAAAATGTTCCGATTCAAATCGAAACAAATGAGTATAATCGCAAATATATGGAAACCAAGAAAACACGTATGGGGCATACGTTGAAATAAATTTTACAAGATAGAAATTTTGTCTATAAATAAAATTTGTAGATTCAAAAAAAAAACTTATCTTTGCACCGCAGTTGAAAAAATGATTGCGGATTGGTCTGGTAGTTCAGTTGGTTAGAATACATGCCTGTCACGCATGGGGTCGCGAGTTCGAGTCTCGTCCAGACCGCCAACAAAAAATCGTTTGACGAAAAAGTCAAACGTTTTTTTTGTGTTGTTATGTTTAATGTGTCATGCCATCAAAATAGAAGTAATGGTTGTTTATCATCTTGCGAGCGGAAATATTTCCTCGCACCGACACAATGATCTATTCTATATTGTACAAAATCGGCATCGCAGGGCATGGTTACAAATGATTTGATTTCTCCGTTTGTCATATAATCCCCTTTATAAATCTTCACCATTTGCTTGATTATATAGATTATCATAATACATATGAATACGATATTCTCCATGAAATTCCCATATTATAAACCATACAGATTTCATAGGATCAGGTATTTGATAGAAGTTTGCTTGGTATCTTTTATTTTTTATTTCATACGATATATCCTCATTTTCTGGAATAATATAATCATTAACATTTTCTGACACAGGAATATATTTAGGATTATTTGCAAATTGACGACAAAGAATATTAAATCTTATTCGTATATTAGTTTCATTATTAAGGTTTTTATCCGCAACCATAATACGATAAACTTTGTTATTATTAGTCCCAATACCAACGAACACATCTTGTCCATTAAATTCTCCCTCTAAAATATCTTTGTCATATTCAGAACTCACAAAACCTTTTTCTTTGAGTTTCCTAATCATATCAGGTTTAGAGCCGTCAACAGGAATACCCAAAAATTTAGTAACATCACTTTGTGCAAACAAAGTCACCGATGCAACTAATAAAACGATAATAGAATAAATTTTTCTCATGGCATTATCCCTAAATCCGTGTCGGGCACAACTTTTATATAAATAATTAGATATAAAAAAAGCGAGAACTTAACTTTCTCGCTAACATTAGGTATTTGGCGTGACCTCGAACATACGGATAAGTTAAGTTCACGCATTTATATACACACGTGAACATTTTATAACTTATTCCTTCATGTTCTAAAATCGCCAAATTTTAATGTTAGAAGAAATGAGCAAAAATGCTATAATAAAGATACCTCAAGAATGACCCACTTGAGTGTATTATATGTCATCGCAAAGGTACAAAAATGAAATCAATCAACCAACAAATTATAAAAACATTGATAAGAAAAATAATTAAGGGTTATGTTGTCTTATGAATTGGATTATTTTAATCATTGCAGGGCTTTGTGAAACGGGCTTTGCATTTTGCCTTGGGAAAGGCAATCTTGCCACAGGCAATAAAGCCGTATTGTGGTACCCCGCTTTCGCCATTCTTTGTCTGCTGAGTATGGCACTTCTCACCAAAGCCACCAAAACAATCCCGCTCGGCATAGCCTATCCAGTTTGGACGGGTATCGGAGTCGTAGGTACCGTAATTATCGGCATCTTGATTTTCAAGGAGCCGACATCGTTTTGGCGATTGTTTTTCACCGTTACTTTGATCGCATCAGTTATTGGTCTAAAAGTTGTGCATTAAAAGGACTTTTCAAGATTGATGAAGAATCTTTCAATGAAACATAAGGCTGTCGATCATGCTGGTTAGTGTATTTCGTAAGTTTTTTTTCTTTTTTTTTGTATTTTGAGAAATTTCTTGTAAAAAAATTTGTTGGATTAAACATTGTTCGTATATTTGCGAACAATAAATAACGAATGAGTATGGTAAATAAAGATTATACCGTTAAGCAAGAGCAAGTTGCACGTTTTGCAAAGGCATTGGGACACCCTGCACGCATTGCGATATTGCAATTTCTTGCTAATCGGACCACTTGCTATTTCGGCGATATTCACGAAGAATTGCCGATAGCCAAAGCAACCGTATCTCAGCATCTCAAGGAACTAAAAGAGGCTGGTCTGATACAGGGCGAGGTCGAAACACCAAAGGTTAAGTATTGTATCAATCGTGAAACTTGGCAACTTGCAAAGGCTTTGTTCGTTGAGTTTTTCGATGATTGTGCTTGCAAAAAGGAGAGTTGCTGTAGATAACAGCCTCTTTTTTTGAAAACAATGTTTGTTGTTTTACAAATTACAAACATCTAAATAAATAGATTATGAAAGTATTGATTTTATGCACAGGTAATAGTTGCCGCAGCCAGATGGCACATGGGATTCTCCAATCATTCGACAAAAGTCTGGAAGTTTATTCTGCAGGAACCCAACCTGTGTCACAAGTTAATCCGTTGGCGGTCGAAGTGATGAAGGAGATAGGCATTGACATTTCTTCTTACGCTCCTAAAAATGTAGGCATTTATCTTGATGATGCGTGGGATTATGTGATAACTGTTTGTGGTGGAGCAAACGAAACTTGTCCTGCGTTCATAGGCAAAGTCGGCAAACGTCTGCACATCGGATTCGACGATCCTTCAGATGCAAAGGGTTCTGAAGAGTTCATCATAAGTGAATTTCGAAGGGTTAGAGATGAAATCCGGAAGCGAATAACTGAGTTTTACATTACCGAGATTCTGAAACGAGAAATACCCCAGTGCTCTTGCAGTGGCAAGGGTTAACGGCTAATACTCTTTTTTTTGAAAATATCGTTCGTTATTCTACGAATTACAAATAATAAAAAATTAAAAGTTATGAAAAAAGTATTATTGATTCTTACTCTATGCGTAGGTACGGTGACTTGTTTGGGTGGCAAGTCTGAAAATTTAGCTGAAAATCAGCAGGCAAAACGAGATGTGGTGGAGGTGCTTTACTTCCATGGGGCACAACGTTGTGCTACTTGTATAGCGATTGAAAGGAATGCTAAGGAGTTGGTCGAATCTGCTTATGCAGAACCATTAAAAAGTGGCAAATTGGTATTTCGCTCAGTGGATATAAGTAAGGAGGAAGCACTTGCGGAGAAATATGAGGTCAGCTGGTCATCGCTTATTCTTGTCGATTACGACAAAAATGGGAAAGAGAGTGTGACAAATCTGACGGATTTTGCCTTTGGCAATGTCCGAAATGCACCAGATAAATTCAAGAAAGGCTTGTCTGAGCGAATAATAAAAATGCTAAATAACTAACACTATGGAATGGTTACAATCATTATTGGATAGTTCCACAACTCCCGCAGTAACAGCACTTTTGCTCGGACTGCTGACAGCGCTTTCGCCCTGTCCGTTAGCGACCAATATCGCTGCCATCGGCTATATTGGCAAGCATATCGAGAGCCGAAAAGGGGTGTTTGTGCAAGGCTTGCTCTATACTTTGGGTCGTACGATTGCCTACACGCTACTTGGGGTGGTGCTGATTGCAGTCTTACGGAACGGTGCAAGCGTATTCGGCATTCAAAAGTTCATAGCCACTTATGGCGAGTTGATTCTACCTCCTGCCTTGTTGCTTATCGGAGTGTTTATGCTATTTGGCAACCGACTTAATCTGCCCTCAT
>JAGCLW010000066.1 GCA_017646805.1 Paludibacteraceae bacterium | reverse complement strand
GAAATTGCCTATATTCGCCCATTGAAAATTCTTTTTTTTAACCCTCTTTTTATATTTTTTTACTTATGAAAAAACTGCTTTTTATTTTCTGCCTTGGAACAATTATATTATCATCTTGTTCCAACAATCCTCAAGCTATTGATAGCGAAAATTTAATTGGTCGTTATGATGTGGATTTTTCTCCGATGTTATCCAATATTTCCGAAGAAGATTCTGAGATTGACGAAATAGAATCTCTCTTTTCTTCTTTGTTTCTTTCGCAAATAAAAATGACAATGCAATTCGATGAAGAAAATTTAATCATTGACGCAACCGGAGCAACAATGCAACTCTTTTATGCCTTTGACGAAGAAAAAGATCTCATATTTCCAATTAGTCAAAAATATGAAATAAGAGACGATTCTGTACTTTGGGTACAACAAAAAAATCAAGAATTCAAAGCGTTGGGAGTTTTACGAAAATTAGGAAAGAATTACGATGTTCTTAATTTAGTTTTGACAGATTCTATCGGTAAAAAAGAGTTAGTTGTTTTACGAAAACAACTTGAAATTCCTTCTGATGTGGTAGAATAAAAAACGCATATCAACAGACGAAAACAGGAAACCGATATTATTATAAATCGATCAAATTATTGCGAATACCAAATTTCAACATATCAATATTTGTCTTAAAATTTAGACGTTGCATGATATGATTTTTATGGCTTTCCACCGTTCGCACCGAAATAAATAATTTATCTGCAATTTCTTGATTCGTCATGTTACTTCCCCACAAACGAATAATTTCAATTTGACGATCGCTCAACAACTCTAATCCCGAAGATTCTTGCGAAGATTCGCATTGCTCTTTGTTATCAATTTTGTCCAAATAATTATCCAACAAAAGGTGCGTGATCGGTTCGGTGTAATAATCATAACCTGCACGAATCGTATAAATCGCTTCAAAAAGATCAGAACGAGAAGAAGTTGAATGAATAAATCCTTTTGCTCCCACTTTGATCGATTGAGCAATCAATGCTTTTTGCGAAGAAAGAATCAAAATCCGAATCCTCGAAAAATCCAAATTGATTGATTTAATCATTTTTAAATTTTCTTCCGCAGAATTTTCCAAACTATAAATCAATATATTCGGCATTTGTTGTCGCAAAACAGTTGGTAATTCCGACAAATCGGTACACGTCTCTTTCACGACAAATTCCGTATTAGAAGCCAAATACAATCGAAACGCTTCTTGCACCACTCGCAAAGGATGATATATTGCAATCGTAATTTTCATACACCTTTATTTATACAAAACAATTGATTTTCGTTCTTTTCCATTCATCTTGATAACCAACGATTTTTTCAAACGAATATGACGGAAAAATTCCGTTTCCGTTTTTACTTTTTGATTTTTTATCCAATCCCAATTGATAAAATCTATCATTGACGAATCTTGCACCGAACAATAACCGATATTCATCGATGTCACATTATGAAAAAAGTGAGAACCCAACGATGAATCCAACGGAAAATCAGGCAAACTCATCTCAACGATCATTTTTGCATTTGAAATTTGAGGCCAAGTCACCGGAATTCCCAAAAAGCGATCTCTCGTTCCCCACCGACCCGGACCAATCAAAATATATTTTCGATCCTCATTCATCATCACATTGTTAAGATATTCGATTTCTTTTACCATTGACAATGTTTGCATTTTGTCAAACTTCTCCGGATCGACATAAATAATATCAAAAATATCGGTCAATTCGCCATTTCCCAACGATTTTTCAGCATACAACAACGTATTATCTTTATTCGGTTGTTCGATCTTAATTTCCTTACTTTGATGACCCGCCACCATTGGTTTAATCTGCAACAAATAGAACGAAGGCAAACCATTGTTTTTTGCATTCAAATCAACTGCCCATTCCAATTCTACCGGCGAACCAAGAGCTCCTTGTGCGATTTGCAAAATTTCATCTAACAATCGTGCAAGAGGCACATAATCGTATTTTAAAATATTTGCAAAATTGATAACTCGCGGACCGTATGCAGAAAGTCCGGCTTCAATTTGATCGTTTTGAGGATTATAAACCGATGCCAAATGCTTAATCGAACCATGTTTTTCTCCCTCAGAAATTGGCAATGTAGCAAGTGGAGCCGACTCTCCTTGTCCCAAATAATCCAAATCCGTCTTGTCTAAATCCACGACAACAAACTCCGTTTGAGTCATTCGCACCATATCTTGCGTCGAATAAACTTCTACCGTCGGATATTTTGGCGAAAAACGAAAAGATTTTTGTCCTCCCACCACATAATAACCCAATCCTACGGCAGCCATAGCAAATCCTTCTTCCGGACGCATGTGAGCAACAGGATAATAGTTATAACTCTGTGCCGTTCCGGCAATATGAGGATAATAATAATGGTCGTATTGACTGCCGACAAGTTCTTGCAACACGATGGCCATTTTTTCATCTTCCACTTTGCGATGAATCGCATCAAAATAATGTTTGGATTCATCGGAATAAATCGAAGCAAAAACCAACTTAATGGTTTGTTCCAAATGTTCCAAACGTTTTTGTATATCCGAATCATTATTAGGAACGACATACGTGTCAAACACTCCGGCAAAAGGTTGATTGATATTATCTTCGGACAACGATGACGAACGAACGGCCAACGGTCCTTTAAGTTGATTCAACAAACGAATCAGTTTTGTACGCAATCCATCGGACAAATGAGCTTCATAAAAAGCTTTTCGAATCGTTTGATACGTCGTTTGAGGAGCCGAAACAACATCAAACAAATTATTTGAATTCATGAAAAAATCAAATTCATCTGTTCCAATAATTGCGGTTTTTGGCGTACGAATATTTATTTCTTTGGAAAATTTTGAAAAATCCAAATTATAAATCAACGCATTGATAAATGCCAATCCTCGACCCTTTCCACCGATACTTCCTCCCGACAAAGAGACAATGTTTTTTTCGTCGATCATCGAAATCTCATCAAAATCCACAATCTTTCCACGACGCTTGTCTTCTTTATACGTTACGATTGTTTCCAACACTTTTTTTCGAAAATCTTCTACGCAATCAAAATCTGAAACCTGAATCGGATTCAATGTTTTTGCCAACTGAATTTCTCCACGAGACATCAACCAAAGCGAAAATTGATTTTCTTCTGCGTGCATTTTCAACGATCGTTCCGGCACTTTTTCTAAAATTGTTTGAAACTCTTTCAGTGTACGAGCTTCCGCAATCGGCTGTCCTTGCTTATCTCTAAAGACAAAATTACCAAACCACAATTTGCTCACCAAAAAGTTTTTCAATTCGGCAAACAATTGATCACTATGTTTATTGAAAAACGAAACGCCCAACTTCTTGGCTTCCATCTCATTTTTTACATCTGCCGATTGCAAAATAATCGGCAAATCAAACGGTCCGGTTTGTTTTTTTACGTGACGAATAAATCGCAATCCGGCTTCTTTATCCAATGTTCCATTCCGATCAAATTCCACATCTGAAATCACACAAAGAATAAAATCCTTGTATTTTTCGTAAATAAACATCGCCTCTTCATAATTTCTTGCATGAATGATTTTCGGGCGAGATCGCATTTTCTGAATCTTATTGATTTCGTTGCGTTCGTCTTCGGACAATAATTGTTGTACTTGTCCGAAAACTATCGAATACAAATATTGCAAATAACGCGAATAATAAATCGTATTATCTTCTATCAACAAAATCACACGCACCAATCCTATCGCCGTGTCGTTTTCTACATTGGCCGCATCTTCTATACTTTTTACGATGGCAAACAAAACTTGCGAATTTCCGTCCCAAACAAAAAGTTTATCAATCGACGATGTTGTCGGTATCAATTCTTCAAAATGCTTGACATCTGTCTTTTGATTGACCATCATATAAATCGGCAATTTGCGATATTTTTGGCGAATATTTCGACTGATTTCAACGGGTTTTTTCTTATCCAAACCAACCATGATGATAACCAAATCAAAATGTTTCGTCTTCAACACTTCCATTGCTTGCGTACCGGAAGTCACGCCGGTGATACGAGGCAAAGAAAACAACGAATATTGATAGATTTCGCCCATGAATCGCTCAAAAAAACTGTCTTCGTTTTCCAAAATAAACGCATCATAAAGCGTCGATACAAACAGAATATTCTTCACTTTGTATCGCATCATATCCAAATAAATATACTTGTCAAGTGCCTGCTTGTTAAAAAAGCGTTGCAACTCCGCATTTTCTTTCATCAACGCCTTACGAAAATCCACCGGCTTGCGTGAATCAACCAATCGATTCGTTTCGTTGATTACTCGTCGTCCTTTATGATTGTTGATATATCCGCATATCAAACGCGAAATATTGCTCAACATTCGGATTTCTTCTTTCAAAAATGGACCATCGTCTGCATCCGGGAATTTTTTCGTGTAAAAAATCTGTATCGAACCTTTCCGATTGTCCAACGTCACAAATTGTTCCTTGATAAACCACGCACTTTCTTTGAATCGTTTGCTCTCATAAACCACATCTTCATACGCAATTCTCACCGATGTATGTTCCGGATATTGCATCGATTTACCCAATTTTTTAGCAATTTTGCTCAACGTTTCTTTTATCGAAATTTCTCGTCCTATGATTGACGACACTTCGTTGATTCCATCGAGTTCTTTCATGCGTTCGACATTTTCTTCCATCACCAAACGCAACTGATATTGACTCAATCCGGCAGACAATAACGAGACAAGAATCGGAAGGGATTTTTTTTCGGTGAATTCATCGATTTCCGTTTGCGTATCAAAATAAATCTCCAATGTCAATTTACTATTGTCTTGCATCACAATTTGTTCCGACAAACAATATTTTGTAAACACAAACGCCTCGCTTTCAAACTCCAACAAATCTATCAAAATACGGGAAGAACGACACAAAAAAGTCTTCTGCATCGTATCCAATACAGATTCTATCAATTGCTTTCCATTTCTTGCTTCTGCAATTTCTCGTGCTACTTTTTCAATTATTGTCATACCGATTCTTTTTTTTTAGAAACAACTTATTTTTTTCTTCTTCCAACAAAAATAATTCTTTTTGCCCAACACGACAAAGGTATAAAAAAAATAATAATGACATTTTGCCATTATTATTTTTTTTAACAATTGATTTTTAGATAAATTGCGATCATTAATGTTCTATATCAGCAATAGATTGGGTCATTGGAGTGATAAAAATAATTTAGATCGTTTTTATTTTTTCGTATTCCT
>JAGCLW010000065.1 GCA_017646805.1 Paludibacteraceae bacterium | reverse complement strand
CCCCCTCTCCGTCCAAAAGCGGGTGCAAAAATAATACCTTTTTTCTTTCCCTCCAAACTTTTTTTGAATTATTTTTTTGTTTTTATTTTTGATATTTATACAACTTGTTGATTACAACGGATTTATGTTAAATATTTTTTTTAATGTTTTTATTTCAAAACAAAACTTCCTAACGGTGAGATAGCATATTTACACTTAGGTAGATATAAAATTAGTCATGAAAGAGCTGGCAAGTTTTATCTCTATACAATAACAAAATCAACACCTGAAAACATAGAAACACTATAACCAAAATACGCAAACGGGGCGACAAGAGGCTACAGTGTTTCCACTTGTAAAGATACAACTAATTTTCTAAACACCAAACAATTATGGATAAAAAAGAGACTATATGCAGAAAAATTTCAATCTTCTACAACCTCATAGACACGCATTGTATCGCGTTGCTTGTCTGTTTCAAAGACAAAATCACCTTTTTGTCCGGGCAAAACGGTTTTGTGGCTTTCGGAATCACCCCAAATTTCTATCGGGATAATTTCATCAAAAGCCTTACAACGTAAGCCCGAAATAAAGTGCTTACAATCTGAGCAGTGATACGGTAACTGTTTTATTTTGTCGATAGTTCTTGCCATACGTCGTAAAAATACAAATAAATTATTCAATATCGACTTCATCGAGATTTTCGACAAGTAAACTTACTATATCAAGAGCTTCAAAGCCTGTTATTTCAGTAACTTTTTCGTCTTTATGAATGTAAACAAATGGGAAACCCGTATCAGCGTCTTCTGGGAATTTAAACATATAGGCATCCGCTCCCTCGTACTTGCCAAGGTAGTCGAAATTGTCGCCATACATCTCTATTAAGTAGCTGGCAGCGTCTTTAACTATTTGCGGAATTTGCTTCATACGCCACAAAATCACAAAAAATTATTCAATATCGACTTCATCGACATCTTCAACAAGTAAATCAATAATATATAATGCAGGACTATCAGTCAATTCCTCAACATTCCCGTCTTTCACAAGATAGATAAAAGGATACCCCGTACAACTACCGTCAGGAAAATGGTATATATAAACGTCCGCTCCTTCGTACTTGCCGAGGTAATCAAAATTGTCGCCATACTCCTCTATTAAATCGCTGGCAACATCTTTTACTATTTGCGGAGTTTGCTTCATACACCAAAAAATCACAATAAATTATTCAATATCGACTTCATCGACATCTTCGACAAATGAATCTAAGAAACAAAAAGCAACATCACCGGTCAATTCTTCAACTGCACCGTCTTTATATAGATAGACAGGAGGGAACCCTGCGGTTACTTCCTCTGAGAAATGGTACACATAAACATCTGCTCCCTCGTACTTGCCGAGGTAGTCAAAATTGTCGCCATACATCTCTATTAAATAGCTGGCAGCATCTTTTACTATTTGCGGAGTCTGCTTCATACATCGCAAAATTACAAAAATTATTTTGAATACAAGCACATAACATCAAAAAAAAAACCGCCCGAAGGCGGTTAGCAAGTATGAAGGCTGTGGCCTTTCAACCATCAGCCGACAGCTAAACCTCACGATAGAGCCTGACTTGCCGTTGCAAAGGTAGCAACTATATTCTAAATCAGCAACATTTAATCAAAAAATTATGTATAAAGCATTTGAAACAAAGACAAAAATAATAGTCCGGCAGCCAACAAAAAACATATTGCTGAAACTATGGCGACAACTAACAAAGAAACATGGCGTGGTTTATACTCCGTCGTTGGAAGAGGCCCGAGTCCCTTCAAATATTCTAAACAAGCTTGTGCATGCTTCTTGCGTTTTAGGGATTCCGCTCCCACAAGGCATAGATCGCTTACTGTCGTCACACTACACAACAGAAGAGAAACGCCTGCCCAAATCAAAAGGTGGGTGGCATATCATGACGTTTTTAGATAAATCCCCAAAGGGAGTAATAGTGCTTGCAAAGATACTGACGAGGCAAGAAGATGATTATATACACGAAGTACTCTATCTTCAAACTCCTGATAATTTTTGTTGTACACATCAGAGAGTTTCTGCCCATACAAATTCCTATTCTTGTTATCCATATCAATAATTATTTCAATTTTGACCACAAATTTACATCATTATGGCTGATATTTTAGACGGTGAACAACTAAAACGCAATATACTTTCCGATATGCGTGTAGAACTTACAGAGGAGTTCGACAAGAACTTTGAACGAAAAGCTTTCTTTTCCGACAAATGAGAAAAGTGAGGTGCAAAAAAAAGTAAGCAAAACACACAATAAAACAAAACATGCCTTTATTATACTTTTTATAAAAAGAACAAAAAAAAACTAATTGTTTTTACTATCTTTGCAGTTTCAATTGAATTTTTTAATCTAAAACAACAAAAAAAACTTAATCATATGAAAATAGAATTACGCAGCAATACGACAACTCAAGGTCGCAGAATGGCTGGAGCTCGTGCTCTTTGGCATGCAAATGGAATGAAAAAAGAACAAGTTGGAAAACCTATTATTGCAATTGTCAACTCATTTACTCAATTCGTTCCCGGACACACTCATTTGCACGAAGTTGGTCAATTTGTAAAATCTGAAATTGAAAAATTAGGCTGTTTCGCTGCGGAATTTAACACCATCGCAATTGATGATGGTATCGCCATGGGACACGACGGAATGCTCTATTCACTACCTTCTCGTGATTTGATTGCCGATAGCGTTGAATATATGGTAAATGCCCATAAAGCCGATGCGATGATTTGCATTAGCAATTGTGATAAAATCACTCCGGGAATGCTTATGGCAAGTATGCGTCTTAATATCCCTACTGTTTTTGTTTCGGGAGGACCTATGGAAGCCGGGAAAATTGGCAATAAAAAATTGGATCTTATAGACGCAATGATTCAAGCTGCAGACGAAAATATTAGCGATGACGAAGTTGCAAAAGTAGAAGCTTCAGCTTGTCCTACTTGCGGAAGTTGTTCGGGAATGTTTACCGCCAATTCAATGAATTGCCTCAACGAAGCAATTGGCTTAGCTCTTCCGGGAAATGGAACGATTCTTTCTACTCATGCCAATCGAAAACAATTATTTGCCGATGCGGCAAAACTAATTGTTGAAAACACATACAAATATTACCAAGATGGCGACGAAAGCGTTTTGCCTCGAAACATTGCAACTCGAGCCGCATTTCTTAATGCCATGACACTTGACATTGCAATGGGAGGAAGCACCAATACAATTCTTCATCTTTTGGCAATTGCACAAGAAGCAGAAGCTGATTTTAAATTTGAAGACATTGACGCTCTTAGTCGTAAAGTACCTTGCATTTGTAAAGTTGCACCAAACACTCAAAAATACCACATTCAAGATGTGAATCGTGCCGGAGGAATTATCGCAATTCTCAACGAATTGGCAAAAGAAGGGTTGGTTGATACGTCTGTTAATCGTGTAGATGGAAAAACTTTGGCAGAAGCAATTGACGAATATTGCATTTTATCTCCAAACGTATCAGAAAAAGCGATAAAAAATTACAAATCAGCACCATGTAATCAATATAATATTGTATTTGCTTCGCAAAATGAATATTACGATAGCTTAGATACAGATCGTGCAGAAGGATGCATTCGCGATATTGCTCACGCATACACCAAAGATGGTGGATTGGCTGTACTAAAAGGAAATATTGCACAACAAGGATGCGTTGTCAAAACGGCAGGTGTAGACGAATCTATTTTTCATTTCACGGGAAAAGCCAAAGTTTTCAACTCTCAAGACTCAGCTTGCGACGGCATTCTTAATGGAAAAGTAGAAAGCGGAGACGTTGTTGTCATCACTCACGAAGGACCTAAAGGAGGACCGGGAATGCAAGAAATGCTTTATCCTACATCATACATCAAATCTCGCCATTTAGGAAAAGAATGTGCGTTGATTACAGATGGAAGATTCTCTGGCGGAACATCAGGATTATCAATCGGACATATTTCTCCGGAAGCAGCTTCGGGAGGAAACATCGGATTGGTTCAAGACGGAGACATTATTGAGATAAATATTCCTGAACGATCAATCAACGTACTTGTTAGCGATGAAGAACTTGCCAATCGTCGTGCCAAAGAAGAAGCTCGTGGGAAAGATGCATTTTCTGCCAAAGGACGCAATCGCACCATATCAAAAGCTTTACGTTCTTATGCAAGCATGGTTTCAAGTGCCGACAAAGGAGGAGTACGTATTATAGATTAATAAAAAAAGAGAAAGACTAAAAAAATGACAGGTAGTTATATTTTACTTGAATCTTTACTCAAAGAAGAAGTAGAAACAATTTTTGGTTATCCGGGAGGTCAAATCATTCCTGTATTTGATGCCTTATACGACTATAAAGACAAACTTAATCACATTCTTGTTCGTCACGAACAAGGAGCAACTCATGCCGCTCAAGGATATGCTCGCGTAAGTGGAAAACCCGGAGTTGTACTTCTCACGTCCGGTCCCGGAGCGACAAATGCCATCACCGGAATTGCAGACGCAATGATGGATAGTACGCCAATGGTCGTTATTGCAGGACAAGTTCCGACAGAAGCTCTTGGATCAGATGCCTTTCAAGAAACTGACCTTGTAGGCATTACTCAACCAATCACTAAATGGAGTTATCAAATTCGTAGTGCAGAAGATATTGCATGGGCAGTTGCTCGTGCGTTTTACATTGCAACCACAGGACGTCCAGGTCCTGTAGTTTTGGATTTTACAAAAAATGCACAAAACGAAAATCTCGAAGAATTCACGTACCAAAAATGTCAATTCATTCGTAGTTATATTCCAAATATTGATATTGATAACTCAAAAATAAACGAAGCTGTCAACATCATCAACAATTCCAAACGCCCTCTTGCCATAATCGGACAAGGCGTAATCCTTGCTAATGCAGAAGAAGAAGTTCTTGATTTTTTGGAAAAAGGAAATATTCCCGCTGCGACAACACTAATGGGACTTTCCGCAATTCCTACCGATCATCCACTAAACAAAGGTATGGTTGGAATGCACGGGAATGTTGGACCAAACATGATGACAAATCAATGCGACGTTTTAATCGCCATTGGTATGCGATTCTCTGATCGAGTGACAGGAAATTTAAAAACATACGCAAAACAAGCAAAAGTCATTCACTTTGACATTGATCCTTGCGAAATTGGCAAAAACGTAAAACCAACAGTCGGAGTTTTAGGAGATGTAAAAAAGACCATCAAAGAAGTTTATGAAAAAATGAACAACAACGTTCATTATGAATGGATAAACTCTTTTGCCACATACGAAAATCGCGAACAAGACAAAGTTGTAAAAAAAGAAATCAATCCTATTGATGGACGTTTGCACATGGGAGAAGTTGTTCGTAAAGTGAGCGAAGCATCAAATAAATGTGCCGTCTTGGTAACCGACGTAGGTCAAAATCAAATCATGGCCACTCGTTATTTTCAATTCTCTCGAAGTCGTAGCGTCATCACTTCCGGAGGTTTAGGAACAATGGGATTCGGACTTCCGGCAGCTATCGGAGCGAAAATCGGAGCTCCCGAAAGAACCGTTTGTTGTTTTTGTGGAGACGGAGGATTCCAAATGACATTGCAAGAATTAGGCACTATATTACAAAGCAAAATTGGAGTAAAAATCATCGTTCTCAACAACAATAAACTCGGAATGGTACGTCAATGGCAAGAATTATTTTTCAACGAAAGATATTCTTTCACAGATATGATAAATCCTGATTTTACATTGATTGCCAAAGCCTACGGAATAGGAACTGCCGAAGTCAACACAAGCGAAGAATTAGATAGTGCAATTAAAGATATGTTCAAAGACGACAAACCTTATCTTCTGGTTGCTAACGTTGAGAAAAAAGGTCTTGTTTTCCCAATGACTCCGGGAGGAACAGACGTAACCAATATTCTTCTTGAAAAAAAGCAATAAAAAAAGGATTCATACATGAAAGAAAAAATATTATATACCGTAACCATTTTTTCAGAAAATCAAGTAGGTTTGCTCAATCAAATCACGATTGCCTTTAATCGTCGCCAACTTAATATTGAAACATTAAGCGTTTCGCCTTCTGCATTAGAAGGAGTTCATAAATTCACCATTACAACTTGGACTGATAAAGACACAATTGAAATGGTAATCAATCAGATTGACAAACGAGTCGATATTCTAAAAGCATATTACAACACAGATGACGAACTTGTTTTTCAAGAAATTGCACTTTATAAAATAGCAACAGAATCATTATTAAAAGCCGGCACGCTCGAAACTTTGATTCGCAAATATGACATTCGAGTGCTTGAAATCACAGAAACGTGCGTTGTCTTGGAAAAAACAGGACTTTACGATGAAACGCAACAGCTATTTCACGAACTTAATGATTCGATTGGCGTATTACAATTTATTCGCTCCGGACGTGTTGCGATCACACGCTCTCGTCTCGAACGACTTAGTGATATGTTAGCAGATATTGAAGAAAAATATAAAAATTTAATGTAAAAAAAGTAAAATAAAATGAAAAAACACAAAATTGGAAAAGTAGATATTATCATCGATGGTGCCCGTTGCGACAATTCCGGTTGTGCACCTATGACATACATAGTTGTAGCACTACTCAAAGCGGCGACACAACATGCTCAAGGCAATTTATTCGGATTTGACGAAATGGCAAATTTAGGAAAAACTTGGGTTTTATCTCGCATGGGAGTGTACGTAACGCGTTATCCAAAACACGATGAACCCGTTCGCGTAGAAACATGGATTTCTGATGTTCAAAGTATATTTACACGACGAAATTTTGCACTCATTGATCAAGACAACGAAGCAATCGTTACGGCACAATCTTATTGGGCTGCAATAGATCTTGAAACTCGTCGACCAACCAATTTGCTGGACATCAACGATGGCATTCTAAAAGAATACATCATCAAACGCGAAGAATACGAAACGCCAATAATGAAACGTATTGCCGGAGTTGAATCCGAACCAATAAAAATTTATTATCCTCAATATAGCGATATTGACATCAATACACATTTTAGTAGCATAAAATATATTGAACATGCAATAAATACATTTGGCGAAGAACTGCTGACCGGAAGTATTATTCGCGATATGAGTATTGTCTATTCTGCCGAAACATTTCCCGGAACTCCGATGGCTTTTTGCAAAAAAGATCATCTTATAGAAATAAAAAATCACGAAACCGGCAATAGCATTTGCCGAATAGACTTCACAATAGATTAACAACAAAAATAAGGTGTCGGACAACCCTTATAAAAAAAACCGAAACCATGACAAAAAAAAATTCAGCACTCATGATTGTTACGGCATTGTTCGTAACATTTTATTTGGTATCAAACATAATGGCTGTAAAAATCATAGGTTTTTACAACTTATTTTATTTTGATGCAGGCACAATCACATTTCCTTTCGCTTACATGTTGGGTGATTTACTGACCGAGATTTGGGGTTATCGCACAGCAAAAAAAGTAATTTTTCTCACATTCATTTGCAATATCATCATGGTTCTATGTACGACGATCGGAGTTCTCCTACCCTCTCCAACGTACGTAGAAGAAACCGCCATGGCATACAACCACATTTTCACATATATCCCACGAATCATCATCGGATCTCTTGCCGGCTTTTTATTTGGAGAACTTAGCAACGCATGGTTTATGGCAAAAATAAAAGTTTTGACAAGAGGCAAATACTTATGGATCAGAACAATAGGAAGTTCTTCTATTGGTTATTTATTAGACACGATACCTTTTGTGCTTATTGCATTTGGAGGAATTGCCCCATGGGAAGATTTAGCAATAATGATTCTCATTCAATATTGCTTGAAATTAGGAATTGAAGCATTTTTTGGCACACCTATCGCATACGCGACAATTAATTTCATCAAAAGAAAAATCTAACCATGAATCGTTATGCTTTGATTTCAACAAAATTTCCACGAGAAATCGTTCTTCTGCAAGGAACCGGTTGTCGATGGAAAAAATGTACTTTTTGCGACTATCACACCGACATATCTTCCGACCCATTTGTTATCAATCAAAAAACACTCGAAAAAGTTACCGGAAAATTCGGCGTTTTAGACATCATCAATTCCGGATCCGGAATAGAATTAGATAAAAAAACAATCCATTTCATTCAACAAATTTGTAAAGAAAAACAAATTCACACTTTATGGTTTGAAATGCATTGGATGTATCGCCATCAATTACAAAAATTTGCCAACTTATTTGCTCCGACAAAAGTCAAATTTCGTTGCGGAATCGAAACTTTTGATTCGCAACTACGAAATTCTTGGAACAAAGGCATTGATTCTGAAATAGATGCAAAAAAAGTAGCAAAATATTTTGACGGCATTTGCCTTTTAATCTGTACGGAAAACGGAAGTAAACAACAAATTGAGAACGACATTCGACAAAGCGAATCATTCTTTGAATATTTCAGCATCAATATATTTTGCGAAAACAACACTCATGTAAAAAGTGATAAATCGCTAAAAAAATGGTTTTTAAACGACCTTTATCCGACATTGAAAAATCATCCTAAATGCGAAATTCTTATTGATAATGGAGATTTGGGAGTTGGAAAATAAAACACAAAAAGACGAAAGAATACTTTCGTCTTTTTTATTATCTCACAACAATCAATTTTTCAGCAACTTACGAGAATCTTTCAGCCCTTATTTTTTATTGTAAAATACATGAAAAATTCATATATTTGCACAATTTTTGCACAAATTTGTTCATTTGAAAAAATCCATTCTAAAATATAAAATTTTAACCTTTTTGTGTCTTTGGATTGTCTGTTTTTCTGTTTCAGCAAAAAACAAAAAAAACAATCAAACAATTCAATCCGACACAACTCAAGTAGTAGCATCTTCTGCAGAGTCTACTACTGTTAAACAATCTCCAAAAAAGAAAAGCAAAATTGACGCTCCCGTATCATACACGGCCAAAGACTCTATTGTCCTTTACAAATCAGGAAAAGCTTACATGTATGGAGAAAGTAAAGTCAATTACGACAAAATAGAATTAGAAGCCGAATTTATCCAACTCAATGCAGACAGTTCCATTGTTGATGCTTGCGGAAAAGAAGATGAAAACGGAGAATTGATTGGAACACCGGTCTTCAAAGATAACGGAGAAGAATATCAATCAAAAACACTATCTTACAATTTTGACACTAAAAAAGGATTTATTCGTCAAGTTAGTTTGCAACAAGGAGAAGGATATATTCTTGGAAACGAAACAAAAAAAATAGATGAAGACATCATGTGTATGAAAGACGGGCGATACACGACTTGCGACAAGCATGATCATCCTCACTTTTATCTACACCTGACAAAAGCAAAAGTAAAACAAAAAAAATGGGTCGTATCTGGTCCTGCATACATGGTTTTGCTTGACATTCCTCTTCCTCTTGCTTTGCCGTTTGGATATTTTCCTTTTACAAAAAGTTATTCTTCCGGATTGATAATTCCTTCATTCGGAGACGAACTTATGCGAGGATTTTACTTACGCAATTTAGGCTACTATTTCGCCATCAACGATTATTTTGATCTTACACTTTTAGGAGATATTTACACAAAAGGGACTTGGGCTGTAACATTAAGCTCTCGATACATCAAACGTTATAAATTTTCCGGAAATCTTAATATCAGTTATCGAAACGACATTTACGGAGAAAAAGGTCTGCCCGATTATCAAGTAAACCGAAATTTTGCTGTCAATTGGACTCACACTCAAAATCCAAAATCATCACCCAATAGCACATTTTCGGCAAGTGTCAATTTCTCCACAAGCGGATACGACCGTAGTGACGTAAACAACTACTACAATCCGGCACTACTTAGTCAAAACACAAAAAGTTCGAGTATCAACTATACTTACAATTTTCCTGAAACGCCATTTTCTATTGCAGCAAGTTTATTACTCACGCAACGAACTGCCGATTCCACAATTTCGGCTACATTGCCGGATTTTACCGTAACCATGAATCGTATTTATCCTTTCAAAAGAAAAAACAAAGTCGGAAAAGAAAAATGGTACGAAAAAATATATCTTTCAGGATCGGTTGTCGTCAACAATTCTATTGAAACAAAAGAAGACAAAATTTTGAAATCCAATATCCTAACCGATTGGAAAAATGGAATGAACCTTAGAATCCCAATCGGAGCATCTTTTACCCTATTCAAATACATCAACATAACACCGACAATCAACTACCAAGGAAGATTATATTTTCAACAAGTAAATCAATCTTGGGATTACACGACAGATCAACTTCATCGCGACACAATAGCAAAAGTTGGTTACGTACAAGACTTCTCAGTTGCGATGAGCATGTCAACCAAACTCTACGGATTTTACACTCCGATACGAAAAATTTTCGGAGATAAAATCGGAAAAATTCGCCATGTCATCACACCATCGGTATCAATTTCTTACAAACCGGATTTTGGCACACCATTTTGGGGATACTACAAATCATACGAACGAAAAGACAAAAATGGCAACGTCCACAACATAGATTATTCTCCTTATGCCAACGGTCAATACGGAGTTCCATCAAAAGGAATGATGGGAGTCGTAAATTTTTCGTTAAACAACAATTTAGAAATGAAATGGAAAATGAAAAACGACACCACCGACGAAGTAATTTATAAAACAATAAGCCTTATCGATGGATTTTCCATAAATGGAAATTACAACATTGCCGCAGACTCACTACGATGGTCAAACATCAACATGAATCTTCGGCTAAAAATCACCAAAGGTTTCACGCTCAACGTAAACGGAATTTTTGACATGTACAAATACGGAATCAACGAATTTGACAATCCCGTACATATCAACAAATTGCGTTGGAGCTATGGAGAAGCACCTCGATTGACAAACGTTTCCACATCTTTTTCTTATTCATTTAGCAACAATACATTTAAGAAAAAAAATAAAGATGATGGAAAGTCCGCACAAGAAGAAAATATCAAAGGACTCACAGAAGCCAACACCGACACGGAAATGTCTTTAGTCAACAAAAAAGCTCAAAAACAATCTGAGCAAAAAAGCGAACAAGATGATGATGGTTATCAAAAAATAAATATTCCTTGGACTCTATCTTTTGATTATTCTTTACGATATGGAAACAAAAACGAATTTAATCGAGAAAGAATGGAATACAACCGAGAATTAACACACAATTTAGGTGTTCGGGGAACAATTTCACTGACATCAAAATGGAATTTCTCAATGGGTCTTTCGTGGGATATTTCAAACAACAAAATAACATATTCCACCATCGGTGTCACCCGAAATCTCCATTGTTGGAGCATGAGTGCCAACATTGTTCCTTTCGGAATTTACAAAAGTTACAACTTTATCATCAACGTCAACGCAAGTATGCTATCTGACTTAAAATACGAACAAAATTCTGATCATGGTTATCAAACCAATTGGTACTAAAAAAAATTATTTACAACATGAACAATACAGCTATTTTATTGATTCACTGTCCGGATCAACAAGGAATTCTCGTTGCCGTGACTGAATTCATCACAGGAAACAAAGGGAATATTTTATACCTTGACCAATGGGTAAACAATGAAGAAAATCATTTTTTCATGCGAGTAGAATGGGATTTGACAACATTTGAAATTCCAAGAAAAAAAATTGAAGAATACTTTTCTACTTTATTAGCCAAACGTTATGACATGAAGTTCTCTCTTTACTTCAAAGACGTTAAACCTCGCATGGCTCTATTCGTTTCAAAAATGTCTCATTGCCTATACGACATTCTTGCAAGATATTCGGCAGGAGAATGGAACGTAGAAATCCCTATGATTATCAGCAATCACCCTGATCTCGAACCAATTGCAAAAAACTTTGGAATCCCTTACTATTGTTTTCCGATTACAAAAGAAAACAAAGCAGAACAAGAAGAAAAAGAAATGCAACTGATGAAAGATCAAGGTATCGATTTTATTGTTCTTGCCCGTTACATGCAAATTCTCAGTCAAAATTTTATCGAACAATATCCAAATCGAATCATCAACATTCATCACTCGTTTCTTCCTGCATTCATGGGAGCAAAACCATATCATGCGGCACACGCTCGCGGAGTAAAACTAATTGGAGCAACAAGTCATTACGTAACTGCGGATCTTGATGCCGGTCCGATTATCGAACAAGATGTTACTCATATCACACACAAACACAATGTAGAAACTCTCGTTCGCAAAGGTCAAGATTTAGAAAAAATCGTACTTTCTCGCGGTGTTGCCAAACATATCGAACATAAAATTTTGGCTTATAACAATCGAACTGTAGTATTTGATTAAAAAAAAACAACAATGACTCTGCAAGAACAAGTCAATCAATTAGTAAAACAACAAATGACAGAATGGGATTTGGCAAACAAAAACTATTCTGCGCTTCATCTTGTTCAAACAAAAACCCTAACACTAAACTCAGACGAAAGCGTTTTGATTCAATTTAATCCTGCAAGAGCCATTTCTTCGTTAGCCAAAATTGACCCTAAAAGCATTGCCGAAAGACCTTGTTTTCTTTGCAAAAAAAACAGACCAAAAGAACAAAAAGAAATAGATTTTTTAGGAAAATACAGCATTCTAATCAATCCATTTCCAATTCTACCATATCACATAACAATTGCCTCAAAAACGCACCAACAACAAGAATTATCTGAAAATTCCATCAAAGACATGCTTCTTCTTTCGCAACAATTGCCCGAAGACATCATTTTCTTTAATGGAGCAACGGCAGGAGCTTCTGCTCCCGATCACTTACATTTTCAGGCAGGAAAAAAAACTGATTTACCACAATCACTTTTTGAACCTTGCACCACGAGGACAAAAATTATTTTTGAATCAAAAAACATAGAAGAATTAACACTATTTATTTCTAAAAAAATACGACAACAACAAGAAATTGCACCCGATTGTTTCAATTTATTTTGCTCTTGGGAAAAAGAATCTTGGAAAATCGTTTTCTTTGAACGAAAAAAACATCGTCCAACCCAATTTTTTGAAAAAAAAATAATGATCAGTCCGGGAGCAATTGATATGGCAGGAATCCTTATTACAACTCGAAACGAAGACTTTCAAAACATCAATTCAAAAGATATTATTGACATTTTTCAACAAATCTCAATAAATAAAAATTAAATATTCTTCAAAAATCAACAACAATTCATCGCATGAAAAAAATCATTACCATCGTCGGAGCTCGACCACAAATCATCAAAGCGGCCGCATTATCTCGCATCATACGTAATGAATATTCAAATCAATTGCAAGAAGATATTCTTCATACCGGACAACATTATGACGAACGAATGTCTTCTATCTTTTTTGAAGAAATGAATATTCCTGCACCAACCTATCAACTACACGTTGGTTCGGGATTTCATGGAGAACAAACGGCAAAAATGCTTCAAGGAATTGAAGCCATTTTATTAAAAGAAAAATACGATGGAGTTGTAGTTTATGGCGACACCAATTCAACTCTTGCCGGAGCTTTGGCGGCCGCCAAACTTCAAATTCCGATATTCCATGTTGAAGCCGGTCTTCGCTCATACAATTTTGCGATGCCAGAAGAACAAAATCGAATATTAACCGACAATTTGTCAACAATCTTGTTTTGCCCAACCCAAACATCGATCAACAATCTACGTTTTGAAGGATGGGAAACCTCAGGCATCAAAAAAGGAGAAATCTCGCTTGTTGGCGACGTAATGTTTGACAATGCTTTGTATTATTCCAAAATCGCTCAACAACGTTCAACAATTTTAAAAGAATTAAAATTACAACCGGAAAAATATATTCTTTTCACCATTCACAGAAATCTCAACACAGACAACATTTCACGTCTGACAAATTGCTTGAACAGTCTCTTGTCTTTAGCAGAAAAAACAACCATTGTGTTTCCAATTCACCCTCGTACTCAACACATTGCTGAAGAAAAACTCTCTACTATATGGACAAAACTTTCGCAACATAAAAACATAATAATCATTCCTCCTGCATCTTATTTTGACATTATTCAGTTAGAAAAAAATGCTTCGGTCATCGTCACCGATTCCGGAGGAGTACAAAAAGAAGCATACTTTTTTGAGCGACCTTGCATCATTCTCCGCAACGAAACCGAATGGATTGAAATTGTCAGACATCATGCAGCAATTTTAACTGATGACAACAAAGAACAAATCTTAAAAGCATACGAAACATTACAAAACAAAAACATTCATTACGCACCACTCTTTGGAGATGGAAATGCGACTCAAAAAATAGTAACACAAATCATCTCAACTTTGGAACAAAAAAAATAGTAACAATATGCCAATCACAGAACTTCTTGAAAAAAACAGCAAACTTTATGGCAACGACGTTTGCCTTGTAGAAATCAATCCCGATTTAAAAGAAAAAAAACGCGTTACTTGGAAAGAATATGAGTTGATGGAACCTGCATCAGTCACTCATTATCGTCGTGAAATCACATGGCACGTTTTCGACGAAAAAGCCAATCGGTTTGCAAATCTTCTTATCGAACGAGGAATCGAAAAAGGAGACAAAGTTGGAATCTTGCTCATGAATTGTTTAGAATGGTTGCCAATTTATTTTGGAATTCTAAAAACAGGAGCATTGGCAGTTCCTCTAAATTTCAGATACGCTTCCGATGAAATAAAATATTGTGTTGAATTAGCAGAAGTTGATATTTTAGTTTTTGGACCTGAATTTATCGGTCGCGTCGAAGAAATTGCTGACGAAATCAGCCAAAATCGCTTATTATTTTATGTCGGAACAGGCTGTCCTTCTTTTGCAGAAGATTACACTGAACTAACTGCAAATTGCTCAAGTCAAGCACCCAACATTACATTGACCGACGACGACGATGCAGCCATTTACTTTTCATCTGGAACAACCGGTTTTCCAAAAGCAATTTTACACAAACATCGCAGTTTGACACATTCTGCCAAAGTGGAACAAAATCATCACGGACAAACAAAAGACGATGTTTTTCTTTGCATTCCACCACTCTACCATACCGGAGCAAAAATGCACTGGTTCGGAAGTTTAATCTCAGGCGGGAAAGCAGTTCTTTTGCGAAGCACAAAACCGGAATCCATTCTCAAAGCAGTTTCTGACGAACATTGCACAATCGTTTGGTTACTCGTACCTTGGGCTCAAGACATTTTGGAAGCATTAGACAACGAAACGCTAAAAATAAATGATTATCATCTGAATCAATGGCGATTGATGCACATTGGAGCACAACCGGTTCCGCCAAGTTTGGTATCTCATTGGTTCAGTTATTTTCCTGAACATGAATACGATACAAACTATGGTCTGAGCGAATCAATCGGTCCGGGTTGCGTCCATTTGGGAGTAGAAAATGTTCACAAAGTAGGTTCGATTGGGAAAGCCGGATTTGGCTGGGAAATAAAAATTATCGACAATCAAGGAAATGAAGTAAAAAAAGGCGAAGTTGGAGAATTGGCTGTAAAAGGTCCCGGAGTAATGACTTGCTACTATCGAGACGAAAAAGCGACAAAAGAAACACTTCATAATGGTTGGTTGCACACCGGAGATATGGCACAAGAAGACGAAGATGGCTTTATACTTCTTGTCGATCGAAAAAAAGACGTCATTATCAGTGGAGGAGAAAATCTTTATCCCGTACAAATCGAAGACTTTATTCGCACACATCAAAATGTTCACGATGTTGCAGTCATCGGATTGCCCGACAAGCGATTGGGAGAAATTGCGGCGGCAATCATAGAAACCAAAGAAGGTTGCTCTTTGACCGAAGAAGAAATGAACGAATTTTGTCTTAAATTACCTCGATACAAACGTCCTCGTAAAATTTTCTTTGAAAAAATTCCTCGCAATCCGACAGGAAAAATCGAAAAAAACACTTTACGAAAAATGTATTGCTCTCAAAATTTGGTTGAAGCACAAAACAAAGGATAAATGACCCATCTTAATCATATCGAATATCTCTTAACTCATTTACTCGGCGAAGGCAATAGCGAAGCATTACAAGCTATTGCCTACTCTGCCGATGAAAACAAATGGAAAGAAAAACGATTGATTATTGTACCCTCTAATTTTTGGGACAAAAATATTTATGGAACATACAAAAGTCTTCCAACTATTCCTTTGCAAACAATTGAAAATACGCCTATTTTATTTGGATCAAACCAAATAATTCAAAAAGAAAATCAAATCATCGTGTATGCCGACATTGTCGCATCTGCGTTTTTTCTTCTATCTCGATACGAAGAATGGATTCGCAAAAATGAAAAACAAGCTCACGACGAACACGGGCGTTTCAGAGGAAAAGAAAGTTTGCCATTTCGTGCCGGATTTATTTTTCGCCCAATTGTGGAAGAATACGGAAATTTGTTGCGAAAATGGTGTCGCATGGCAAACATAAACGTTGAAAATCCCGACACAGAAAAATCATTCAACCTCATTTTTACATCAGACATAGACACGCCTTTTTATTGCAACAACATTAGACAATTTGCCGGAGAAATTCTACGATTTTTACGAATAAAGAAAGGAAATTGCAACCTAAAAAAATCTTTTTGTTCTCTATTTGAGAAAAAACAAAACGATCCATTTTTCACCATTCCGTTTCTTCATCAATTAACTCAAAAATATACAGAAAAATACCGATACATCATCTTTTTCAAATCGCCCATTCGAGGCGAAAAATACGGAATATTGGACAAACCCATTTGTTCTCTGAAAAAACAAAAAATATACTTCGATTACATAGCTCAACACAACGACATCGAAATCGGTTTACACAGCAGTTACAAAGCCGGAAAAAACTTTTCGTTACTGCAAAAAGAATGTTCCTCTTTATCAACGACCAAACATCGTCATCATTATCTGCGAAACATTTCTTTTGAAGAATTTGAAACACTCATCAAAAGCGGATATACCGACGATTACACAATGGGATACGCAGACGTAGCCGGATTTCGTTTAGGAACGTGTAAATCAATTCGTTGGATCAATCCAAAAACACAAAAAGTAACATCACTTACACTCCATCCGTTGATGATAATGGATTGCACGCTTACCGAAAAAAAATACATGAATCTACCTGAAAAAGAAGCCATTAACATTTCTCACCAAATCATAAAAAACTGCAAACAACACGGAGGAGATCTTTGTCTATTATGGCACAATCAAAGTGTAGAAAAAGAAAACTTACACCGACACATTATTAAACAGATTTTAGCATGAAAAAGATTTTAATAATATGCGACGCTTTTCCTCCGGCATTTGCTCCAAGAATGGGATATTTGTGCCAAAATTTAGAACAAAATCACAATCTTGAACTAACCGTTGTGACCCCAAATAATGGAGATGAAAAATGTAATATTCAAACCAAACGAACAACAATTCACACCATTGAATTATTGCATTGCAAAACAAAAATCGGAAAAAAAATCGAATGGCTTTTTTCGTTTATCCTCACTTTGTTTTTTGATTATAAATCGTGGATTTTTACACGAAAAACAAGACATGCAATAAAAAACGAAACTTTCGACGTTATACTTTGTAGCACCTATTACACTTTTCCTCTTCCTACAGCCACTCAAATTGCCAAAGAACAAAACATCGAATTTATCGCCGACCTTCGCGACATCGCAGAAGAATACACCGAATCCGACTTCTACGTCCATTCTTTACCAACAATTTTTGGACTTGAAAAATACATTTCATTATTCTACAAACATGTCAGTATCAAACGAAGAAACAAAAATCTAAAAAAAGCAAAACACGTCACAACAATTTCGCCTTGGCATGTAAATATCATTTCAAAAATCAACCCTAAAACATCATTGATTTTCAATGGTTTTGACGAAAACGTTTTCAAACCACAAACAATCAAAACAGAAAAATTCACAATCACATATACCGGAAGAATTTACAATCTTTCCATCAGAAATCCATTATTATTTTTCGAAGGAATTCAAGAACTTTTAACGGAAAATCCCGATTTACAAAAAGATTTACAAATAGAATGGTATGTTGATTCCAAAACCGAAGATTTAATTCGCTCTTTATCATCAAAATACGATATAGAAAAATACACAATCATTTCGCCATTCATTCCAATTTCTCAAATTCCGGAATTACTTAATCGGTCGTCTATCGTTCTGATTGTCACCAACAAAACTTCCGAAAATGGAGCCAAAGGCATTATGACAACCAAATTTTTTGAAGCGTTGGGATGCGAACGACCAATTCTTTGTGTTCGAAGCGATGAAGCTGATTTGGAACAAACAATAAACGAAACCAAAGCAGGAATTGCAGCACGAAACACACAAGAAATAAAAGATTTTATTTTATCAAAATACAAAGAATGGCAAGCTCAACGTTTTACAAATCAAGACGTTGACAAAGAAAAGAAAAAACAATTCAGCAGATCATATCAAGCACAACAATTTTTGAAAATCCTATGATTAGCGTTTGTCTCATATCGCACTACGGAGAACGGTTTATAAAAAAACAAATTCAATCGATATTATCCCAACTTTCAGAGTTTGACGAACTGATCATTTCTGACGACGAAAGTACGGATAACACTTGCGAAATAATACAATCCTTTCAAGACAATCGAATCAAATTGTTTCATCACAAAAAAGATTCAGCATTTGAAAAATACAACAAAAACAAAGGATTTTATTATGCGACAGCCAACATGTATCATGCACTACAACACGCTTCCGGTGAATACATTTTCTTCGCAGATCAAGATGACATTTGGATTGAAAACAAATTGCAAAAATGTGTCGAAAAACTACAAACCCACGATTGTGTGATTTGCAATTACAACATTATTGATGAAAACGACAAAATCACGCAAACCGCTGTAATCAAAAACTTCTCGTATTCCACAATAAATCATCTCATCAAAAATCATTTTATGGGTTGCTGTATGGCTATCAAAAAAGAAGTTTTGTCATACATTTTTCCCTTTCCAAAAGAATTAAGAATGTTTGATATTTGGATCGGAATACTTTGTTGTCAGAAAAAAAACATCTATTTCATCAACGAACCACTACATCTATACAGACAACACGAAAACAACGTTTCGCCGGCAACAAAAAAAAGCACAAATTCACTTTTTTACAAAATACAATATCGCATTCAACTTATTTATCAACTATTTTATCATACATTTCTTCTTAGACAATAATTTTATCGACAAAAAATCGTATCTTTGACTGATTTTTATACATTTTTTTCATGTTAACCCAATACATAACATACTAATTGAAAAATTCTTATGAGTTTCAGTACTATTTTAACTAAAATTTTCGGAAATAAATCGCAACGCGACTTAAAAGAAATCACGCCTTATGTAAATAAAATCAAGGCTATTTATCCTGAAATCGAAAAATTGTCAACAGACGAACTTCGCGAACGTACGCAAACCATTCGAAAACAAATTGCAGACTACGTTGCCGAAGAAAAAAATCATATCATCAAATTAAAAAGCGAAATCGACGCCACAGATATTGACCATCGCGAAAAACTTTATAACGAAATTGACAAACTCGAAAAAACAATCAAAGAAAAATACGAAGAAATTTTAGATCAAGTTCTTCCGGAAGTCTTTGCCATTGTCAAAAACACAGCTTACCGATTCTCAAAACAACCTGAAATCATTGTAAAAGCAACTGATTTTGACCGAAAATTAGCCGTTTCGCACGACTTCGTAAGCATCGAAAATGACAATGCCATTTACAAAATGGAATGGAATGCCGGAGGAAATATCATTCATTGGGACATGTGCCATTACGATGTGCAACTTTTTGGAGGCGTAGTTCTTCACAAAGGAAAAATTGCCGAAATGGCCACCGGAGAAGGAAAAACTCTCGTCGCAACACTTCCGGTTTTCCTAAACGCTCTCACCGGCGAAGGAGTTCATGTCGTGACCGTCAATGATTATCTTGCCAAACGTGACTCAGAGTGGATGGGACCACTCTACATGTTTCACGGAATGTCTGTAGATTGTATTGACAAACATCAACCAAATTCAGACGAACGTCGAGATGCTTACAATGCAGACATTACTTTCGGAACAAACAACGAATTCGGATTCGATTACCTTCGTGACAACATGGCCATGAGTCCAAACGATTTGGTACAACGCAAGCACAACTTTGCAATCGTAGATGAGGTTGACTCTGTCTTGATTGACGATGCTCGTACTCCTTTAATCATTTCCGGACCGGTACCTAAAGGCGACGATCAATTATTTGAAGAACTTCGTCCAAATGTAGAATCATTAGTTCAAACACAACGAACCTTAGCTACCGGATACCTCACCGAAGCTAAACGCTTGTTAAAATCCGAAAACAAAGAAGATCAAGAAAACGGAGCACTTTCATTGTTCCGTTCCTACAAAGCACTTCCAAAAAACAATGCCCTCATCAAATTCCTCAGCGAACCGGGCATGAAACAATTACTCATCAAAACCGAAGAATTCTACATTGCAGAAAACAATCGGAACATGCACATTGCAACCGATCCGCTCTACTTCGTCATCGATGAAAAACACAATTCTATCGAACTAACAGACAAAGGAATTGATATGCTTTCACAAAAAGCAAGCGATAGCCAATACTTTGTCCTACCTGATGTTGGTAGCGAAATTGCTGAAATAGAAAAAGATACAACTCTTTCTGATACAGAAAAACAAAGCAAAAAAGATGAATTGATGCAAAATTATGCTGCAAAAAGCGAAATTTTACATACAACAAATCAATTGCTTAAAGCATATACCTTGTTTGAAAAAGATATTGAATATGTTGTCATAGACAACAAAGTAATGATCGTTGATGAACAAACAGGTCGTATCATGGACGGACGTCGCTATTCTGACGGACTTCATCAAGCAATCGAAGCCAAAGAGCGAGTAAAAGTAGAAGCAGCAAGACAAACCTTTGCAACAATTACATTGCAAAACTACTTCCGTATGTATAACAAATTGGCCGGAATGACCGGAACTGCAGAAACCGAAGCAGGTGAATTTTGGAATATATACAAACTCGACGTCGTTGTAATCCCAACCAACAAACCGATTGCACGAATCGACATGGAAGACAAAGTCTATCGTACAAAACGAGAAAAATACAACGCCGTAATCGAAGAAGTCGTTTCTCTCGTTGGGAAAGGTCGTCCGGTATTGGTCGGAACAACTTCCGTAGAAATATCAGAATTGCTCAGCAAAATGTTGACATTCAGAAAGATAAAACACAACGTCCTCAACGCAAAATTACATCAAAAAGAAGCCGACATCGTAGCTCTTGCCGGACAAGCCGGAACAGTCACTATCGCCACCAACATGGCAGGTCGTGGTACCGACATCAAACTTTCCGAAGAAGTAAAAGCAGCCGGAGGACTTGCTATCATCGGAACAGAAAGACACGAATCTCGTCGCGTCGATCGTCAATTACGCGGACGTTCGGGACGACAAGGCGATCCAGGATCTTCAGTCTTTTTTGTTTCATTGGAAGATAATCTGATGCGACTATTCGGTTCTGAACGAATCGCCAAAGTATTGGACAGAATTGGAATTGAAGAAGGAGAAGTCATTCAACACTCTATGATTTCCAAATCAATAGAACGGGCACAAAAAAAGGTTGAAGAAAACAATTTTGGTATCCGAAAACGATTATTGGAATACGATGATGTAATGAATCAACAACGAACAGTTATCTACAACAAACGTCGTCATGCTTTAATGGGCGAACGCATCGGTGTAGATATTGCGAATATGTTTTATGACACAACAGGGACTTTGGCAGAAAATTGTGCCAATGATTACGAATCCCTAAAAATGGAAACATTATCATTGCTCGGAAGTGACGTAACTTTCTCAGAAGAAGAATTCAAAAAAATGAAAATAGCAAACGTTGCAGATGTCCTTTATGACAACTCTCTTGCAATTTTCAAACGTCGCATGGAAAAAATTGCAGAAGTCGCAAATCCTATCATCAAACAAGTCTACGAAGAACAAGGACAAAAATTTGAAAACATCATCGTTCCTTTAACCGATGGAAAACGAAATATCAATGTTCGTGTCAACTTAAAAGAAGCTTACGAAAGCGAATCAAAAGAAGTTTACAAAGCTTTTCAAAAAATGGTTCTTCTCTTCGTCATCGATGAAGCATGGAAAGAACACTTGCGCGAACTTGACGAACTTCGTAATTCAGTACAAAATGCAACATACGAACAAAAAGATCCTCTTTTGATTTACAAACTCGAATCTTTCAACTTATTCAAATCAATGATTGATTCATTAAACAAAAAAGGAATAGGAATCTTGATGCGTGGACAAATCCCTGTACGTCAAGCAAATGACGTGCAACAAGCACGCGAACTCAAACGTCAAGACTATAGCAAATATCGCACTCAAAAAGACGATCTTTCTGCACATTCGTCTGCACATGCACAAGCTCAAAATCACGACACTCGCGAACAACAAAAAACACAACCTATAAGAGCCGAAAAACGTATCGGCAGAAACGAACCTTGTCCTTGTGGTAGCGGAAAAAAATACAAAAGTTGTTGTGGAAAAAACATTCAATAAATAAACAAAAATGTTAGGATATATTACTTGGAACGTAGACCCCATATTATTTTCAATCGGCAATATACACGTACATTGGTACGGACTAATGTGGGGAATTGGATTTCTTGTTGGATACGAACTGATTTCACGTATTTTTAAACATGAAAAATATCCGGAAGATTGGGCAGACAAAATATTCATCTACATGGCCATCGGGACAATCATCGGAGCACGAATCGGACATTGTCTTTTCTATGGCTGGGAATATTATAGCTCCCACCCAATTGACATACTAAAAGTTTGGGAAGGAGGCTTATCAAGCCACGGAGGTGCTATTGGGATTTTGATTGCAATGTATTTTTTTGCAAAATACGTTACCAAAAAAAATTACCTATGGGTATTTGATCGATTAGTAATGCCAATTGCATTTTGCGGTGCTTGCATACGCTTCGGAAACTTAATGAACTCCGAAATCTACGGTCACCCAACAACAATGCCTTGGGGATTTATCTTCGTTCGCAATGGAGAAACTCTTCCTTGTCATCCCACTCAAATTTATGAAATGCTCTACTGTCTTGTAGCATTGGGAACAACAAGTTTTCTCTATTGGAAAAAACAAGCATACAAACACGAAGGAGTAATATTCGGCACATTTCTTATCATCGTCTTTTTGACACGATTCCTACTCGAATTCATCAAAAATGATCAAGAATCTTTCGAAGCAAACATGTTACTCAATATGGGACAAATACTCAGTATTCCTTTCATTCTTTGGGGATTATGGTTATTTTATCGAGCATACAAAAAAAACACACAACATTCCAAATAAATAACTTTCCACTCAAAATAAAAAATAACAATGAAAAAATTAATTCTTCTTTCCTTCATCGTGATGAGTTTTTTATCTTCTTGTGAATCCGGATGTGGATGTCCGGGAGGAGCAGGCTATGGACAAAATGAAACTCAAAATACTGAATATAAAGCATAAAAAATATTCTTTCCCATTATTTTTTATATGCTATAAAACAAATTTTACAGAATAATTTTGTATTTTTGTCACCGCAAATAAAAAATCTTATTAAATTAAATAAAAACAAAAAAATGACAAAAGTAGGTATTAACGGATTTGGTCGTATTGGCCGTTTCGTTTTCCGTGCGGCACAAACAAGAAACGACATTGAAATCGTAGGTATCAACGACCTTTGCCCAGTAGATTACTTGGCATACATGTTGAAATATGACACTATGCACGGACAATTCGATGGAACAATCGAAGCCGATGTAGAAAACAGCCAACTTATCGTAAACGGTAAAGCTATTCGCGTAACAGCAGAACGCAACCCTGCAGATTTGAAATGGGACGCTATCGGAGCTGAATATGTAGTAGAATCTACAGGATTATTCCTTACAAAAGAAAAAGCTCAAGCACACATTGATGCCGGAGCAAAATACGTAGTTATGTCTGCTCCTTCAAAAGACGACACTCCAATGTTTGTTTGCGGAGTAAACTTTGACAAATACGAAAAAGGAACTCAATTCGTTTCTAACGCATCTTGTACAACAAACTGCTTAGCACCTATCGCTAAAGTATTGAATGATAAATTTGGAATCACAGATGGTTTGATGACTACAGTTCACTCTACTACTGCAACTCAAAAAACTGTTGATGGTCCATCACTAAAAGATTGGAGAGGTGGTCGTGCTGCATCTGGAAATATTATCCCTTCATCTACCGGTGCTGCCAAAGCTGTAGGAAAAGTAATTCCTGAATTAAATGGAAAATTAACTGGTATGTCAATGCGTGTTCCTACATTGGACGTTTCTGTAGTTGACCTTACAGTTAACTTGGCTAAACCAGCAAAATATGACGAAATCTGTGCAGCAATGAAAGAAGCTTCTGAAGGAGAATTAAAAGGAGTTCTTGGATACACAGAAGATGCTGTCGTTTCTTCTGATTTCCTTGGAGATATTCGTACTTCAATTTTTGATGCTAAAGCCGGAATCGCTCTTACTGATACTTTTGTAAAAGTAGTTTCTTGGTACGATAACGAAATCGGTTACTCAAACAAAGTGCTTGACCTTATCGCTCACATGAAAAAAGTTAACGGATAATCTTTATCCCAATAAAAACAAAAAAAGAGGATGCAAAAAAAATGCGTCCTCTTTTTTTATTATACATTTTGAAAGAAAATTTAAAATAAAACTAAAATTATGACAGAAAATCCATATATTTGCAAACGAAAATAAAAGAAAATAGCAAAAATAAAAACAATATGTATCTTATCGAACCTAAAGAATACAAAAGTATTCTTACAAAAAAACAAACAGAAAGAGCCATCAAACTTATCAAAGACTACTTTCAACAAAACCTTGCAGCAGAACTGAAACTTTCTCGTGTGACAGCTCCTCTATTCGTATTGCAAGGAACAGGAATTAACGATGACCTTAGTGGAAAAGAACGTGCCGTAAGTTTTCCAATCCTTGATCTTGGAGACCAAAAAGCAGAAGTCGTACACTCTTTAGCAAAATGGAAAAGACTCTCCTTAGCTGATTTAAACATTCCTAAAGGACACGGAATTTACACAGACATGAATGCCATTCGTTCGGACGAATCTCTTGGCAACATACACTCACTATACGTTGATCAATGGGATTGGGAACAAGTAATTTCTTCTGAAAATCGAACAATTGCTTATTTAAAAGAAATCGTAAACAAAATTTATTCGGCACTACTTCGTACAGAATATTATATATCGGATATTTTCCCTCAACTACAACCTTATTTGCCAGAAAAAATCACATTCATACACAGTGAAGAATTGCTCCAACGCTATCCAAACATGACGGACAAAGAAAAAGAAAATGCAATCGCAAAAGAATACGGAGCTGTATTCATAATGGGAATCGGAGGAAAATTATCCAACGGAGAAAAACACGACGGACGAGCTCCAGACTACGACGATTGGAGCACGCCAAACGAAGAAGGATATTTCGGACTCAATGGAGACATTATCCTATGGAATCCTATTCTAAATCGTTCGTTTGAAATATCATCAATGGGAATACGAGTTGACAAAAAAGCACTATTGCATCAACTCAAACTTGAAAACAAAGAAGATCGCAAAGAATTGTATTTTCATCAATGCCTACTCAATGACAAATTACCACTATCCATTGGCGGAGGAATTGGACAATCACGACTATGCATGTATCTTCTAAAAAAAGCACACATCGGAGAAGTTCAAGCTTCAATATGGCCGGAATCCCAACGAAAACGTTGTCAAGAAATTGGAATTGATTTATTCTAATAAAAAACAAAAAAAGGATATGAATTATAATTCATATCCTTTTTTATTTATAAAAAATAAATACACACAAAAAAAGCTGAAGAGCATGTTGAGAAAATTCCTAAAACATATAGGATTTGAAACTTCCTTGTTTTCTCTTTGTAATCTGCCGTGCCCCAGGACAAGTCAACTGTGCATATCAAGAATAAAATTCAAGACGCAGCCCGCCATTGAGAAGGTCAGTTTCGGATAAAAAAATTAATTGTCGAATTTTCCAATCTCGGTCTTCAGCTTCGACAAAGGTAAAAAGATTTTATTTCCCTTACAAAAAAAATCATTATTTTTCTTCAAAAAAAATTTTCAAACGAAAACAAAGAATTTAACAAAAGTTTTTATTTGTTTTTGTCAAACAAATAAACTACCTTTATATCGTTTTATTCAAAAAAAAATAACAACTCATTAATCCCAAATAACTATGACACAACAAGACCTTAACCAACTAAAACAAAGAGGAATCTCGGTAACTCAATTGGAAGAACAATTAAACTATTTCAAAACCGGATTCCCTTTTCTCAACATTCAAAAAGCAGCCGAAATCGGAGACGGAATCCTTTGTCCTACACAAGAAGAACAAGCAACTTTCTTAAACAAATGGGACGATTACCTTCAACAAGGAAAAAATGTATTAAAATTCGTTCCTGCGTCGGGAGCCGCAAGTCGAATGTTTAAAAATTTATTTGAATTTTTGGACGGAACAGAAAATTGTCCAACCTCTGATTTTGAAAAAAAATTCTTTGACAACATAAAATCATTTGCATTCTACGACGATTTGAATGCGATTTGCAAAAAAAATGAAAACAAATCAATCGAAGAACTAATTGATAATCAACAATACAAAAAAATCATCGACAACTTACTCAATTCCAAAGGATTAAACTACGGAAACTTACCTAAAGGATTGCTAAAATTTCATACTTATCTTGATGGAAATCGCACTCCAATTGAAGAGCATTTGGTAGAAGGAGCACTTTATGCAAAAAGTGGAGAAAACGTCAATCTACATTTCACCGTATCAAACGATCACCAAACACTTTTTGCCGACAAAGTCATTGCCGAACAAGAAAAATATGCTCAAAAATTTGGTGTCAAATACACCGTTTCGTTCTCGATTCAAAAACCATCTACTGACACCGTTGCCGCGGACGAAAACAACGAACCTTTCAGAAACAGCGACGGCTCAATGCTATTCCGTCCGGGAGGACACGGAGCATTGATTGCCAACTTAAATGATTTGTCTGCCGATGTCATTTTCATAAAAAATATCGACAACGTTGTTCCCGACAAATTCAAAACAAATACCGTCACATACAAAAAACTAATTGCCGGAATATTAGTCGCTGCACAAGAAAAAACATTTGCTTACCTTAAAGAATTAGAAAACGAATCTATTTCTGATGAAAAAATAGAAGAAATCTCGATCTTCTGCGAACAAACATTAATGAACAAACAAAACGGTCGGAAAGCAACAAAATCAGAACAAATAGAATATCTGAAAGAGAAATTAAATCGTCCGATCAGAGTTTGTGGAATGGTCAAAAACGAAGGAGAACCGGGAGGAGGACCTTATCTTATCGTAAATAACGACGGAAGTGTTTCGCCTCAAATTCTTGAAAGTTCTCAAATCAATACCAAAGACGAACGTTCGATGCAAATCATGCAAACAGCAACTCACTTCAATCCCGTAGATCTTGTTTGTGCAACCAAAAACTACAAAGGAGAATCGTTCAACTTGCTTGATTACGTTGACAAACAAACCGGATTTATTTCGCTTAAATCAAAAAGCGGAAAAGAACTCAAAGCTCTTGAATTACCCGGACTTTGGAATGGAGCAATGAGCAATTGGAACACGATTTTTGTAGAAGTTCCCGTATCAACATTCAATCCGGTAAAAACAGTCAACGATCTTCTACGCAAAGAACATCAATAAAAAAAAACATCATAGAGACGCCACACTTTTAGGCGTCTCTATTTTTAAACCAACAAACCCATGTCTTTACACTACAAAATAGTAGGTCCCATTATTGGGATATTTGGTCTTTTGCTAATAATCGGTCTCTTCTTCTATCAAAAACACGAAGAAGAAACCATGATTTTTCCCGATTGGAAAGAAATCAAACAATCCGACACTCTGAAAGTTGGAATGATTTACAATTCGCACTCCTATTTTATTCTCAAAGATCAAGAAATGGGTTATGACTATGAGTTAATAAAAAAATTTGCCGATAAACACAATTTTACACTTCAAATCCACATTGCCCAATCAGAAACAGAACTCCTTCGACTACTAACATACAATACGATTGATCTCATAGCCTATCCAATAATGATGACATTGGATCGCAAACAAAAAATCCGTTTTTTAGAAAACGAGCAAATAAACAATCAAGTCTTAGTCCAACGCAAAGGACGTGGCGAACTCACCTCTCCTACCGAACTAATCGGACAATCAATCGTTGTGCCTAAAAATTCAAAATACGAAAAAAGACTCATTCACTTAAATGAAGAATTAGGAGGAGGAATTTATATCCAAACCGTAGATGACACAACAGCAATCGAAACCCTTATACGACAAGTTGCACAGCGAGATATAGATTACACAATTGCTGACAACAATATTGCTTTACTCAACAAGACTTACTATCGCAATATTGATTGCAAAACAGCCATTTCTTTTAGCCAAAGAAGTGCTTGGGCTGTCAACAATTCCACACCGATTTTGGCAGATTCCATCAATCAATGGATCAGACAACAAAAAAACTTTTCAGACAATTTGTACAACAAATACTTTGTCAAAGCAAAATATTTTAATTCCAAAACCGTCCGAATACCGCGAGGAGCAATTTCCCCTTATGATGATTTATTCAAACAATATGCTCCGACAATTCCTTGGGATTGGCAACTTATGGCAGCTGTAGGATTTGAAGAATCACGTTTCGACACAGCAGTCATTTCGTGGGTTGGAGCCAGAGGAATAATGCAAATGATGCCAAACACGGCAGAAAGTTACGGACTAACCGAAGACGATCTGACAAATCCCGAAAACAGCATTTCCTCCGCCGCTCAACACTTGAAAAAATTAAATCATTTATTTCGGAAAATTGAAAATAACGAAGAACGAATAAAATTTATTTTAGCATCTTACAATGCCGGTCACGGACATATCCTTGATGCAATGGCTTTAGCTGAAAAATACGGAAAAAATCCACATCTGTGGTATGGAAACGTAGAAGAATTTCTTATCCTAAAACGACAAAAAGAATACTATCAAGATCCCGTTGTAAAATGCGGTTATTTTCGTGCCGGACAAACTGTTGCTTATGTAAGCAACGTCTTAAAACGTTATGAAAAATATATGGGACATAATCCATAACTACGGGCATAAAAACGAAGTGTAAAAAAACTACCAGCACCAGCTTGTGGCCCAGAATTTATTGTTCCCATTTTTGTAGGTCTACCACAATTTGAGCAGAATTGAGCTCCTGGAGTCAAAATGTTTCCACAGTTTGAACAAGTTTTTCCTTGTGGTGTTGTACTACTTCCAGTATTGGATAAATGAATTCCACAAGAAGGACATGTATTCATATTAGGACTAACAGGATAGCCGCAATTGTTACATTTAGAATTACCTTTATCAATATTTATCCCATTCCCTTTTGAAGGACTATTATTAAATGCATCTTTTTCATTTAATGTTCCTCTTAACGGTCTATTATCTGAAGTGAAAAGAGGTCGTGAGGAGTTATAAATGATGTGCCAAATTTGAAATAGATTTTGTACCGAAGAGTGAATTTATGGAAATAGAAAATGATAATTTGCACTATTTATGGAAATATAAATAAACGAATCGCATTATTTATGGAAATAGATTACGGAAAATTTGCTGTTTTATGGAAATAGAATTATTTTTGCAGTAAAATAATATGAATTATGAATACTCAGACATTACTATCAATAGTAGCAGACCAGCGTGAGGAGTTGCTAGCGAATAATTACTCGGAGTTGTGCCCACGTCCT
>JAGCLW010000064.1 GCA_017646805.1 Paludibacteraceae bacterium | reverse complement strand
TTTGAGTTTGTCTTGACAAGCCCGAAGAACTTGTCTGTAGAGTCGTAGGACTGATTGTTTTTCGTTTTCGTTGAAGTAAGACATGGTGTTTTTTTTTGAAATAAGGTTTTTTATAATTTAGTTTCTCTGAAACCACATTTTTTACAAAAGTCTTCTATTGCTTTGTGTTGTTGAAATCCTTGTCGAATTTTTATTGCTCGCGGAGATGATAGTATGACGTCTAAATTGTCTGTGAAAATATTTCCCAGAAGCAAATGTGCATTAGCATCGATGCAACAAGGGACGACACTTCCGTCTGATAAAATCGCAATGTGAGTCTTTAAAGCAAAACAGTATGTTGGTTGCGATTGGGTGGAAAAAACGGTGTTTTCCGGCCAAGAAAATCGCTTGTCGTTGTGCAAAAAAATGTGAGGTGCTAATTTTATTGATTTTGTATTGTTTTCCAATGCAACAATATCTGTTTGATAATGATTGGAAATGATTTTTAATATTGATTGGTTAAACAATGATTCTCCTTTGGTTTCTTTTGTGTGATTCCATAATCTTAACGAAATGTATGTCGTTTGACTTAATTTGTCACATAAAGATAGTGTGTTTTCTAATAAGTTTGTTTGCTCTTCTACGGATAGATTTTCTTCCCAATCATGAATCGAAATGTTGATTTGACGCGGAGGATTTTTCAATAAAGAATGTTGTTGTTTTAGCAACAAAGATCCGTTGGTTGTTAGGTTGACGAATAAGTTTTCCTCTTTCGCAATTTTTAAAATTTCTTCAAATTGAGGGTGGAGCAGAGGCTCTCCTAATACGTGCAAATAAATATATTGAGTGTAAGGTCGAATTTTTGTGCAAATTGTACGAAATTCCTGTGTGCTTAAATGTCGTTTTGGTCTTGACGATGGGCAACAAAATGAGCAATTAAAATTGCAACAATTTGTGATTTCTATGTATATTTTTTTTAGCACAAAAAATTAAATTTACAATATTGCAAAAATAATTAAAAAAAAGACAGAATACAAAAAATAAGCGTTACACATACAAAAAATAAGTGTAACGCTTTTGTCAAAAAAAATATTTTTTTCTTTATTTTTCTTCAGTTTCTTCTTTTGGTGAAAAATCGGCCATTCCGTCAGCAGTTAGAATGTTGTACCAAGAAATGATTTTTTTTATGTCGTTGGCATAGACGCGATCTTTGTCAAAAGTTGGTAATACTTTTTCAAAGTAAGCGAATGCGGTTTCTTTGTCTTTCGTGTTTATTTCAACGATTTTTCCTTCTTCTTTTTCTCTGATTGCGTTGAACACTTCGTAGAGTGGTTTTTCTTCGTCTTCAGTGTAAATCGCAATGTCTCCAAGAGAAACGACTTTGTCTTTTGCATAAACAGGAATACGTTTTTTGTCTGCAATAGATTCTACAATGAGCATGTTTTTTCCTTGAGATACAAGTTTGAATAATCCTGGTTTCCCAGCGATTGATAAAATCATTTTTAGCATAATAATGTAATGTTATAATATACGTTTTTTTTATAAGAGGTTGCAAATATACAATAAAGAAATGAAAGAGAAGCTTCTTTTAAAGAAGAAACTTATTTGTGGATTTTTTTTATGCTGAATTTGTGCTTGTAATTGAATTTTATTTTTTTTTCTCAATTATTTGATGTGGAAATCTTCATTTTTGGATAACAAGAATATTTTGTTAATGGATTTTTTTTATCTTTGTGGGCTCGTTTTTAGATAATCCAAGTGAGTTGGATTGATGAAAAAAATGAGATTTAAGTTAATTACATTATTTTAAATTCAAAAAAAATATTCTTTTTTTTCAAATGAAAAATAAATATTCAGATTTGATTGAGCAATCATTTGAGTTTCCAAACGAAGAATTTTCTATTGAAGAAAATGAGTTGTTGTGGTATGATGTTCCGTTGATGGATGTTATAAAACAGTATGGAACGCCTCTTCGTATTGCTTATTTGCCAAAGATTGGAATGAACATACAAAAAGCTCGTCGTATGTTTAACGTTGCGATGGCAAAAGTAGATTACAAAGGTTCGTATAATTATTGTTATTGCACCAAATCGTCTCATTTTTCATTTGTTATGGAAGAAGTGTTGAAACATAATGTTAACATAGAAACTTCTTCTGCATTTGACATAAATCTTTTAGAAGCTCTTGACGAACAAGGTCTTTTGCCTAAAGATACTTATGTGATTTGTAATGGATTTAAACGACCTCAATATATTGAAAATATTCAAAATTTTATCAACAAAGGTTTCAAAAATGTAATTCCAATTCTTGATAATAAATTTGAATTAGAATCCTTGCTTGATGGGTTTGATGGCGTTTTAAATATTGGTATTCGTTTGGCGACAGAAGAAGAGCCTAAGTTTGATTTTTACACATCTCGATTAGGAATCGGATTTAGTGACATTGTGCCATATTATCGTGAAGTAATTAAAAAAAATAAGCAAGTGAATTTGAAAATGATTCACTTCTTTATCAATACAGGGATAAAAGATACCGCATATTATTGGAATGAACTTCGTCGGGCTGTAGAACTTTATTGTTGTTTAAAACAAGAATGTCCGGAATTGGAATGTCTCAATATTGGAGGAGGATTCCCAATACAAGCACATTTGGATTTTATCTACGATTATGAATATATGGCGGAAGAAATTGTTGCACAAATTAAAAATATTTGTGAAACAAATGGTGTTCCAGAACCTAATATTTTTACCGAATTTGGTTCGTATACCGTTGGAGAGAGTGGAGCAATGTTGTATTCTATAGTCAATCAAAAACAACAAAACGATCGTGAGCGTTGGAATATGATAGATTCTTCGTTTATGACCACGTTGCCGGACACTTGGGCAATCAACCAACGTTTCCCATTTCTTGCAATCAATAATTGGGATAAAGAATACGAACGTGTTCATCTTGGCGGTTTGACTTGTGATAGCGAAGATTTTTATAATGCAGAAGTCCATTCTAATGCTATTTTTTTACCAAAAATGAGTTTGAGTAAAGAGCAATACATTGGTTTTTTCCATTGTGGTGCATACCAAGAAGCTTTAAGTGGATTCGGAGGAATTCAGCATTGTTTGCTTCCAGCTCCTAAATTGGTAGTCATTGATCGTGATGAAAATGGAGATTGGTATACAAAACTTTTTGCCAAAGAGCAAAGTTATAAGTCAATGTTGAAAATTTTGGGTTATTAATATTTTTTATCGTAAGAAAAAAAATAAAAAGACGATAAAAATTTTGGTAGTTATTGAAAAGTTACTATCTTTGCGGTCGAATTCAGTGAGGGTATTGCTGAATGAACAATTTGTTCGGGATGTAGCGCAGTCCGGTTAGCGCACCTGCTTTGGGAGCAGGGGGTCCCAAGTTCGAATCTTGGTATCCCGACAATTTTTTTGTAGTAGTTTGTTCGGGATGTAGCGCAGTCCGGTTAGCGCACCTGCTTTGGGAGCAGGGGGTCCCAAGTTCGAATCTTGGTATCCCGACAAAAAAGAAGACACGAAAATGTCTTCTTTTTTTATTGTGTTTATTTGAAAAAAATAGAAAAAAAGATTGTTTGTTAAAAAAAAAGAGACATGAAGAAAATCATGTCTCTTTTTTTTTAGGATTTGATTTCTATTTGAAAATTTCTTTTTTTCCGGCAAGAAGAGTATTCTTCATTAGTGAACAAATGGTCATTGGACCAACACCTCCCGGAACGGGAGTAATGTAAGAACATTTTGGTGCGACATTTTCAAAATCAACGTCTCCGGTTAATTTAAATCCTGTTTTTGTATTTGCGTTCGGTACGCGAGTTGTTCCAACGTCAATTACGACGGCTCCTTCTTTTACCATTTCTGCTTTGACAAAATTTGGAGAACCAATGGCAGCAATAATGATGTCTGCTTGGAGACAAATTTCTTTTAGATTTTTAGTGCGAGAATGGCATACGGTTACGGTTGCATCTCCCGGATAACCTTTTTGCATCATAAGCGACGCAACTGGTTTTCCTACGATATTTGATCGTCCTATGACAACGCAATGTTTTCCTGCAGTTTCAATGTTGTAGCGTTTGAGCAATTCAAGAATTCCCATTGGTGTAGCAGAAACAAATGATGGTAATCCGATAGAAGTTCGTCCTACGTTGATAGGATGAAATCCGTCTACATCTTTACGATAATCGATAGCTTCGATGACTTTTTGTTCATCAATGTGTTTTGGAAGAGGTAGCTGAACGATAAATCCATCAATGTCATCGTTGTTGTTTAGTTTTTCGATTTCGGCAAGTAGCGTTTCTTCCGTTATATCAGTTTCAAAAGCGATGCGAGTAGATGTAAAACCTACTTGTTCGCAAGATTTTACTTTGTGAGCGACATACGTTTCGCTACCACCATCGTGTCCTACAATAATAACGGCTAAGTGAGGTCGTTTGCCTCCGTTTGCTACTATTTGTTCAACTTCTTGGGCAATTTCTTTTTTTACTTGATCTGCAATTGCTTTTCCGTCAATGAGTTGCATATTGAATTATGATTAAAAAGTTTGGTTATTTGAATCGAGGCATTCCGGGCATTTTAGGAAGTTTTCCTTTGTTTTTGGAAACCATTTGCATCATTTTTCGCATTTCTTCAAAACGTTTGATGAGCGAATTGACTTCGGAAATGTTGGTTCCGCTACCTTTTGCAATGCGATTTCGACGACTCGTGTTGAGTAATGCCGGATTAGAGCGTTCGGCTGGGGTCATGGATTGAATGATAGCTTCTATGCTTTTAAAGGCATTGTCGTCAATATCTACATTTTTCATTGCTTTGTTGACTCCCGGCATCATGGAAACAAGATCTTTGATGCTTCCCATTTTTTTGATTTGTCCGATT
Organism: Paludibacteraceae bacterium; assembly: GCA_017646805.1. GTDB lineage: Bacteria > Bacteroidota > Bacteroidia > Bacteroidales > Paludibacteraceae > UBA4363. Next base: position 11,174 of record JAGCLW010000064.1, on the reverse strand, counting down.
TGGTCAAGAAAATCGTTGAAGTCAAATTGGTTTTTTGCAATTTTCTTTTGTAGTTTTCGAGCTTCTTCTTCGTTGTATTGATCTTGAGCTTTTTCGACAAGAGTTACGATGTCTCCCATTCCGAGAATTCGGTCTGCCATACGTGAAGGGTGGAAAACGTCAAAATCTTCCATTTTTTCTCCACGACCAACGAATTTGATAGGTTTATTGACTACCGAACGAATCGATAGAGCCGCACCACCACGTGTGTCACCATCGAGTTTTGTGAGGATAACTCCGTCAAAGTTGAGGCGATCGTTAAATTCTTTTGCTGTGTTTACGGCATCTTGTCCTGTCATGGCATCCACCACAAAGAGTGTTTCTTGTGGTTTAAGCGTTTCTTTTAATGAAGCAATTTCGTTCATCATTGCTTCGTCTATCGCCAATCGTCCGGCTGTGTCTACAATGATAACATCGCATGCTTTTCGTTTGGCTTCGGCAAGAGCTTCTTTGGCAATATCAATTGGATTTTTGCAATCTAAGTTCGCATATACAGGAACATTGATTTGTTCTCCAAGTACTTTTAATTGTTCTATTGCGGCAGGACGATAAACGTCGCAAGCCACAAGTAAAGGATTTTTTCCTTTTTTTTGTTTAAGAAAATTGGCAAGTTTGCTTGAGAATGTGGTTTTTCCTGATCCTTGAAGTCCGGACATAAGGATAATTGCCGGATTTCCTTTGGTGTTGATGTCAACACTTTCGCCTCCCATAAGAGTGGTCAATTCATCGTGAACGATTTTGACCATCATTTCTTGAGGACGAACGGCTGTAAGAACTTGAGCACCAATGGCTTTGTTTTTTACTTCGTCGGTGAATTGTTTTGCAACTTTGTAGTTGACATCGGCATCAAGAAGAGCTTTTCGGACATCTTTGAGTGTCTCGGCAACATTGATTTCCGTGATTCTTCCTTGTCCTTTAAGTATTTTAAACGATCGTTCTAATCGTTCACTTAAATTTTCAAACATAATGAATTATATTTTTTTCAAATGAGACGCAAAGATAATAAAAAATATTCATTTATTGTTTTTTGTCTAATTGACCATACACATTTCAAAAATTTTCACAACATCATTGGTGTTTAGTGGTTGAAAGGCATTTTGCAAACCTCCGAGAGTGACAGCTTTTTGTGCCATGATTTCAAAATTGGAATTGTCTTTTATGCCGGCTTCCGGAAAGGTTCGTACGAGTTTTATTGTATCAAATAAGAATTTTTCAAGGGCGGCGATTCCGGCTTTTGCGGTTTGCATTTTGTCTGCAGTTGGTTTTATGTCAAACACGTTTGTTGCAAATTGAACGTATTTGTCTATATTTTTTTCGTTGAGACAATATTTCATCCATCTTGGTGTGAGAATGGCAAGTCCTAATCCATGAGTAATATCGTAGATGGCAGAGATTTCGTGTTCCATTGGGTGACAACTCCAACGTTTCATTTTTCCACCGTTGATAAATCCATTGATAGCCCAAGATCCTGTCCACATGAGTTCGGCACGAGCCTTGTAATTGTCGGGTTCGTTGATGGCGATAGGTGTGTATTTGATGATGGTTTTCATCATGCCTTCCATAAAGCAGTCTAACATATAAAAATCATCATCGTTGTTGAAGTACACTTCCATGATGTGACTCATCATGTCGGCTGCTCCACAAGCTGTTTGATAAGCGTTTACGGAGAATGTCAATGTTGGATCAAGAAAGCTGACTTTGGGTAATAAAGGCGAGGCAATTCGTCCGATTTTATCTTTTGTTTCGGGATTGGAAATTACGCCTCCGGCGTCCATTTCGCTACCGGTTGCTGTCAGGGTAAGAATATCAATGAGAGGTAAAGCACGTTCTACCGGAGCCCATTTTTCGTTGAAAAAATCCCAAGCATCGTGTTCTACGCAAGCTGCGGCACAAATCCATTTTGCACAATCGATTGTAGATCCTCCGCCTACGGCAAGCACAACGTCAATTTGTTTTTCTTTGCATATTCTTGCTCCTTCTCTCACCGAAGAGATGCGAGGATTGGGTTGTACATTTGCCAATTCAAATAGTTCGATATTGTCTGTTTGACAAAGCGATAAGACTTTGTCGTATAAGCCGATTTTTTTTATACTTCCGCTACCATAGACCATCAACACGCGTCTTCCGTATTGTTTGAGTTCGGTTGTTAGATTTTCTAATTGATTTTCTCCAAAGTAAACTTTGCAAGGAATGTTGTAAATAAAACTATTCATGATTATTTGATATTTTGTCATTGTCACGCAAAAATAAATCTTTTTATCTTTTTATCAAAAGAAAAATTTTATATTTGCAAACCTATTATTAATCTTAAATTTTGTGAATTATGAATGAAAAAGAACAAGTTTTAGCCGCAATGCGAGATGCCGGAAAACCAATTTCTGCCGGTGATGTAGCAAAAAATACAGGTCTTGATAGAAAGATTGTAGATAAAGTGTTTGCTGAATTAAAAAAAGAAGGAGCAATTGTTTCTCCTGTACGTTGTAAATGGACTCCGGCTTAATTATTTTTTAGTATGAAAAATTTTAGAAATTTAATCGTTTGTCTTTGTTTGTTTGTGTTGGCATCGTGTTCGGTCAATGAGCAACCGGAGATGGTAATGGAAAAAGATACTATGGTTTTGTCTCAAGAAAATGCTGTAATTGAAGCAATTATGTCTCGTCGAAGCATTCGTCAGTATAAGAGTGTCGTTGTTGGTCGAGATACATTGCAACAAATCTTGACTTGTGGAATAAATGCTGCCAATGGTCAAAATAAACAATCGTGGGAAATTCGTGTGGTAGATGATTCTACTCGTATGAAAAAGATTGTGGATTTGATGGCAAAAGGAAATCCATCGAAGACGATTCAAGATTTAGAAGGTTGTTTTAGAGGAGCTCCGGTCATGGTTTTTATTGCCCGAGATTTGGGGTATGATTTTTCTGCGTATGATTGTGGATTGTTTGCCGGAAATGTTATGTTGGCCGCCCAATCGCTTGGAGTAGGAAGTATTTGTTTGGGAAGTCCTGTTCGATTTATCAATGAAGGTTCGACACGTGACGAGATTTTGAATCTTTTGCAATTGAGCGAAGGTTATGAATTGTGTTTGTGTGTTGGTCTTGGATATGCAGATGAATCGCCGGAAGCAAAGCCGAGAATGTCGGAGAAAATAAAATTTTTAGAGTTTTAAATAAAAAAAGGCTGAACGTGAGTTCAGCCTTTTTTTTATAAAAATTTTTCTAATAAAAGCAATGTCATAAAACCTAATAGAAGAGCATACGTTGCTTGTTTTTGATAACCATGAGTGTGCGTTTCGGGAATCATTTCGTCTGATGTGACATAGAGCATTGCTCCTCCGGCAAATCCAAGCATGATGGGTAATAGGTTGATTGAAATTGTTCCTAATCCGATACCGACAAGAAGTCCGACAATTTCGAGTAATCCGATGGCGAGTGCAATCATCATTGTACGAATATGACTAATTCCGGCTAATATCAGAGGGGCAATGATGACCATTCCTTCCGGAATATTATGAAAAGCAATACCGATCGTCACGATCCAAGAAAAAGATTCTTCGTTGCTAATGGTTACTCCGGCAGCAATTCCTTCGGGTAGTTTATGAATTGCAATTGCCAAAACAAAAAGTAAAACACGATTGAGCGATGCGTTGTTGCGATGTTCTTCGGCATCTAATCCGGTAATGTTGTGCATGTGTGGCGTGATGATGTCCAATACATTTAGAAATAAGGCACCAACCATTACGCTAATGCAAATACTCCACCAAGGAGTGATTGAATTATCACACATTTCAAAAGCCGGAACGATAAGTCCGATGGTGGAAGCGGCCAACATGATTCCGGCACAATAACCTAAAATGGTATCATTCCATTTATGAGGTAATTCTTTGATGAAAAATCCGAGAATGGATCCGAATAATGTAGCACCAAACAACCCGGCTGCACTAATCCATATTTGTGTCATGATGTAGAATTTAAGAAAGATTTGTTTTCTTTAAATTTGGTAAAAGTCCGGCTATCAATCCGAATAACGGAGTATAAGCCGTGATTTGATAAATAGTTTCGATGCCGTAGATGTCGGCTAAATTTCCGATGACAGCCGCTGCAATTCCGGCAAAACCAAATGCTGTTCCGAAAAATAATCCGGAAACAAGTCCTAAATTATAAGGCAATAATTCTTGTGCATAGAGCAAAATTGCAGGAAATGCAGAAGAAAGAATAAGTCCGATAAAGAAACTCATGATGATGGTTGTCGTTAGATTGACATGAGGCATGAGTAGCGTGAATGGAGCGGCTCCAAGTATGGAAAACCAAATGACGTATTTTCTTCCGAATCGATCTCCCATTGGTCCGCCAATCATCGTACCGATGGCGGTTGCAATCAAAAAGACGAACAAGCAAAGTTGCGAAGCAGAAATGCTGATATTGAATTTTTCAATCAAGTAAAACGTGTAGTAACTTGTGATACTTGAAATGTAGATGTATTTAGAAAAAATTAAAATCAATAAAATGAAAATGCACCCAATTGTAATGGGCAATGAAAAAGGTCGATTTGACGTGACTTTCATCGTTTTGTGAGTTGTCTTTAACTCTTGCAAATATGCAGAAAACCAACGTTGAATCGGAACGATTGCGATGGCAGACATGAATGAAAACAACAAAAACCATAAAATGTTGATTCGACTATATGGTGCAACGATTATAGCAATCAACAATGGTCCGATAGATCCGCCTAAATTGCCTCCTACTTGAAATAAGGATTGTCCTAATCCTCGTTTGTTTTTTGATGCTAATGATGTGATACGAGAAGCTTCGGGATGAACGATTGAAGAGCCTATTCCAAAAAGAATTACGGCAATGATTATCATGCCAATGCTGGAAGCAAACGAAAAAATTATCAGTCCGATTGCCGTTAAAATTGTTGCCAACATCGGACTCCAAGAAAAGGGGTGGCGATCAAAAAATATTCCGACTAAAGGTTGAAATACTGAAGCGGACAATTGATAAGCCAGCGTGATTATTCCGATTTGAGAAAAAGATAATGAAAGGTCTTTTTTTATAATTGGATATGACGCAACCAATACCGACTGCAACAAATCGTTGAACAAATGAGTCAAACTCAAAGCAATGAGTACCGGTAAAACAACGGAAGAAGAGTATTTGGTTAAATTCATTTTTTTTATTTTTCTCGAGAAAAATCAATAGCTCGATTGATGTAGTTTAAAAAATCTTTTGTTGGCTCGAATATTTTTGCAATGTGTTGAGCAAGATGTTTTGTTTCCCAAAATGCGTTGTCCGGTTGATGACAAAGGCAATATGATTTCAAACGAAGATATTCCGAATAAGGAGCGTCCGGAGTAAAACCTTTTGGATTTCGTTGCAAAGAATTTTCTTTGTCAATTAGAAATGTTGGAGCTGCTTGTTTTACAATTTGGTCAAAATCTCCCTCTCCATCAACGATGTCTTCTCGTATTATTTTTAAAATCTCAGGCGAACAACAATAATCGCCTGCCGCTAACAAATGGCAGTGTGGATATTCGTTGGAAAGTCCCGTTCCGATATGAAAATAATAGCCCGAATAACCTGATTTTTTCCCGCCTTGAGTGATGAATGCTCCGAAATGACATTTGTACGGACTTTTGTCGGGCGAAAAACGCACGTCGCGATAAATTCGGTAAGTGCAATCTTTTGCCGTCAGTCCGGTTATTGTTGGATCATATTTTCCAATTTCAACAATCACTTCTTCCACTAATTGATGAAAACGTGATTGATGTTCCAAAAATTCTGCTTTGTGAGCATTAAACCATTCTCGGTTGTTATTTTGATGTAGTTGTCGTAAAAAGGAAATGATTTGTTTCATGTTTTTTTTTAAAAGGACATCAAAAGTAGATAATTATTCTTTAATAAACAAATGAGAAAAATAATAAAAAAGTTTCGGAATCTTTTCCGAAACTTTTTTGTTGATATTCACCAATTGACTTTTTTTATTCTGTGGCCGAAAGAGGAGAAGCTTGTGTATATACACGAGCTCCAAGTTCTTTGTCAATCATGTAAAGTCCGTATCCATTGTCTTTGATCATACGTAGATGAGTGAGAATGTCTTGAACACTTTCTTCTTCTTCTACTTGTTCGTCGATAAACCATTGAAGTTTGCTTTGTGTTGCAAAATCTTTTTCTTCAAGAGCAATATTGTACAAATTGTTGATAAGCGATGTCACGTGTTGTTCGTGATTTAGCGTATGTTCAAATACCGCAATAAGAGCCGGCCATTCTGTAGGAACTTCTGCGATTGGCTCCAATTTGACACGACCACCACGAGAAACTACGTAGTTGAAAAGAATTTGTGCATGATCTTGTTCTTCTTGAAATTGAACATGAAACCAATTGGCAATGCCCGAAAGACCTTCGCTATGACAATAAGCCTCCATTGACAGATAAAGGTAAGCAGACCACAATTCTGCGTTGATTTGGGCATTGAGCGCATTTTCTACTTTTGAGTTTAGCATAAGTTTAGCATTTTATTAGGTTAATAAAAAATTTTGTTTGGCAAATATACTTTTTTTTTGAACAAGAAATATAGAATATGAATTGAAAAAATATAAAAGTTTGTTCTTTTTGATTTTGAGAAGAGTTGTTTTGTGAGAACAAAATCATTATTTGTAGGTATTTTTCTCGACTAATTTAGAATCTATCTTTGCAACCAAAAAAATAAAACAATAAATTGTAAAAAAAAAAATGAAAAAGAAAACCTCTATTTTGTGTTTGTTGATTGCATTTGTTTGGGCAAATGTATTTGCTCAATCCCAGCATGAAATGAAAAAACAAGAATTGAAGAAAAAAGCGAGCGATGCTCATGTGCTTGGTCATGTCACAGATGCTGAATCGGGAGAGCATATCGGTTTTGTGAATATTTCTATAGAAGGAACAACGTTGGGAACGGCGACTGATGCTTCCGGACATTATGCTATGATGGATTTGCCTGCGGGAGAATATACGTTGGTGGCAAGTGCAATCGGATACAAGCCGAGTAGACAACAGATAACTGTGGTTGATGGTCAAATGCAAGAAATCCATTTTTCGTTGGTTGAAGATGCGGTCATGCTTGACAATGTCGTTGTGACGGCAAATCGAGGAGAGACGACTCGGCGTGAGGCATCGAATATTGTGAATGTGGTAACGCCAAAAGTGTTTGAAATGACCAATTCATCGTGTATGGCTCAAGGATTGAATTATCAGCCGGGAGTTCGTGTGGAAAATAATTGCCAAAATTGTGGATTTACACAAGTGAGAATCAATGGTTTGGACGGTCCTTACACTCAAATTCTGATTGATAGTCGCCCGATTTTCAGTGCTTTGGCCGGTGTGTATGGATTGGAACAAATTCCGGCCAACATGATTGATCGTGTAGAAGTGGTGCGTGGTGGAGGTTCGGCTCTTTTTGGAGCGAATGCGATTGCCGGAACAATCAATGTGATTACAAAAGAACCGCTTAACAATTCGTTGAGCATTGCCAATACGACAAGTTTGATTGGAGGAACAAAAGCCGATGTGAATACGTCGATCAACGGAGCCATTGTTTCTAAAAATAATCGTTTTGGAGCAAGTTTGTATGGTAGCACACAACAGCGACAAGGTTGGGACGCCAATGATGATGGATTTACGGAAGTGGGAAAATTGAGAAGTCATAATTTAGGTTTTCGATCATATTTTAAAACTTCTCAACAAACAAAACTTTCGTTGGAATATCATAATTCGTATGAGTTTCGTCGTGGTGGAGATAGTTTGAATTTGCCTCCGGATAGAGCAAATGTCGCTGAACAAACCGAACATAATATCAATAGTGGAGGTTTGAAATTTGAATGGTTTACACGAGATTTGAAACATCGTTTGTCGGCTTATGCTTCGGCTCAACATGTTGGTCGTGATAGTTATTATGGAACGTATCAAGATCCGAATGCTTTTGGAACAACCAATGATTTGACGGCAGTTGGAGGAGTGCAATATATTTATCGTATGAAAAAATGTTGGTTTATGCCTGCCGATCTTACTGTTGGTGCAGAGGTGAATTACAATCATTTGAAAGATGAGACGTTGGCTCATTCGCGAGATGTGGATCAGACGGTTTTTACGTATAGCGCGTTTGCTCAAAATGAGTGGAAAAACAAATATCTTACGTTTTTGTTGGGTGTGCGAATGGATAAGCACAATTTGATTGAAAAACCGATTTTTAGTCCGAGAGTTAATTTGAGATATAATCCGGCTTCGTGGGTAAGTTTGCGTACGGGATATGCGATGGGATTTCGCGCTCCTCAAATTTTTGATGAAGATTTGCACATTACGGCAGTTGGCGGAAAAAGTTCTTTCATTACGAATATGTCGGGTTTGAAACCGGAGCGTTCGCATTGTGTCAATTTGTCGGCAGATTTTTATAAAAATTTTGGAAAAGTACAAACGAATTTTTTGATTGATGGATTTTTTACCAAATTGGACGATGTTTTTTTGCTCGAAGAAGTGGGAAGTACGGAGACGAGCATCAACTACGAACGTAGAAATGGTGTGGGAGCGATGGTTTATGGGGTGAGTCTTGAGGCGAGAGTGATTCCGATAGAGCAATTGACGATTCAACTTGGAGCGACACTTCAACAAAGTCTTTATGATGAGGCAGAGTGGGGTTGGACGGAAGATTCGGAAGCCGTGTTGCGAAGAAAGACGGGTCGCGAAATGTTTCGTACGCCGGATAGTTATGGATATTTGACGTTGGGATACGAACCGATAGAAGGTTTGGATTTGTCGGTTTCGGGTACGTATACGGGCAAAATGTGGGTGCAACATTGTGCCGGATATATCGAACATGATGAAGAGGTGCGAACTCCGGCTTTTTTTGATGTGAATTGCAAAGTGGCGTATAATTTTAAATTGAGTAAAAGTTCGGAATTACAAATTCATGCCGGTGTAAAAAATGTGGCAAATAGTTTTCAGCGAGATTTTGACAAAGGAGCGGATCGTGATGGTGGTTATTTTTATGGACCATCGTTGCCACGAAGTTACTTTTTCGGTTTGAAATTTTCGATTTTTTAATCAATGGCGTAAAAAAAAGGTTGAATAGAAAATTCAACCTTTTTTTTATTGAAAATGATTTTATTTTTTATCTTTGTCAGAAGTATAATAAATGAATATTTTGAGCAATACGACATTGTATGATTTCAAAAAAAATAGGCTAACGATGTTAATTTCCAGGAATTATTTGTGATATTATTATACGGAAATAGCCGAAAATCCGATAAAGAGTAGGCGCCCCCAAAAAGAACAAATATGGAATTACCGGTAAAAACAATAGAAAAGAACATATTTGACAAAGTAGGAATTGACAATATTAACAAATATGTTTTCACACACAGTGGTGAATTTGAGAAAATCGGCGTTGATCTTAATAGTGGTAAACCGCATATAACAGAAGGATATGTAAAAATTACCGCCAATGGGAAAACCATATACAGAAAACTTGTAGGCGCCAATATAAAAGGTGGACAGATACAAATGAGTTATAGATCGATGAAAGAATTAAACATAAAGAAGAGTAGAAAAGTAAATAAGGAGAAAGTAGTAAATGTTGAAAAAATATGTTGGTTTAAATATTATTGGTGCAACTCTGACTCTGGAGTTAGAGCCCCATTTATAATTGCATTTATATCTCTTGCACTGGCAGTAATAAGCTCATTGATTACAATTTACGACTTTCTTTTAAACGCGACAAAATAAGCTAAATAATTTCAAAAACTTAAAATTTTAAAAACATGAAAAAATTATTTACATTAATTGTGGCAATATGCGCCACAACCCTCGCATGGGCGGTAGAAGCAGAAGATTACTACGGCTTCTGCGGCTCGTACGTTCATGACATGTATTATGACATGGAATTCTATTTCGAAAGTTCAACAGGAACGTTGACTATCAGCGGAACGGGATATATGGAAGATTATGAAGAAGATTCTTATACAGCTCCATGGTATGATTTTCGTTCATCAATCAAAAAGGTTGTAATAGAAAATGGCGTGACAAGCATTGGAGATTATGCGTTCTATGACTGCACAGGACTGACGAGCATAACCATCCCGAACAGCGTCACAAGCATTGGAAGTTATGCGTTCTCTGGCTGCACAGGACTGACAAGCATCGAGATTCCGAACAGCGTGACAAGCATAGATTATAGTGCGTTCTATGGCTGCAACAACATTGAAACGGCAGACATAAATTCTCAAGTGGCTTTTAACGCAATTGATTTTAATGACAAACTCACCAGCATCACAATTGGCAATAGCGTCAAAAGCATTGGAGAATGGGATTTCTATGACTGCACAGGACTCACAAGCATTAATGTCGCGGAAGACAACTTAAACTACGCTTCAATAGACGGAGTTTTGTACAGCAAAGACAAGAAGACATTAATAACGTGTCCGCAGGGAAAAACGGGAGGCATTACCATCCCGAACAGTGTGACAAGCATTGGATCTCAGGCGTTCTATGGCTGCACAGGACTGACGAACATTAATGTCGCGGAAGATAACTTAAACTACGCTTCAATAGACGGAGTCTTATACAGCAAAGACAAGAAGGCATTAATAGAGTGTCCGCAGGGAAAAACGGGAAGCGTCACCATCCCGAACAGTGTCTCAAGCATTGGATATCAGGCGTTCTATGGCTGCACAGGACTGACAAGCGTAACAATTGGCAATAGCGTCACAAGCATTGGAAGTAGCGCGTTCTCTGACTGCACAGGACTGACAAGTATAACCATCCCGAACAGTGTCACAAGCATTGGATCCTGGGCGTTCAGAGGCTGCACAGGACTGACAAGCATGACTGTAGAAGCAACAAACCCTCCGTTAGCTAGCGACCAGTATGGCAACGGTTTAGAAATGTCAAATTACTACATTCCATTAAATGTGCCAGCTGGAAGCGTTGACGCATACAAAGCAGCAGACGAATGGAAGAAATTCTATTACATACAAGCCATTCCTGCCACTGGCGTGAATGAAGCCACAGTAGAAAACACAGTAGAAAAGAGCGAGGTGAAGAAAATCATTGACCGCAACGGAATAATCTATATCGAGAAAGACGGCACAAGATATTTCCTAAACGGAG